>CADCTP010000025.1 GCA_902805565.1 uncultured Mycobacteriales bacterium
GCCGAGGACACCTGAGTCGACGACCGCTCCTGACCCCCGATTCGCACCTTGCAGCTTCGTGGCGTCGTGGTACGCCGCGACGGTGACCGGTGCCCACTGCCGAGCATCCGCCGCCTCGGCGTCGTCCAGGTCGAGGGTCGGCCGGGCGTAGGTGTCCTCCCCGTGGAGATGGACGCCGAGGGTCGCCCACGACGGCAGCTCGACCGCGGCGTGGAGGTCGTGCAGCTCTCGGCGCAGACGGTCGGTGAGGTCGGCCGGCGTCGGCGGGATGCCGCCGAGGAGGACCCGGGCGGCCTGGTTGGCGAGCGGCTGGTCGAGGTGCCAGGCCAGCAGCGACCGGGCCGCGGTCGACCACCCCAGCTCGACCAGCGCGGCGGAAGCCTCCGCCCACGCGAAGGAGTACAGCGCCGGAAGAGGGGTCGCCGACCGGAGGTACGCGGCGACGAGTGCGCGCCGGCCGGAGGTGACGTGTCGGAATGGGTGCTCAGTACTGTCTGCCACTGGGTCTCGCCCTTTCACGGAAGGTGCGGGATCAAGGGGCCGTTCGGTGTTGACGCACCGGGCGGCCCCGCCTGTCTGGACGGGGGAGGACGGGCCGGCCCGAGGGCGGACCGCGTGCGACCCACGTGCGATAGGCAGCGGCGAAACAGGGTGTGCGGCGGCGACCAGGGGTCAACCGAGGAGAACCGCAGCCAAGGCCGTACAACGGCGTTGAGCTGGGGAGATCCACCACAGGAAGGGTGGGCAGGGGCGGGGTCGAACCGCCGACCTTCCGCTTTTCAGGCGGACGCTCGTACCGACTGAGCTACCTGCCCGCGACCCCGACGGGACTCGAACCCGCGACCTCCGCCGTGACAGGGCGGCGCGCTAACCAACTGCGCTACGGGGCCAGAACGTTGGTCGTGCTGACCGAGGTAAGACGTTACCAGACCTGGTGGGGCCGCCGTGGCCCGGTGTCAGGGGGGTCGGGACCGGGCACACCTGGGACATGGCCGACGATGCACCGCTGAAGCGGGCCATCAGCTCCCGCATGCTGATCCTCTTCATCGTCGGGGACATCCTCGGCGCCGGCATCTACGCGCTGACCGGCAAGGTCGCCGGCGAGGTGGGCGGTGCGCTCTGGGTCCCGTTCCTGGTCGCCTTCCTGCTGGCCGGCATGACCGCGACCGCGTACGCCGAGCTGGCCGGCAAGTACCCGCAGGCCGCGGGGGCCGCGCTCTACACGCACAAGGCGTTCAAGCGGCCGTTCTTCACGTTCCTGGTGGCGTTCGCGGTGCTGATGTCCGGGATCACCAGTGCGAGTGCGGCGGCGCGGGCGTTCGGCGGGGACTACTTGGCCGAGTTCGTGGACCTGCCGACGGTGCTGGTGGCGCTGGGGTTCGTCATGGGGCTGGCGGCGATCAACTACTGGGGCATCCGGGAGTCGGTGCGGATCAACATCGTGCTGACCCTGGTCGAGGTGACCGGCCTGGTGATCATCCTGGTGATCGGGGCGATCGCGCTGCTGTCGGGGGACGGCGAGCCGTCCCGGGCGCTGGAGTTCGACGCGGAGAACGGGGTCCTGCTCGGCATCCTCGGCGGCACCGCGCTGGCGTTCTACGCGCTGCTCGGCTTCGAGGACACGGTCAACCTGGCGGAGGAGACCCAGGAGCCGGCGCGGGCGTTCCCGCGGGCGCTGCTGATCGGCCTGCTGGTGACCGGGGCGATCTACCTCGGGGTCGCGTTCGTGTCCTCGATGATCCTGCCGGCGGACGAGCTGAGCGGATCCAGCGGGCCGCTGCTGGCCGTGGTCGAGGCCAGCGGGGTGGACTTCCCGCCGAAGCTGTTCGCGGCGATCGCGCTGCTGGCGGTGGCGAACACCGCGCTGGTCAACCTGATCATGGCGTCCCGGCTGCTGTACGGCATGGCCCGGCAGGGCCTGGTCCCCCGCGTGCTGGCCCGGGTGGACAGCGCCCGCAAGACGCCGTGGGTGGCGATCCTGCTGACCCTGGTGATCGCGGCGGCGCTGGTCTCCACCGGGAGCCTGACGGGGCTGGCCGACACCACCGTGCTGCTCCTGCTGCTCGTCTTCACCGTGGTGAACGTCTCGGTGCTGGTGCTGCGCCGGGAGCCGGTCGACCACCCGCACTTCCGCGCCCCGACGGTGGTCCCGGCGGTGGGCGCGGTGGCCAGCCTCATCCTGGCCAGCCCGCTGACCGGCCGGGACGCGGAGGTCTACCTGCGGGCCGGCATCCTGCTGGCGATCGGGGTGGTGCTGTGGGCCGTCGACCGGCTGGTCCGCGGCAGCAGCCCGGAGATCGACGCCGAGGAGATCAGTCGAGCCTGAGCCGGCCGGGACCGGGTCCCCGGGCGCCGTACGCGTCGCCCGGGTTGGCCAGCCGGCACCGCTGCAGGGACAGGCAGCCACAGCCCACGCAGTCGGTGAACTCGTCCCGGAGCTGGGTCAGCCGGGCGATCCGTTCGTCCAGCTCGACCCGCCAGCCGGCGGACAGCCGGGCCCAGTCCGCCGCGGTCGGCGTGCGCTCCTCGGGCAGCGCGGCCAGCGCCCCGGCGATCGTGGCCAGCGGGATGCCGACCCGCTGGGCGACCCGGATGAAGGCGATCCGGCGCAGCACGTCCCGGCTGTAGCGGCGCTGGTTGCCGGTGGTGCGGCGGGACCGGATCAGGCCGCGGGCCTCGTAGAAGTGCAGCGCGGACACCGCCACCCCGGCCCGCTCGGCGACCTGGCCGACGGTCAGCTCGCGCTGGCCGGTGCCGATCACGGGGCGAGCACCGCCTTGCCGACCGTCCGGCGCTCCTCCATGGCCCGGTGCGCGCCGGCCGCGTCGGACAGCGGGTACGCCGGGCCGACCAGCGGTCGCCACGCCCCGGACGCGCCGAGCGCGAGCGCCTCCTCCTCCCAGCCGCGCAGGCCGCCGGGCCGGGCGAAGATCCGCGGACCGATCGCGCAGGAGACGGTCAGCCCCTGCCGGTAGAGGTCCCACACCGACAGCTCGAACGGCGCCCCGGCCGCCCACCCGAACAGGACCACCCGCCCGCCCGTCCCGACCAGCTCGAAGGCCGTACGGCCCAGCGCGCCGCCGACCCCGTCGAGCAGCACCGTGGGCGCCCGGCCGGCCAGCGCCGCCCGGACCTCGTCGGGCCAGGACGGCACCGAATAGTCGACCGCCACGTCCGCGTCCACGTGCGGCAGCTTGGCCGGCCCGGCCAGCCCGACGGTGACCGCGCCGGCCCGCCGGGCGGCCTGGAGCAGCAGCGACCCGAGACCGCCGGCCGCCCCCGGCACCAGCACCACGTCCGACGGCCCCAGGGCGGCCAGCTCCAGCACGGCCAGGGCGGTCCGGCCGGTCCCGACCAGGGCCACCGCGGCCTCGTACGAGAGGTGGTCGGGCAGCGCGTGCAGCGAGGTCACCGGCGCGACGGCGAGCTCGGCGTACCCGCCGTTGGCCTGACCGAGGTGGGCGACCACCCGCCGGCCCACCCAGGACGGGTCGGCCGCGGCGTCCACGACCCCGGCGACCTCGCGGCCGGGGGTCACCGGCAGTGCCGGCAGCGGCGGCCCCTCGGCCGACCCGCGTCGGATGGTCGTGTCGACCAGGTGCATCCCGGCCACCGCGACGCGGATCCGCGCCTGGTCGGGGCCGGGCACCGGGTCGGGCACGTCCTCGTGGCGCAGGACGTCGGCCGCGCCGAACTCGTACTGCCGGATCGCCTTCATGCCGCGACGCTAGAACCTCCAGTTAAGTCGAGGTCAACCGCGCGGGGGGCCTCGTCGAGCTGGCCCGCACCCTCCGGTGATAGCTTGAGGCGGTCGGATCTGGGCTTCTTCCGAGGTGACCACGTGACTGCCAGCGACACGTTCCGCGAGGAGCCGGACGTCTACGCGGCGTCCCGAGAGACCACCGAAGGCAAGGTGCACACCGTCTCCGGCGGCGACTGGGGCGAGTTCCTGGCCGAGGCCGCCGGCGAGGACCGGATCGCGCTCAACTTCGGCCCCCAGCACCCGTCCTCGCACGGGGTGCTCCGGCTGGTGCTGGAGATGGAGGGCGAGACGATCATCAGCGCCCGCCCGGTCATCGGCTACCTGCACACCGGCATCGAGAAGAACACCGAATACCGGACGTGGACCCAGGGCGTCACCTTCGTGACGCGGATGGACTACCTGTCCCCGTTCTTCAACGAGACGGCGTACTGCCTCTCGGTCGAGCGGCTGCTCGGGGTCGAGGCGCCGGAGCGGGCGCGGCTCATCCGGATCATCCTGATGGAGCTCAACCGCATCTCCTCGCACCTGGTCAGCCTCGCGGCCGGCGGCATGGAGCTGGGCGCGCTGACCGCGATGACGATGGGCTTCCGGGAGCGCGAGCAGGTCCTGGACGTCTTCGAGCTGATCACCGGCCTGCGGATGAACCACGGCTTCATCCGCCCCGGCGGTGTCGCGCAGGACCTCCCGCCCGGCGCGGACGCGGCGATCCGCCAGGTGGTCAGCTACCTCGACGCCAAGTTCCCGGAGTACGACAAGCTCCTCACCGGCCAGCCGATCTGGAAGGCCCGCCTGCAGGGCGTCGGCTACCTGTCGCTGGACGGCTGCCTCGCCCTCGGCGCGACCGGCCCGGTGCTGCGCTCCGCCGGGCTGCCCTGGGACCTGCGCAAGACCGACCCGTACATGGGCTACGAGGAGTTCGACTTCGAGGTCCCGACCTCGACCGACTGCGACAGCTACGCGCGCTACCTGCTCCGGCTGGAGGAGATGCGGCAGTCGCTGCGCATCGTCACCCAGGCGCTGGACCGGCTGGAGCCGGGCCCGGTGATGGTGGAGGACCGCAAGATCGCCTGGCCGGCGCAGCTCGCGCTCGGGCCGGACGGCCTGGGCAACTCCCTCGACCACGTCAAGAAGATCATGGGTCAGTCGATGGAGTCGCTGATCCACCACTTCAAGCTGGTCACCGAGGGCTTCCGGGTGCCACCGGGCCAGGTCTTCACCGCGATCGAGTCGCCGCGCGGCGAGCTCGGCTACCACGTCGTCTCCGACGGGGGCACCCGACCGTTCCGCGTGCACGTGCGCGACCCCGCGTTCGTCAACCTGCAGGCGCTGCCGGCGATGACCGAGGGCGGCCTGCTGGCCGACCTCATCCCGGCGCTGGCCGGCATCGACCCGGTGATGGGCGGCGTCGACCGCTGAGACCCGCCCCCCGGCGGCGCGGTGCGCCGCCGGGGAGACGCGTCGTCAGAGCGACTCGCGCAGGGTGTCCAGGACCGGCCTGATCTGGTCCGCGAGGTAGAAGTGGCCGCCCGGGAACACCCGCAGGTCGAACGGCCCGCTGGTCATCCCGGCCCAGGCCCGGGCCTCGTCCAGGGTGACCCGGGGGTCGGCGTCGCCGGTCATCGCGGTCACCGGGCAGCTCAGCGGGTCCGGCTTGTGCCGGTAGGTCTCGATGGCCTGGTAGTCGCCGCGGATCGCCGGCATCACCAGCGCCAGCATCTCCGGGTCGTCCAGCAGCCCGGCGGCGGGCCCGCCGAGGGCGCCGACCTCGGCCAGGATCCCGGCGTCGCTGCGGGTGTGGACGTCGTCGTCGTCCCGCAGCAGGCCCGGCGCGCGGCGGCCGGAGGCGTAGAGGTGGGTCAGCACGATGCCGCGGCGCTCCCACCGCCGCGCCACCTCGTACGCCACCACCGCGCCCATGCTGTGGCCGAAGAACACCGCCGGGCCGGCCGGCAGCACGTCGGCGAGCCGGTCGGCCAGCTCGAGCAGGTCGGTGACGACCGGCTCGGTCCGGCGGTCCTGCCGGCCGGGGTACTGCACCGCGATCACCTCGACGTCCGGCCGCAGCGCGGCCGACACCGGGAAGAAGTAGCTGGCCGAGCCCCCGGCGTACGGGAAGCAGACGAGGCGCGGGGCACCGGGCGAAGCGGGATGGAAGCGGCGGACCCAACGGTCCGCATCTGATCCGGTCACGGTGACCATTCTGGACGAAGCCGGAACGTGGTCAGCCGACGGGCGGCGCACCCACCGGATCCAGCGCGTGCAGCACCGCGGCCGCCTTCACCCGGGTCTCCGCCCACTCCTCGTCGACGTCGGACAGCACGGTGATCGCGCCGCCGACGCCGATCGTCACCCGGTCGCCGTCCCGGACGGCGGTGCGGATCACGATGGACAGGTCGGTGGTGCCGTCCGGCCCGAGCCAGCCCAGGCAGCCCGAGTACACGCCGCGGGGCGAGGTCTCCAGCCCGGCCAGCAGCTCGACCGTGCGCTCCTTCGGCGCCCCGGTCATCGAGCCGCCGGGGAACAGCGCCGCCACGCAGTCCAGCACGTGCAGCTCCGGGCGCAGCCGGCCGCGGACCGTGCTGACCAGGTGGTGCACGGTGGCGTACGACTCGACGGCCATCAGCGACGGGACCCGGACCGTCCCGGGCAGGCAGACCCGGCCCAGGTCGTTGCGGAGCAGGTCGACGATCATCAGGTTCTCGCTGCGGTTCTTCTCGTCCCCGGCCAGCGCCGCCCGGTCCTCCTCGTCCCGCAGCGGGTCGCGGGCGGCGGTGCCCTTGATCGGCCGGGTCTCGGCCCAGCCGTCGGCGTCCACGGTGAGGAACCGCTCCGGCGAGGAGCTGAGCACGTGCCGGTCGCCGAACCGCAGGTACGCGCCGTACGGGGCCGGGTTCTCCCGCCGCAGCCGCAGGTACGCCGCCAGCGGGTCGGCCGTCGACCGGGCGGTGATCCGGTACGTGTAGCAGGCCTCGTAGGACTCGCCGCGGCGCAGCCAGCCCTGGACCTCGGCGAAGTGGGCGCCGTAGGTCTCCCGGTCGACCTCGGGCCGCACGTCGGTGAGCCCGGCGTCGACCGGCGGCGGCTCCCAGCCGGCGGGCAGCGCGTCGGCGACCGCCGCGACGCCGTCCAGCCAGGCCGCGGCCGCTGCCGGCGGCAGCCCGAGGGTGACCGCCAGCACGTCACCGGTGGCGTGGTCGACGGCGACGAACCGGTCCACCCACAGCGCCCGGACCGCGCCCTCGTACTCGAGGTGGCCGACCCAGCCGCCGGCGAACGGCAGCCCGTAGCCGTCCCGCTCCACCCGGGCGGTGTCCCGGGTCGGGGTTGCCGGGGTGCCGGTGCCGAGGAAGCTGTGCCGGCCCAGCCCGTGCGCCTGCCGGGCGCTGTCCAGCCAGAACGCGTACGGGTCGGTGCGGTGCAGGGTCCAGAACAGCTGCTCGGCCGGCACCGCCCGCAGCCGCCGCCAGCGCACCCGCAGCGACCGGGCCGGCACCGGCCGGGCCGCCGGGAGCCGCGGCCGGCGACGGGGGCCGGGGCCGAGGAAGTTGGCCAGCAGCCGCTCGCCGGCCGGCGTCCCGATCGACTCCGGGTGGAACTGCACGCCGTGCAGCGGCCGGTCCCGGTGCGACAGGCCCATCACGACGCCGTCGTCGGCCCGGGCCGTCTCCACCAGCTCCGGGTGCAGCGGCCGGGGCACCACCAGCGAGTGGTAGCGGACCGCCGGGAAATCCTGTGGCAGCCCGGCGAACAACCCGGTGCCGGTGTGCCGGATCCGGCTGCGCCGGCCGTGCATGACCGTCCCGGCCGGCTCCACCCGGGAGCCGAACGCGGCCGCGATCCCCTGGTGCCCCAGGCACACCCCGAGCAGCGGGACCCGGGCCCGGCGGATCAGCTCCGCGCTGACGCCGACGTCGGCCGGCTCGTGCGGCGTGCCCGGCCCGGGCGAGACGACGAAGTGGGTGAACCCGCCGGCCAGCAGGTCGTCCGCGGTCGTCTCGTCGTTGCGCACGACCACCGGCTCCCGGCCGGTCAGCTCCCAGCAGAGCTGCTGCAGGTTCCAGGTGTACGAGTCGTGGTTGTCGACGATGGCGACCCGCGGGCCGGTCACCGGCTCAGGAGCCGCCGGCGGCCCGGACGGTGTGCCGCAGCAGCAGGGCGGTGGTCACCGGGCCGACGCCGCCCGGCACCGGGGTCACCGCGCCGGCGACCGCCGCGACGTCGTCGTACGCGACGTCCCCGACGATCCCGCCGTCCGCGGTGGGGTTGATGCCCACGTCGATCACGACCGCGCCCTCCCGCACGTACGAGGCGTCGACGAGCCCGGCCCGGCCGACCGCCGCCACCAGCACGTCGGCCTCCCGGCACACCGCGGGCAGGTCCCGGGTGCGGGAGTGGCAGACGGTCACGGTGGCGTGCTCGGCCAGCAGCAGCAGCGCCACCGGCTTGCCGACGACCAGGCTCCGCCCGACCACGACCACCCGGCGGCCGGCCAGCTCCACCCGCTCCCGGCGCAGCAGCTCCAGCACCGCGGCCGCGGTCGCCGGCGGGTACGCCGGCAGGCCGCCGGCCAGCCGGCCCAGGCTGGTCGGGTTCGCCCCGTCGACGTCCTTGGCCGGGTCGATCGCGGCCCCGACCTCCTCCAGCCGCACGCCCGCGGGCAGCGGGGTCTGGCAGACGATGGCGTGCACCGCCGGGTCGGCGGACAGCTCGGCCAGCCGGGCGGCCAGGGTGAGCGCGTCCGGCTCCGCGAGCTCCTCGACCACGCAGCGGATGCCGAGCTTCTCGGCCGCCCTGCCGATCGAGCGGACGTACCACGCGCTGGACTCGTCGGCGGTCGGCAGCACGATGGTCAGCGCCGGGGTGGTGCCCCGCCCGGCCAGCGCGGCGACCGCGGCGGCGGTGTCCGCGTTGATCGCGGCGGCGGCGGCCCGGCCGTCGATCGGGGTCATGCCGTGATCCTGCGCCGGACCTCGCCCAGCACCCGCTCGGCCTCGCCCTGCACGTCCCCGGACGCGTACGGCCGCAGGGCGGTGGTCAGCTCGGTCCGCGCGGTCGCATCCTTGATCAGGGCCAGGTTGACCTCGACGTTGACCACCGAGGAGTCGACCGCGGCGCGGGCGGCGGCGGCCGACACGGCCACGTCGGAGAGCACGTTGGGGTTGGACAGCGGCGCGATGCCGGTGCACAGCCGGACGACCTCGGCCGCGACCGTGGCCACCTCCAGCGGCACCCGGGCCGCGCCTACCAGCGCCAGGTCGATGGCGGACCGGCGGGCGGCCTTCTCCGCCTCGTCGGCGCGGGGCAGCTTGTACGCCGCCAGCACCGCGGTGAACACCTCGGCGTCCTCGTCGGCCAGCTCGGCGGCCCGCCGGCGCAGCGAGGCCGCCCGCTCGACGGTCTCCCGCAGGGCCGCGTCGTCCTGGCCCTTGCCGACGGACAGGTTCCCCACCATCTCCACCAGCCCGGCGGCCATCGCGGCGCTGAGCGCCCCGGCGGCACCGCCGCCCGGCGCGGGGGCCGACGAGCCGAGCTCGTCCAGCCACTGGTCGACCGTCTGGCCCTTCACCCGCACGACCCCATTCCGTCGTCGACCCACTCCCGCGTCGCGCCGATGATAGGCCGCCGCGCCGCCGGTGCCGGCCGGCACCGTCCCCGCCCGGCCGACCCGGCGCCGGTGCCGCCGCCCGGGTAGTCCCGTTGCGCCCCGGACGCATCATCGGTCCGACACCCGAGCGAAGGAGCGTCCCCGTGCGAGCAACGGCCATGTCCCCACGCCGACCGCTGGACCGCTGGGCGTACCTGCTGCGGGTGGGGCGTGCACTGTGACCTGG
Organism: uncultured Mycobacteriales bacterium; assembly: GCA_902805565.1. Taxonomy (GTDB): domain Bacteria; phylum Actinomycetota; class Actinomycetes; order Mycobacteriales; family CADCTP01; genus CADCTP01. The sequence continues at coordinate 9,595 of CADCTP010000025.1, forward strand.
GCCCCGGCCCGGGACCCTGCCGTGCGGTCGGCCGGGGCCGCGGGCGACCCTGGGGAGGTGACGGCCCCAGGACAGCGCACCGAGCTCCTGCCGACCGGCGACCGGGCCGGGGACCTGCTGCGCGCGTACCGGCCGGGCGGGAGCTGGTTCTTCTCCTCCACCCGGCACGCGCTGCTGGCCGAGGGCGTCGCGCTGACGCTGCCGCCGGTGCCGGCCGGCGGCGCCGGCGCGGCCGCGGCCGAGGTCCTTGCCGGGCCGGCTGGGGA
>CADCTP010000026.1 GCA_902805565.1 uncultured Mycobacteriales bacterium
CGCCAGCTCCGCGGCCGCCGCCGCCAGCCCGCTCCCGCCGGCCGGGTCCGGGACCGCGGCGGTCCCCCCGGTACGCCGGGCCGGCACCTCGGTGCTCCAGGTCGTCATCGCGTGCGCCCTCCCCGGCGCGGGGTCCGCGCCGCCCGGCGCGACGGCAGCCGTCGGGTCCGCCAGGTTCGTCATCGGCCCGTGCTCCAGCGGAAGCGCCACACCCCGAGCAGCCCGAACACCGCCGCGAACCCCAGCAGCGCCGCGCAGTCCGCCGCGGTCTGCCCGGCGCTCGCCCGGCCGGACAGCGCGTCGGCGATGCCGTCGTTGAAGTAGCGCAGCGGCAGCACCCGGGAGACGGTGCCCAGCCAGTCCGGCATCATCGACATCGGGTAGAAGGCGCCGGACAGGAAGGCCATCGGCACCATCACGAAGTTGCCCAGCGCGCCGACCGCCTCCGGGGTGTCGGCGACGTTGCCGAGCAGCAGCCCGAGGCCGAGGAACGCCGCGATCCCGCAGACCAGCACCGGCAGCGCCAGCGGCCAGGTCGAGGTCAGCTCCAGCCCGAACACCGGCAGCAGCGCGATCCCGGTGAACAGCGCGGCCTGCACCAGCCCGACCCCGAGCGCGACGGTGGCCCGGGCGGCCACCACCGAGCCCGCCCCGGTCGGGGTCCGCCAGATCAGCCGCAGGATGTCGTCCCGCCGCCACTGCACCAGCGTGAACGCCACCGCGAACACCGCCGCGTTGCCGACGCCCCAGGAAAGCACGCCCGGGGCGATGTAGTTGATGTACGGCAGCCCGCTGTCGGGGACCTCCTGGTCGGCGAAGATGAGCCCGAAGATGCCCAGGAAGAACAGCGGGAACAGGAACGTGAAGAACAGCGTCACCCGCTCCCGGACGTACGCCTTGTAGTTGGCCGACGTCAGTGCGGCATAGGCCGTCATGCGGGCTCCTCCGCCCCGGTCAGTGCGAGGTACGCGTCCTCGAGGGTGGCGTTGCGGGTCCGGACCGCGTCCAGGCCGCCGATGCCGTCCAGCGCGGCGAGCACCCGTCCGGCCGAGCGGGTCTCCACGACCACCTCGGTGCCGTCCACCCAGGCCCGGTCCACGCCGTCCAGCACCGCGGCCACCCCGACGGACACCTGGTCGGCCGGCACGGACAGCAGGGTCGGCGCCTTGAGCGAGCGGATCAGGTTGCCCGGGCTGTCCAGGGCGGCCAGCCGGCCGTGGGACAGGATCGCCACCCGGTCGCACAGCGCCTGCGCCTCGTCCATGTGGTGGGTGGTGTAGAAGACGGTGCGGCCCTGGCTCTTCAGCCCGCGCAGCACCTCCCACAGCGCCCGCCGGGCCTCGGTGTCCAGGGCCGCGGTCGGCTCGTCCAGGAAGATCAGCTCCGGGTCGTGCACCAGCGCGGTCGCGATGGCCAGCCGCTGCCGCTGCCCGCCGGACAGGTTGTCCACCCGGGTGCCGGCCTTGTCGCCCAGGCCGACCAGCTCCAGGCCGGCGGCGCCGGCCCCGCGGGGCAGCCCGTACAGGGCGGCGACGGTGTCCAGGTGCTCCGCGGCGGTCGTGCGGGTGAAGAACGCCGAGGCCTGGGTCTGCACGCCGACCCGGCGCAGCAGCCCGGGGTCCCGTGGCCACGGCGGCCGGCCCAGCACGGTGACCGAGCCGGAGTCGGCCCGGCGCAGCCCCTCGACGATCTCCACCAGCGTGGTCTTGCCGGCGCCGTTCGGGCCGAGCAGGCCGAAGAACTCGCCCGGCCGGACCGCGAAGGACACCCGGTCCACGGCGAGGGTCTCGCCGTACCGCTTGGTGATGCCGTCGAGCGTGATCGCCGCGTCGGTCATGCCGCCACCTCCGAACGCCGTTTCCTGGCGTGGTTTCCGGCCGCCCACAGCGCGAGCAGCGCGATCAGCACCGCGGCGGGGGCCACGCCGGCGGCGCTCCCCCACCGATCGGCGAGCACCCGGTGTGCCACGAGCAGCACCGCGACCAGCGCGGCCCCGCTGACCAGCACGACGAGCGCGCCGTAGCCGCCGTAGACGCGGCGGAGCGGGGGCGGGTACGCCGACAGGTCCCGCCGGCGCAGCGCGAGCGCCAGGAACGTCCGGCTCTCCCCGGCCAGCCGGCTGGTGCGCAGCGCGTACCCGAGGATCTGGTAGCCGTCCAGCGGCGGGAACGGCAGCAGGTTGGCCAGCGCGAACACCACCCCGAGCACGAGCAGCGCGCCGGCGGCGGGCCGGATCCCCGCGTCCGCCGGCAGCAGCAGCCAGGCGGCGGCGACCGGCAGCAGGAACAGCAGGTTCGCCGCGGCACCGGCGGCGGCGACGGCGACCTGGTGCCGGCGGCGCGGCAGGAACTGGATGTCCTCGACCGTGCAGTACGGGTAGACCATCGGCAGCCGCCAGCGCAGCCCGAACTCGCTCACCGTCCCGCCGAACCGGCGGGCGACCACTCCGTGGGCCAGCTCGTGGCCGGCGGTGCTCAGCTGCAACGCGACGAACAGGGCGACCAGCGTCCCCGGCTGGCCGACCGCCTCGCCGGTCGCGTCCCGCAGCGCGCCCGCCTCGGCGACCACCAGGACGAGCAGGGCGGCGACCGCCAGCCCGCCGGCGACCGTGGCGGGGACGCCGAGCAGCGGGCGGAGCAGCCGGTGCAGCCGGTCGACCAGCCCGGCCGCGTCGGCGACCAGCGCGATCCGGCCGTCCAGCACCCGGTTGGCCGGGCGGTCCGGGGCCGGGGCGACCGGCACCGGCGCGCCGGCCAGCAGCCGGCGGGTGCCGAACAGGCCGAGCAGCCGGCTCCAGTGCGGGTCGGCCAGCCGGCTGCGGAAGCGCTCCGCGTACGCGTCGCCGACCTGGCCGAGGGTCCGCTCGCCGTCCAGCCGGATCAGCACGAAGTGCTCCTTCGGCCCCAGCTCGAAGGTGCGGCCGGCGACCGGGTCGCGGACCAGGTGCACCACCGCCGGGCCGCGCCGCAGCGGGCCGCTGAACCGCAGGTCCGC
>CADCTP010000027.1 GCA_902805565.1 uncultured Mycobacteriales bacterium
TCCGCGCCGAGCACCACGTACGTGGCGGTGCCGGGCGTGGGCGCCGCGGTGGCCGGGCCGGCGGTCACCGGTACGACGAGCGCGGTGGCGAGGGCGACCGCGGCGGCGGACGCCGCGGCGAGTGTTCTGCGCTGCACTGAGCCTCCCCATGGCCCCGGCGCGGTTCGCCGGGCCCGTCGGAGAGTGCCCGATGTGACCGTCTCCTGCATAGAGGTGACGTTGAGTGACTGTTATTCGGACATCTGGTCCGACAGGGTGACGAGCAGGGTCACCACGCCGGCCGGGCCGTCCACCGCGACGTCCGCCCGCTCGGCCACCGCCGCGGCCTCGGGGGACGCGCTGGCCACGGTGATGCCCGGGGTGCCGGCCGCCCGCAGCTCCTCGACCGCGGCGAAGCCCGGGATGTCGCCCAGGTCGTCGCCGGCGAACAGGACCGCGCGCGACCCGGCCGCCGCGGCCAGCCGGCGCAGCACGCCACCCTTGTCGAAGCCGGGGGCGCGCAGCTCGACCACCATCTTGCCGGGGTGCGGCTCCAGGCCGTGCTTCTCCGCCACCCGCCGCACGGCCGGGTCCAGCCGGCCCAGCTCGGCGTCCGGGTCGGCGGTGCGGCGGGCGTGCACGACCAGCGCCAACCGCTTGTCCTCCACCCACACCGCCGGGTCGGCGCCGGCCGCCGCCAGCGCGGCCGGCGGCGCGGCCCGGGCCGCCGTCACCCCGGCCGGCTCCTCGGGCGTGGTCAGCTCGCCGCCCACCCAGCGCTCCGCGCCGTACTGCCCCTCGACGATCAGACCGGGGACGGTGGCCAGGCCGCCGAGCTCGACCACCTGCGCCGCCGGCCGGCCGGTGACCACGGCCAGGGTGCCGACCCGCTCGGCCAGCCGGCGCAGCACCTCGATCGCGCCGGGCGCCGGCACGGCGAGCGTGGGGTCCTCGACGATCGGTGCCAGCACCCCGTCGTAGTCCAGCGCGACCAGCGCTCCCGCCGGGTCGGCGACCAGTGCGTCCCATCCTGCCTTCGCCGGCGCGTCCATGCCGGCAGGGTACGGTCCGCCGCGGGGTAGGTTGCCGGCCGTGCCGGATCTCCGATTGCGTCCCGTGTCCACCGAGGTCGCCGAGCTGGGCGAGGGCCCGCGCTGGGACGCCGCGGCCGGCGAGCTGCTCTGGGTGGACATCCTCGGCGGCGTGCTGCGCCGCGCGGTCGAGGACGGCGACGGGCTGCGCACGGTCGCGGCGTACCAGGTCGGCGAGCACGTCGGCGCGGTCGCGCCGCTCGGCACGGGCGACGGCTGGCTGCTCGCGGCCGGGCCCGGGTTCCGGCACCTGCGTGCCGACGGGACGGTGACCGCGCTGCTGGACACCGAGCCCGACGGCGTCCGGATGAACGACGCGGCGTGCGACCCGCAGGGCCGGTTCTGGGCCGGGTCGATGGCGTACGACAACCGCCCCGGGGGCGGCCGGCTGCTGCGCTGCGACCCGGACGGCACGGTCGCGGTCGTGCTGCCGACCGCGACGATCGCCAACGGGCTGGGCTGGTCGCCGGACGGCCGGACGATGTACCACGCCGACTCCGGCACCCGGGTGGTCACCGCGTACCCGTTCGACGACGGGGTGCTGGGCGCGGGCCGGGTGCTGGTGCGGCCGGACGACGGGGCGCCGGACGGGCTGGTCGTCGACGACGAGGGTGCGCTGTGGGTGGCGCTCAACGGTGCCGGCGAGGTCCGCCGGTACGCCCCGGACGGCTCCACGCTGGCCGTCCTGCCGCTGCCGGTGGCCCAGCCGACCTCGGTCGCGATCGGCGGGCGCAGCGGCCGGCGGCTGTTCGTCACCACCGGCCACGAGCACTACGACGACGCCCGCCGCCGGGCCGAGCCGGACGCCGGCCGGGTCTTCGCCGCCGACGACGCCGGGGTGACCGCGCCGCCGGTCCGGCCGTACGCCGGGGTTCTCCCCGGGGGCGGATCGGGGTCTTCCCGCATGTTTCCGGGCCCGGACGGACATACGTTCTGAGCATGGAGCCCTACAACGCCGCCCCCCGTCTGTCCCGCCCCCGCACCGGCCGGATGATCGCCGGTGTCTGCGCCGGCCTGGGTCGCCGCTTCGGCATGTCGGCGACCACCGTGCGGCTGCTGTTCGTGCTGTCCTGCCTGCTGCCGGGCCCGCAGATCATCATCTACGTCATCCTCTGGGTGCTGCTGCCGTCGGAGTAGCCGGCCGCGGGTCGCCCTCCCGGGAGGCGGCGTAGGTCCGGGCGCGGAGGTCGGTGACGACGCCGGCCGAGACCAGCCCGCCCGCGTCGGACCGGAGGTCGAACCGGAGCCGGCCGTCGTCGGCCGGGTCGGCGGCGGCCAGCCGCAGCAGGCCGACGGCGAGCAGCCGGCCGCGGTCGTGCGCGACCAGCCGGCCGGTCACCCCGCGGGCGGCGTCGGCCAGGTCCCGGCCGGCGCCGTCCAGCCGCACCGCCACCTGCACCTTGGGACCGGTCGCGGAGCCGCGGTGCAGCCGCAGCAAGGTGCCGTACCAGCCGGCGAGCTCCCGGCGCAGCACCGGCACCCGGTCGTGCGGGGCCGGCCGGCAGCCGTCCAGCACCACGTCCTGCACGCCGCCGCGGCCGTCGGCGTCGAACACCCGGATGCCGAGGCCCGGCACGTCCGGCAGCCGCCACCGCCCGAGCCGCCACGGCCCCAGTCCCCAGGACAGCCGGGCCCGGACCTCGTACGTGCCGGGGCGGTCGAGCAGGACCGCCCCGGACCGGCGGCGCGGCTCGACCGTCAGCGTGCCGGCGAGCACGACCCCGCGGTGGTGCACGGCCTCCCCGGAGCGGCGGGCGGCGAGTCGGCCGAACGCGGCGGCCAGAGCCGCGCCGATCGGACGGACGACCGTGGCGGGGACTCCCATGGTGGGTCGCGTACCCGAAAACTGATCGAATGCACTGCGCCCGGGCCGGTTAGCCGGCGGCCGGTCGGGAATCTTCAGTGTGCACCCTACCTTCGACCAAACGGGAGAGAGACAACATGATCGACCAGGCATCGGTGCCGTCGCTGATGGGTTCCACGGTTCGCGACAACACCGGGGACAAGATCGGCAAGGTCGGCCAGGTGTATCTCGACGACACCACCGGCCAGCCGGAGTGGGTGACGGTCAAGACCGGGCTGTTCGGGACCAAGGAGACCTTCGTCCCGCTGGCCGCGGCGCACGTCGAGGGCGACGAGCTCGTCATCGACGTCCCGAAGTCCCGCGTGTCGGACGCGCCGCGCATCGACGAGGACGGCCACCTCTCCGAGGAGCAGGAGACCGAGCTGTACGCCTACTACGGCGTCAGCCAGGGCGACTTCGGCCGCTCCGAGACCGAGCGGGACGGCGGGTACGCCGACTCCACCACCGGCCTCGCCACCGGCCGTACGGACACCACCTACGACACGACCGACCGGGCGACCGGCGTCACCGGCACCGCCGACTACGACCGCGGCGCCGACTACGACCGCGGTGTCGGGCACGACACCTCCGGCCCGAACACCGACGACGCGATGACGCGTTCGGAGGAGCGGCTGACCGCCGGCACCCAGCAGGTGGAGGCCGGTCGGGCGCGGCTGCGCAAGTACGTGGTGACCGACACCGAGACCGTGCAGGTCCCGGTGTCCCGCGAGGAGGTCCGGCTCGAGCGCGAGCCGATCACCGAGGCCAACCGCGGCGCCGCCTACTCGGGCAAGGACATCTCCGAGGAGGAGCACGAGGTCACGCTGCACGCGGAGCGGCCGGTCGTCGCCACCGAGACCGAGGCCGTGGAGCGGGTCCGGCTCGGCAAGGAGACCGTCACCGAGACCGAGACCGTGTCCGGCGAGGTCCGCAAGGAGCAGATCGAGCTCGACGACCCGACCGGCACCTCGCGCGACCGCAGCTAGGTCGGACCTCAGATCCAGGCGCGACCCGGCCCGTCGGCTCCCCCCGGAGCCGGCGGGCCGGTGCACGTCCGGGGACTGGGTCGGTCCGCCTCCGGAGCCGGCGGGCCGGGCCCCGTCCGGGGACTCCCGGGCCGCCGGGCCCGGGCAGTACCGTCGAGCCGTGGGGCACGAGCACGGACACGCGCACCGACCGGGTACGGCGACCGCCGGCTACCGCGGCCGGCTGGTGGCGGTCCTCGCGATCACCCTGTCCGTGCTGGTCCTCGAGGTCGTCGTGGGGCTGGCCACCGGCAGCCTCGCGCTGCTCGCCGACGCCGCCCACCTCGGCACCGACGCGCTGGGCATCGGCCTGGCGCTGCTCGCGGTGCGGATGGCCGGCCGCACGCCGACCGCACGCCGCACGTTCGGCTGGCAGCGGGCGGAGGTCCTCGCCGCCGCGGCCAACGCGGTCCTGCTGCTCGGGCTGTCCGGTGCCGTCACCGTCGAGGCGGTCCGGCGGCTGGCCGACCCGCCGTCGGTGCAGCCGGCCGGCGTGCTCGTCGTCGGCGCGATCGGCCTCGTCGCCAACGGCGTCGGGCTGGCCCTGCTGGCCCGCGGCCGCCGCGAGTCGCTGAACATCCGCGGCGCCTACCTCGAGGTCCTCGGGGACGCCCTCGGCTCCGTCGCGGTGCTGGCCGCCGCGGCCGTCATCGCCGTCACCGGCCAGCAGCGCGCCGACCCGGTCGCCTCGCTGCTGATCGCCGCGCTGATCGTGCCGCGCGCGGTGAAGCTGCTGCGGGACACCGCCGAGGTGCTGCTGGAGGGCACCCCGCGCGGGGTCGACCTCGGTGAGGTGCGCCGGCACATGCTCGCCCAGCCCGGCGTGGTCGACGTGCACGACCTGCACGCCTGGACGATCACCAGTGGCGTGCCGGTGCTGTCCGCGCACGTCACCGTGGACGAGACCGCCCTCGGCGGCGCCTGCGGGGGCGGGGTCCTGGACCGGCTGCACGACTGCCTGCGGCACGACTTCGACGTCGAGCACTCCACGTTCCAGCTGGAGCCGGCCGGCCACCGGGCGCACGAGGGCGCCGATCATCATTGACACTCGGTCAGACCGCTGCCGCGTTACGTAGTTGTTTCATCGACGTCCGTGCGCCGGCCGGGTGAAGTGTCATGCTCTCGCCAGGATGGGCGGCGGGACGCGGGGGCGGCCCCAGTACGGCGGGGGAACGACGGATGGGACGGCATCGGACCGGATCGGCGGGAGTGCGCGGCCTGCTCTGGGTCGCCGCCGCGGCGCTGCTGGCGGCGGCGTCGGTCGCCGCGGTGCTCGCGATCGTCGACCGCGGCCCCGGCGGGTCGCCGGCCGGGGACCCCGCGCGGCTGTCGGCCCCGGACTGCGCCCGCACCGTGCGGGTGGTGACCGGGTCGTCGTTCGCGCCGGTCCTCGACGCCCTGCGCCCGACCCTGGGAACCGGGCCGGACTGCCTGGCCCTGGACGCCGTGGTCGTCGACGGGCGGGCCGCCGCCGGCCGGGTGGCCGAGCGCCAGGCGGACGTGTGGATCCCGGACGACGGGTCGTGGGCGGCGACGGCCCGCCCCGGCCTGCTGGCCGAGGAGGGCGCGGGCGGCGCCGGCACGGTCCTGGCCACCAGCCCGATCTACATGGTCACCGACGGGGCCACCGCGGCGCGGGTGCGGGCGGCCGGCGGCACCTGGCGCGGCCTGGCCGGGCTCGTCACCGCCGGCTCCGGCGTACGGCTGGCGGTCCGCGACCCGAACGGCTCCGGCGACGGCATGGTCGCCGCCGGCAGCCTGGGCGAGGCGGTGTGGCTGGCCGACGGGATGGACGCGTCGTCGGCGGCGCTGTCGGCCGCGCTGCGGTGGACCCGGACGGTCCCGGGGGACTCGGCCGCGCTGCCGGACCGGCCCGGCGAGGTCGGCCTGGTCCCGGAGTACGCGCTGTTCGGCCGGACCCCGGCCGCGGTGCTGACCGGCGCCGACCACACCGCGCTGCTGCGCTACACCTGGCTGCCCTCGGCCACGGCGACCGAGACGCCGGAGCGGGCGGCCGCGCTGGCGACCCTGCTGGCCGCGCTCAAGGGCGCCGCCGCCGCCGAGGCGTACACGGGTGCGCACCTGCGCCGCCCGGGCGGCGCCGCCCCGCCGGACGCGCCCTCCGGGCTGCCCGCGCTGACCGCGGGCCCGCTGAAGACCCTCGGCCGGCACCACGTCGACCACGTCTTCGCCGCCTGGTACGTGCAGGACCGGCGCAGCAGCATCCTGCTCGCGGTCGACGTCTCCGGCTCGATGGCCGAGCCGGCCCCGGGCACCTCGACCCCGCTGATCACCCTGGTCCGGCAGGGGTGCCTGGCGGTCGGCCGGATGCTGCCGGACCGGTCCTCGCTGGGGCTGTGGGCGTTCGGGTCGCGGCTGGACCCGCCGCGCGACCACCGGGTGCTGCTGGCCACCGCGCCGCTCACCGACGGCCAGCGGGCCGGGCTGGCCGGCGCGGTCGGCCGGCTCACCGCCCAGCGCACCGGCACCGGGCTGTACGACACGGTGCTGGCGGCGTACCGGTCGGCGACCGCGGGGTACCGGCCGGGCGTGGGCAACCAGGTGGTCGTCTTCACCGACGGCCGCAACGAGGACGACCCGGGGTCGATCACCGCCCGGCAGCTGGCGGCGGGACTCGCGGCCGCGGCCGACCCGGCCCGCCGGGTGGAGCTGACCGTGGTCGCCTTCGGCGCGCTGCCCGAGGTGGAGGTGCTGCGGACGGCCCTGGAGCCGGTCCGCGGGTACGTCTCGAACGTGCGGACCCCGCAGGAGGTGTCCGCGGCCTTCCTGCACGCGGCCGCGTCCGGCGTGCCCGGCTGACCGGCCCGACGCCCGCGCGGTCAGCGCACCCCGAGCCGGCGCAGCTGGCCGGCCAGGTACGCCCGGGCCCGGCGCTGGCCGCCGCGGGTGGCGATCGCCCGGTCCAGCGCGGTCAGCGACCGCACCAGCCGGCACCGGTCCACCGGCCAGCCCCGGCGCTCGCACTCCTCGGCCCAGGTGGCCGGGGCGGAGTGCCCGCGTTCGGCGTTGCAGCGGCGGCAGGCGGCGGCCTCGTTCTCGGCCCAGGACGGCCCGCCCTTGACCTTCGGCACCAGGTGGTCGGTGGTGGCGCCGACCAGCCGGGTGAAGTCCCGGCCGCACCACAGGCAGCGGGCGCCGTCCCGGTCCAGCACCGCGGCCAGGCGTTCGGCCCGGCCGGGCTGGGACGGTGCGACCACGACGTCCAGTCTGCGCCCTGCGTAGGCTCCGCGCCCGTGACGGGTGCGCGGCGGGTGGGCGAGGTGCCGGCGGGGCTGCCGGGCGGGGCGGCTGCCGACCTGGTCGAGGAGGTGCTGACCCTCGGCGGGCACCGGGTGACCCTGCTGCGGCCGCGGGACGGCGACGCGCTGCTGGACGAGGTGCTGGCCGAGGACGACCCGGCCGACGACCGGCTGCCGTTCTGGGCCGAGCTGTGGCCCAGCGGCAGCGCGCTGGCCGCCGCGGTCGCCGAGCGGCCGCTGGCCGGCACCCGGGTGCTGGAGCTGGGCTGCGGGCTCGGCCTGGTCTCGGTGGCCGCGGCCGCCGCCGGCGCCGAGGTGCTGGCGGCCGACCAGTCGGCCGAGGCGATCGCGTTCACCACGGTCAACGCCGGGCGCAACGGGGTCGCCGTGCGGACGGTGCGGTGCGCGTTCGAGCAGCCGGGCCCGCTGCTGGCCGGGGCGCCCTGGGACCTGGTGGTGGCCGCGGACGTGCTGTACGAGCCGAAGACCGTCCCGGTGCTGCTGGACCTGCTGCCCCGGCTGGGCCGGGAGGTGTGGGTCGCCGATCCGGGCCGGCCCCGGGAGCCGGAGTTCCTGCGCGGCGTGGACGCGGCCTGGCGCCGGGAGACCACCGTGGTCTCGGCCCCGGACGCGCTGCCCCGGGTGCGGATCCACCGGCTGTTCGCCCGGTAGCCCGGTCCCGCCGGGGTAGGTCCACCGACATGGAGGACTCCACGCTGGCCCTGGTCCGCGACGGCTACCGGTGGGGACCGGCCCGTCGCGGCAGCGCGCCGGCCGTGCCGATCCGGCTGCTGGGCCGGCGGTCGGTCCTGGTCGGCGGCCCGGACGGAGTCCGCCGCTTCTACGACCCGCGGCTGCGCCGGCGTGGCGCGGTCCCGCTGCCGGTGCGGCGGGTGCTGTTCGGCGCGGCCACCGTGCACGGGCTGGACGACGCCGAGCACCACGACCGCAAGGCGCTGCTCCTCGGCGTGCTCGCGGCCGACCGGGTGGCGGCGCTGGGCCGCCGGGCCGACCGGCTGTGGGCGACGGCCCTGCGGAGCTGGCCGGACCGCGACCGGGTGGTGCTCTTCGACGAGGCGGTGCAGGTGCTGGCGGCGGCGGTGCTGCCGTGGGCCGGGGTGCCGGTGCGGGACGGGCCGCGCCGGGCCCGGCAGCTCGCCACCGTGGTCGACGGGTTCGCCAGCCCGGGCGCCCCGTACGCCCGGGCGGTGGCGGCGCGGGCGTCGCTGGACCGCTGGTCCCGCGGCCTGGTCCGGCGGACCCGCGCCGGTGCCCTCGACCCGCCTCCGGGGACCGCGCTGCGGGTGGTCGCGGACAGCGGCCTGCCGGTCCGGGCCGCCGGGACCGAGCTGCTCAACGTGGTCCGGCCGACGATCGCCACCGCCTGGTACGTCGCGTACGCCGGCCGGGCGCTGGCCGAGCACCCGCGCTGGCGGGAGCGGGTCGGCACCGACCACGCCGCGGCGTACGCCTTCGCGCAGGAGGTCCGCCGGCTGGCCCCGTTCGTCCCGGTGCTGGCGGCCCGGGCCCGGGAGGCGCAGGACGTCCTCGGCGTCCCGGTGCCCCGGGGCGGGCTGGTGGTGCTGGACGTGCACGGCACCGACCACGACCCGGCCTGGTGGCTGCACCCGGACGTGTTCTCCCCGGAGCGGTTCCTGGCCGGGACGTACTGCCCGGTCGAGCCGGACGCGCTGGTCCCGCAGGGCGGCGGCAGCGCCGAGGGCGGCCACCGCTGCCCGGGGGAGAGCGTGGTGCTGACCATGCTGATGTCCGCCGTACGGGCCCTGGCGGGCGCCCGGTGGACGCTGCCGGAGCAGGACCTCGGGATGGACCTGGGCCGGATGCCGACCCGGCCGGCCAGCGGCGTGGTGCTCGCGCCGCGGCCCTGACGGCCGGGGCCGCCGCGGCCGCGTTCGTTGCCCGACGACCCGGTACCGGCCTATTGTTGTTTCTTCGTCCGTTCCCCTGGGTGCGGTACGGGGATCCGCGGTCCAGCAACCGGCCGCATGCTGCACGGTGGGTGACGCTGTGAGCTTTCCTGACATCCGGCGCTACCGGTCCGGGCTGGCCGAGCTGATCGAGGCCCTGGCTGCCGCCCGGACCACCGACGCGGTCGCGGACGCCCTGTGGTGGCGGCGCGGCGAGGCCTGCGGGGCGGTGGTCGCCGGCCTGGCACTGCTCGACCCCGAACCCCGGCTGGCCGGCCGCGGCCCGGCCGGCACGGTCCCGATGGAGCTGGACCCACTGCTGGTGGCCGAGTTCGCCTGCGCCGGGGCGCCGCTGTTCTTCGGCTCGGCCGAGGCGCTGCTGGAGACGTACCCGGTGCTGCGCTCGATCGGCACGCCCCCTCCCGGCCAGGCTTGCGCGGTGCTGCCGCTGACCGGCCGGGGCACCCCGGCCGGCGCGCTGGTGGTGGCCTGGGACCGGCCGCGCGGGTTCAGCCCGGGCGACCGCGGGCTGCTCGGCGCGCTGGCCGCGCTCTGCTCGGTCGAGCTGGCCCGGACCGCCCCGGGCGACGTCGAGCACTCCACGTTCCAGCTGGAGCCGGCCGGCCGCCGGGCGCACGAGGGCGCCGATCATCATTGACACTCGGTCAGACCGCTGCCGCGTTACGTAGTTGTTTCATCGACGTCCGTGCGCCGGCGGGGTGAAG
>CADCTP010000028.1 GCA_902805565.1 uncultured Mycobacteriales bacterium
TGAACACCACACCACCCGACGCCAACGGCACCACCACCGGCAACAGACCCGACCCCGCCGGAACGGTGCCGGCGGCCGACAACCAGAACCGCTCCCGCTGGAACGCGTACGTCGGCAGGTCCACGACCCGGCCACCGCTGAGCCACGGGGACCAGTCCACCGCGACGCCGGCCACGTACGCCTGCCCGCACGCCCGGGCCACCTGGAGCAGGTCGCCCTCGTCCCGGCGCAGCGTCGGCACGGTGACCGCGTCCACCCCGGCCCGCTCGAACGTCTCCTGCAGGCCGACCGTCAGCACCGGATGTGGGCTGGCCTCGATGAAGATCCGGTGGCCGTCGGCGAGCAGCGCCTCGACGGTTTCGGCGAAGCGGACCGGCTGGCGCAGGTTCCGCACCCAGTACGCCGTGTCCAGCCCGGTCCCGTCGACCCGGCCGGCGGTCACCGCCGAGTAGAACCGGACACCACCGCCGGCCGGGGTGATCCCGGCCAGCACATCGACCAGCTCGGTCAGCTCGTCGACCTGCGGTCCGTGCGAGGCGTAGTCGACGTCGATGAGCCGGCCGCGCGCACCGGTGGCCGCCACGGCCGCCACGACCTCCGCCACCGCCCCCGGCGGACCGGAGACCACCGTGGACATCGGTCCATTGACTGCGGCGACCACCACGCCGTTCCGGTCGGCGATCAGCTCCCGGGCCTTGTCCTCGCTGATGGCGAGGGAGGCCATCGCCCCGTGCCCGGCCAGCCTGCGCAGCGCCCGCGACCGCAGGGCCACGACTTTCGCGCCGTCCTCCAACGACAGGGCACCCGCCACACAAGCCGCCGCGATCTCACCCTGCGAGTGGCCCACCACCGCCGCTGGGACGACGCCGTGCGCGGCCCAGACCGCGGCCAGGGACACCATCACCGCCCACAACACCGGCTGGACCACATCGACCCGGGTGAGTTCGGCTCCGTCACCGCGCAGCACCGCGGTCAGCGACCAGTCCACATGGGGAGCCAGCGCCGCCTCACACTCGGCGATCCGCGCCGCGAAGACCGGCGACTCGTCCAACAGCGCGACGCCCATGCCGACCCACTGCGAACCCTGACCCGGGAACACCAGCACCGGACCGGGACCCACCGACCGGGCGACCCCCTCCACCACGTCCGGGTCCGGCCGGCCGGCCGCCACCGCGGCCAACCCCGCCGCCAACCCGGCCCCGTCCCGACCCACCACCACGGCCCGGTGCTCGAACGCCGACCGCGACGACACCAGCGACCAGCCCACGTCCACCGGCGACAACCCGTCCACCCGGGCCGCCAGCGCCGAGGCCTGCGCCCGCAGCCCGGCCTCGGACCGCCCCGACACCACCCAGGGCACCACCCGGCCGCCGTCCACCGGCACCGCTGACGCGGCCGCCGGCTCGGCCGGCGCCTCCTCCAGGATGACGTGCGCGTTGGTCCCGGAGATCCCGAACGCCGACACCCCGGCCCGCCGCGTACGGTCCCCGGCCGGCCAGTCCGCCGGCCCGGTCAGCAGCCGGACCGCGCCCGAGGACCAGTCCACGTGCGGGCTCGGCTCGTCGACGTGCAGCGAGGCCGGCAGGGTCCCGTGCCGGAGCGCCTGCACCATCTTGATCACGCCGGCCACCCCGGCCGCGGCCTGGGTGTGGCCCAGGTTGGACTTCACCGACCCGAGCAGCAGCGGCCGGTCCGCCGGCCGCCCCTGCCCGTACGTCCCGAGCAGCGCGCCGGCCTCGATGGGGTCGCCGAGGGTGGTCCCGGTGCCGTGCGCCTCGACCGCGTCCACGTCCGCCGGGGACAGCCCGGCGCCGGCCAGCGCGGCCCGGATCACCCGCTCCTGGGACGGGCCGTTCGGCGCGGTGAGACCGTTCGACGCGCCGTCCTGATTCACCGCGGAACCGCGTACCACCGCGAGCACGCGGTGGCCGTTGCGGCGGGCGTCGGACAGCCGCTCCAGCAGCACCAGCCCCGCGCCCTCGCTCCAGCCGACCCCGTCGGCGGCGGCCGCGAACGGCTTGCACCGCCCGTCCGGCGCCAGCCCGCGCTGCCGGGAGAACTCGACGAAGGTGTTCGGCGTGGCCATCACCGTGGCGCCGCCGGCCAGCGCCAGCGAGCACTCCCCCGCCCGCAGCGCCTGCGCCGCCAGGTGGATCGCGACCAGCGACGACGAGCACGCGGTGTCCACCGTGACCGCGGGGCCCTCCAGCCCGAAGGTGAACGCCACCCGGCCCGAGGCCACGCTGGGCGTGCTGCCGGTCATGATGCGGCCCTCGTACCCGGCCGGCTTGTGGGCCAGGAACCGGGAGCCGTAGTCGTCGTACATGATCCCCGCGTAGACGCCGGTGGGGCTGCCCCGCAGCGCGGCGGGGTCGATGCCGGCGTGCTCGAACGCCTGCCAGGCCGTCTCCAGCAGCAGCCGCTGTTGCGGGTCGACGGCCGCGGCGTCGCGCGGGCTGATGCCGAAGAACGCCGCGTCGAACAGGGCGGCGTCGTGCAGGAAGCCGCCCTCGCGGGTGTAGCTGTGGCCCACCCGGTCCGGGTCGGGGTCGAACAGCCGCTCGGTGTCCCAGCCGCGGTCGGTGGGGAAGCCGCCGACCGCGTCGACGCCGCCGGACACCAGCCGCCACAGGGCGTCGGGCGAGTCGACCCCGCCCGGGTAGCGGCAGGCCAGCCCGATGATCGCGACCGGGTCGTCGGCGGTCGGCGCCGGTGCGGCCGGGACCGGTACGGCCGCCGCCGCCCCGGGCAGCCGGCCCAGCAGGTACGCCGTGAGCGCCGCCGGCGTCGGGTGGTCGAACACGGCGGTGGCCGGCAGCCGGATGCCGGTGGCCGCGCCGAGCCCGTTGCGCAGCTCCAGCGCGGTCAACGAGTCCAGGCCCAGCTCGTGGAAGGCCCGGCCGAACTCGATGGTCTCCGGCGACGGGTGCGCGAGCGCGGTTGCGATCCGGTCGCGGACCAGCGCGGCGACGGCGCGCTCGCGGT
>CADCTP010000029.1 GCA_902805565.1 uncultured Mycobacteriales bacterium
GGCAGCGGGCGGCCAGCCGGCTCTCCGAGCGGCCGGCGAACACCGGCAGCGCCTCCCGGGCCCAGCCGACCGGGTCGCCCCAGCCGGCGTCCAGCGCGGCGTCCGCGACCAGCAGCCGGATCCGGTGCCGCCACCAGCCCAGCCGGGCCAGCTCCGCGTCGGCCGCGGCGAACAGCTCCTCGGCGTCCCGGCGGCGGCCGCGGCGGCCGGCGTCGACGGCGTCGGCGTACCCGAGCAGGGCGGCGTTCTCCCAGTTCACCGAGGACGGGCGGGCCTCGGCCCGGGCCTCGGCGCCGTCCCCGGCCAGGGTGCGCACCAGCGCCCACAGCCCCCGGGTCGGGGCCGGGGTGGTGCTCGGGCTGCGCCGCAGGTAGTCCGCGCACCGGTCCAGGGTCTCCCGCAGCCGGTCCAGGTCGTCGGCGACCAGCGCCTCGTGCGCCTTGACGTTGCCCCAGATGGCCGCGTTGACGTCGAGGTCGTCCGGGGCCAGCCGGAGCGCCTGCCGGACGCACCGCTCGGCCTCGTCGGCCGCGCCGAGCTGCACGTGCGCGACCGCCTGGAAGACCAGCGCGGTGGCGGTCAGCCGGTCGGCCCGCAGCCGGTGGGCCACGTCCGCGCTGCGCTGCCCGTACGTCAGCGCGCGGGCCGGGTCCCGGTGCAGCATCCCGGCGCACACCTGGACGTCCAGGGTGGCGGCGAGGCGGAGCGCGCCGGCGTCGGCGGCGATCGCGCGGGCCCGCTCCAGCCGGTCGGTCGAGCCGTCCACCAGCATGTCCACGGTGCCCAGCTCGTGCAGCGCGGAGACCTGGGCCAGCGGCTCGTCGTGCTCGGCCGCCAGTGACTCGGCCTCGGTGAACGCCTTGCGGGCGGCGGCCGCGTCGTCCAGCCGGGCGGCCCGGCCGATCACCTCCAGCGCCTGGCAGGCGACCCCCCACCGGCCGTCCCGCCGGCCCGCGGCCAGCGCCTCCTCGGCCAGGCGGCGGGCCCGGGCCGGCTCTCCCCGGGCGTGCGCCAGCCGCGCGGCCAGCACCCCGACCAGCGGGTCGGCGCTGTCGGCGAGCCGGCTGAGGTGGGCGTCGACGTCGTCCCACCGGTCGGCGGCCGCGGCGACCTGGGCCAGCAGCAGCCGGACGGCGTCGTCGCCCTCGGCCAGCAGCCGCCCGCCGAGCGCGAGCGCCCGCTCCGCGTCCCCCTTGTCGGCCAGCACGCCGAGCAGCTCCCGCTCGGCCTCGGCCCGCAGCTCCGTGGCCGTGGCCAGCTCCGCGGCCCGGGTGAGCAGCAGGTCGGCGGTGTCCAGGGCCCCCCGGCGGGCCGCCTGCCGGCCGGCGGCGACCGACAGCCGGGCCGCCCGCTCGTCCTCGCCGGCATCCGCCCGCAGGCCCGCGGCCAGCGCGTACGCGTCGGGATGGCGGCGCTCGACGATCTCGGCCGCGGCCCGGGCGAGCACCCGGCGCTCCGGCGGCAGCAGGTCGTCCACGACCGCGTCCCGGGTCAGCGTGTGCCGGAACCGGAACTCCTCGCCCTCGTCCACCTCGACCAGCCCGGACCGGACCGCCGACCGCAGCCCGCCCAGCACGTCGGCCACCGGCAGCCCGGTGACCTCCGGCAGCAGCGACCAGTCGAACCTGCGGCCGAGCAACGCCGCCGCCCGCACCACCGCCCGGGCCGCCGGGTCCAGCGCCTCGACCCGGCTGCGCACGGTGGCCGCGAACGTCCGCGGCAGCGCGGCGGTCAGCGGCCCGGTCAGCCGGCCGGCCGGGCTCAGCGCGCCGGCCGACCCGAGCCCGGTGAGCAGCTCCTCGACCAGCAGCGGCAGCCCGTCCGCGTGGTCCCGGACGAAGGCCAGCACCTCCTCCGCCGGCCGGCCGCCCAGGCAGGACTCGACCACCGCCCGGACCTCGGCCGGGTCCAGCCGGGGCAGCGTCAGCACGGTGGCCTGCGTGGTCGCCACCAGCTCCAGCAGCGGCCCGGGCAGCGACGGCTCCTCGCGGGCGGTCGCCAGCACCAGCAGCGGGGTCGAGTCCGCCGCGTGCGCCAGGTAGGCCAGCACGGTCAGCGTGTCCGGGTCGACCCAGTGCAGGTCCTCCAGCACCAGCAGCGTCCCGGCCCGGCCGGACAGTGCGGACAGCAGCCGCAGCACGGCCTCGGCGAGCACCGCGCCGCCCCGCGGGTCCCGCCGCCCGTCGGCCATCCCGGCGTCCGGCAGCACCGCCGCCAGCACCGGCAGGTACGGCCGCAGGGCGTCGTCGTCGGGCAGCGGCCGGTCCCGCAGCGCGCCGCCCAGCGCCTCGACCAGCGGGCGGTACGGCTCGCCGGCCGGCACCGCCCGGCCCACCAGCACGGTCACCCCGGCCGCCTCGGCGCCGGCGGCGACCTCCCGGACCAGCCGGCTCTTGCCCACCCCGGGCTCCCCGCCGACCAGCACCAGCCCGCCGCGTCGGCCCTGGCCGTCCGGGCCGTCCCGGCCGCTCGGGTGGGCCGCCGACCCGGCCGCGGGCCGCAGCCCGTCGACCAGCTCGCGGAGGTGGGCGAGCTCGTCCGTCCGGCCCACCAGCCGGTTCGCCGAGGCCTGCCAGGGGCCGGCCACTACATCAGATCCCGCGGCCGGCCGGGCGTCATGTCCGAGCGTTCCAGTTCTGCGCGCAGTACGCGTCCCGGGTCACCGTGAGCGACTGCACCGGGTACCTCGTGGCCAGGTAGAGGTTCAGGCCGACCGCCCAGGACTCGGCCTCGATCCGGTCCGCGACCGCCCGGAACCGGACCGGGTCGGACCCGGCGGCGACCAGCTCCTGCCCGTTCAGCCAGGCCTTGTCCCGCCACTGCGCCAGCGCGGTCACCACCAGCACGTCGCTGCCGGGCAGGGTGTCGGCCGACCGGATCAGCGGGTCGAACCGCCGGGCCAGCTCGTCCACCACCTCGGTGTAGACCGACCGCAGCATCGCGTTGACCGCGAGGTGGTCGGCCCGGTCGCCCATCCCGATCCGCCACAGCGCGAACGGCAGGTCGCGCAGGATGTGCGCCGCCATCGCCAGCAGCAGGTCGCCGGAGCCGAGCACCTGCCGGGCGTCCGCGGCCGCGTACGTCAGCCGCCAGATCGGCGGCACGGTCCCGGGCCGGCCGGCGTGCCAGTCCGCGTACGACCCGGCGTAGAGGTCGTAGAAGACCCGGTCCTCCTGGTTGACCAGGGCCGGGTTGCCGAAGTAGCCCACCCCCGGCGCGGCGAGGTCCCGGTAGCGCTCGGTGACCCGCAGGTAGAGCAGCGAGAACACCGCGTCGTGGTCGCAGCGCGGGGCCAGCCGGTCGAACCGGGCCGTCATGTCGGCGATCGTGCGGCGCACGCAGGAGTCCGCGCCGTCCGGGCAGGACGCGGGCGTCGGCCGGCTGCTGTACGGCCCGTACAGCCGGGGGTCGGCGGGGAGCTGGGCCAGCACGGTCGGGCTGATCGCCCCGACCACCTGCTCCAGGCCGGACAGCAGCGACAGCGGCCTCGGCAGCGCGGCGGCGCGCGGCTGGGCGGACAGGGTGGCCACGAGGCCGACGGCGAGCGTGACCGCCGCCAGCGCGGCCACCGGCCGGAACAGGGACCGGGGCGACATCTGACCTCCTGCTGCGTCGCAGCGTCAGGGGCCGCCAACCCTAACCTCCGGGCCGCCGGTGGTACAGCTCCGTCACTCGTAGACGTACTTCCGGGGTCCGGGGAACACCCAGGACAGCCCGTCGCGGAGCCGGTCCCGCCAGTTCTCCCAGGAGTGGCCGTCCCGGGACTCCACGTACCGGACCCGCATCCCGGTGTCCGACAGCACCGGGACCATCGACCGGTTCGGCACGATCAGCGGCTCGTAGACGCCGCAGCTGACGAAGACCCGGTCGGCGACCGCCCGCGGCCGGGCCCGGTAGCGGTTGGTGAACCGGACCACGGGGTCGAACACCGGCCCGCCGCCGTGGTCGGAGCCGATGTCGGTGAAGACGAACGAGCCGGACTGCAGCAGCAGCGCGCCGTACGTCTCCGGGCTGCGGTACGCGGTGGACAGCGCCCCGACCGCCCCGAACGACGCCCCCATCAGGCACCGCCCCGACGGCTGCCCGGTCAGCGGGAACCGCCGCTCCAGCCAGGGCAGCAGCTCGTCGGTGACGAACCGGGCGTGCGCGGTGGAGTCGGCGTACTCGACCAGCCGGTCGCCCGGGTGCAGGAACGCGGCCACCACCTCGGCCACCTCGTCCCGGTGCACCAGGTTGTCCAGGACGGTCCGGGCCGCGGCGTACTGCAGGTAGTCGGGGCCGTCGTGCACCAGCAGCAGCGGGTACGCGCGGGTCCGCCGGAACCGGGCCGGCAGGTAGAGCGTGACCCGGGCGTCCCGGCGCAGCGCCCGGCTCGGCACGGCCACCTCGACCAGCTCGCCCGGGCGCGCCTCCGGGTCGTGCTGCGCCCACTCCGGGTCGACGTAGCCGCTGCCGAAGACCACCGAGGAGCTGCCGACCGGCGAGTGCGACCGGTGCGGGCTGAGCGGGTCGTTGAGGTGCTCGTAGTGCTCCCCGCGGCGGACCTCGAGCTGGTACTCCACCCGGGAGCTCTCCGGCAGCTCCAGCACCACCGACCACAGGTCGGTGCCGTGCAGCCGGCGCAGCGGCAGCCGGTCGGGCAGCCCGAGCACCCGGTGCCGGACCCACACCTCGTCGGCCTCGCCGCGGAACAGGAACGTGCAGCGGCGGCCCTCCACGATCGGCACCTCGTGCCGGGCCAGGAACCGGTCCACCGCGGCGGCGTCCAGCGGGCCGCGGTCCTTGAGCCGGTTGATCGCCAGCCGGCGGGTGGAGCCACTCATCCGACCCGCCCGTCCGCGCCGATCACGCGGGCCTTGTCCAGCCCCTGCACCCCGTCGTCGAGCACCAGGCAGCTGGCCGGGGCGAACCGGCGGGCCAGCGCGCCCAGCCGGGCCGGGTCGTCCATCGGCAACCGGCGGCGGGCGTGCGGCAGCAGCACCGTGCCGCCGAGCAGCCCGAGCCCGGCCGCGTACGCCTCGGCCCGGCCGTCGGTGAACAGCACCACCCGGTCGGTCAGCGCCATCGCCCCGGCCGACCAGGCCAGCACGTCCGCCGGCGGGGTGACCGCGAACAGCCGCAGCACGTGCAGCAGCACCCCGACGTGCCCGCCCGCCAGCACCAGCACGCCCGCGTCCCGCAGCACCGCCGCGACCTCGGCCCGGTGCCGCCGCACGGCGACCCGGTCGCCCGGCCGCCAGGCCGCGTCGAAGTCGGCCCGCGCCTCGGCCGCCCGGGCCAGGTGCTGGGCGTCGACCAGCCGCAGCGTCTCCTCCGCGTCGGCCAGCGCCGCGCTCTTGGTCCGGGGCCGGGTCGCCGAGCGGCGGATCGCCTCGATCGCGCGCTCCTGCTGGTCCACCCGCAGCGCGTACAGGTCCTGCAGCTCCTCCAGCACCGCCCGGTGGTTGACCTCCGCGGTGGCCAGCTCCCGGTCGTCGTCGAGGACCGCCAGCCACCGGGCGTGCAGCCGCAGGTTGACCGTGCGCCCGCCGAGCAGGGCGTCCAGCTCGGCGTCGTCGGCCTCCCGCTCCCGCCAGCCCGCGGTGACCGTGGCCGCGACCGTCCCGGCCGGCAGCGGGCCGACCGTCGGCCGCCGCTGCGGGCCCAGGACGGTGACGGTCATCCCGCGTGCACCCGCACGGTCCGGCCGACGTCGTCGAGCATGCCGCGCAGCACGTCGTAGTCCGGGTGCCGCATCCGCACGTACGCGTTGGCCATGTAGCCGGCGGCGACCGGCTGGGTCGGGGTGCCGGGCGGCGGCAGGTGGGCGTCGAGCACCCACCGGCCGTGCCGGGCCTGCACCTCGTCGACGCCCTCGTAGCCCCGGACGTGGCCGTCCTGGGTGGGCCGCAGCGCGACGATGCCGGCCGCGTACGCCCGGCTCGGGCGGTGCCAGACGTCGGAGTGCACCACCGAGTCGGCCCAGGCCCGGTAGAGGTCGATCTCGTTGCCGGCCGAGTAGAGGTCCCAGGCGCCGACGCCGGGCGGCCGGCAGCCGATCTCGGAGAACCGCAGCCCCTTCGGGCCGAAGAACCACTCCATGTGGGTGGCGCTGGTGCCGATGCCCAGCGCCTCGTTCACCCGCCGGCCCATCTCCTTGAGCTGCTGGTAGTCCGGCTCGGAGTCGACCCGGTTGGTGGCCAGGAACTCCGGCGAGATCCACCGGCTCCGCATCGCCTCCAGCACGTTCGGGAAGTAGTGGCTGACGAACTCCAGCCGCGGCTCGCCGTGCACCGACAGCGTGTCGTAGAAGCCCTCGTGGCCCTCGACGAACTCCTCCACCGCGATGCTGGCGGCGACGCCCATGCCGTCCAGGGCGGCCTGCAGCTCGCCGCGGGTGTCGACCCGCACCGTGTCCAGGGCGCCGGCGCCGCTGCGCGGCTTGAGGATCAGCGGGAACCCGACCGCGTCGGCGAACGCGTACACCTGCGCGGCGGTGTCCGCGGCGGTGCTGGCCGCGGTCGGCACCCCGGCCTCCCGCAGCGCCTGCTTCATCGACGGCTTGTCCCGGCACAGCCAGGCCGTCCGCACCGACGTGCCGGGGATCGAGCAGGTCTCCCGGACCTGCGCCACCGGCAGCGTGTGGGCCTCGATCGTGGTCTCCAGCCGGTCCACCCACATCCGGCCCTGCACCCAGCGGACGAAGTCCGTCAGGTGCCCGACGTCGGTGACGTTGTCGATCTGGTGGTACTCCGACAGCCAGCCCCGCAGCTCGTCGTCCAGCCAGTCGCCGGGCCGCTCACCCACGCCGACCACCGTGGCCCCGACCTCGGCCAGCGCGCGCACGAAGTGCCGCTGGGTGGGTGGAAACGACGGCTCCACGAAGACGACGTTCATGGACCCGACCCTAGATGTCCGGGGCGTCCCGATGCAGCCCTCCGGCCGGCACCGGCCGGGCGCCGGACCCGCCCGGGCCGGCCGGCCCGGGCGGGGATTGCCGCGGCCCGGCGGTGGGGATGTCCCGAGCATGGAACCGGCAAGCAGAGAACCGGACGAGCGCAGGGTGCGGGAGCGGGCGCGGGACCTGCTGCCGGAGGAGCGGGCGGCCGGCAGCGCCGACCCGCAGGCGCAGGCGGCGGCCGTGCTGGCCGACTCCGACGAGCGCGAGCACGTGCCGGACGCCGCCCCGGACACCGTCCTGGAGCGCCGGACCTCGGCCGACGCCGCCGACTGACCCCGCGCCGCGTACCCCGGACGGGGTGAGGTCGCCCGTCCGGTCTATCGACTGTGCTCCTCGCCGCGTGAGTAGATCAGGCTTGTCTGGGCCGTACGGCTCAGCGCCCTCGGGTGAGGAGCGTCCATGCGCATGCTCAAGATGCTCGGAGCGGCGGTGATCGGGATCGCGGCGTCGCTGGCGGTGGCGGCCCCGGCGAACGCCAGCGGCTACAAGATGAGCCAGTCGGAGGCGGCGAGCTCGCTGCGCTCGGTCGGCATCACCTGGAGCAGCAGCGGCGGCTGCACCAACCGCTACAACTCCACCTGCACGTCGTTCGAGCAGATCAACTCGGGCACGGTCAACGGGGTCAAGACCCTGAAGACGGCCAGCGGGTGCGCGGTCAACATCACCGGCGGCACCGAGACCGGGCACGCCAGCGGCACCTACAGCCACTGGAACGGCTACAAGGTCGACACCGGGAAGACCAGCTGCCTCAACGGCTACATCACCCGGTCGTTCACCCGGATCGCGAACCGCGGCGACGGCTACCCGCAGTGGCGGTCGGCCGCCGGCAACATCTACTGCGACGAGGGCAACCACTGGGACATCCTTTACTACTGATTTGATACGTTTCCTCCGTCCGCCGGGTTAGAGTGCGTCGGCGGAGGTGACCGATGCGCGTCGCACTGTTCGTGACCTGCCTGGTGGACGCGCTGGTCCCGGCGGCCGGGACGGCGACGGTCGAGCTGCTGGAGCGGCTCGGGCACCAGGTCGCCTTCCCGCCCGGGCAGACCTGCTGCGGGCAGATGCACGTCAACACCGGCTATCCCGGGGACGCGGCCGGGCTGGTCCGCCGGTTCGTCGACACCTTCGAGCCGTACGAGGCGGTGGTGGCGCCGTCGGCGTCGTGCGTGGGGTCGGTCCGCCACCAGCACGCCGGGGTGGCGGCCGGCGACCCGGCGCTGGCGGCGCGGGCGGCGGCGGTGGCCGCGCGGACGTGGGAGCTGTCGGAGTTCCTGGTGGACGTGCTGGGGGTGACCGACGTCGGGGCCGCGTACCCGCACCGGGTGACGTGGCACCCGACGTGCCACTCGCTGCGGTTGCTGCGGGTCGGGGACCGGCCGCTGCGGCTGTTGCGGGAGGTCCGCGGGCTGGAGCTGGTCGAGCTGCCCGGGGCGGCGGAGTGCTGCGGGTTCGGGGGGACGTTCGCGGTGAAGAACGCCGAGACCTCGACGGCGATGCTGGCCGACAAGATGCGGGCTGTGCTGGACACCCGGGCCGAGGTGTGCGCGGCGGGTGACTCGTCCTGCCTGCTGCACATCGGCGGTGGGTTGTCCCGGCTGCGGGCCGGGGTGCGGACGGTGCACCTGGCCGAGATCCTGGCCTCGACATGAGCACCTTCCTGGGGATGCCGCGGGCGTCCTCGACCGAGCACCTGTCCGGGCGGCCGTTCCCGGTGGCGGCGCGGGACGCGCTGGCCGACACCCAGCTGCGCCGCAACCTCGGCAAGGCCACCGGCACCATCCGGGCCAAGCGGGCCGCGGTGGTGGCCGAGGTGCCGGACTGGGCCGGGCTGCGCGCGGCCGGGGCGGCGATCAAGGACGACACGCTCGCCCGGTTGCCGGAGCTGCTGGTGCGGCTGGAGGCCGCGGTGACCGCCCGGGGCGGCACCGTGCACTGGGCCCGCGACGCGACCGAGGCCAACCGGATCGTCACCGGCCTGGTCCGGGCCGCCGGCGCGGGCGAGGTGGTGAAGGTCAAGTCGATGGCCACCCAGGAGATCGGGCTGAACGAGGCCCTCGCCGCGGCCGGGATCACGGCCTGGGAGACCGACCTGGCCGAGCTGATCGTCCAGCTCGGCCACGACACCCCCTCGCACATCCTGGTCCCCGCGATCCACCGCAACCGGGCCGAGATCCGGGACATCTTCCTGCGCGAGATGCCCGGGGTGGCGGCGGACCTCACCGACGAGCCGCGGGCGCTGGCCGAGGCGGCCCGGCGGCACCTGCGGCAGAAGTTCCTCTCCGCCCGGGTCGCGGTGTCCGGGGCGAACTTCGCCGTCGCCGAGACCGGGACGCTCGCCGTGGTGGAGTCCGAGGGCAACGGGCGGATGTGCCTGACCCTGCCGCCGACGCTCATCACCGTCATGGGCATCGAGAAGCTGGTCCCGACCTGGCGGGACCTGGAGGTGTTCCTGCAACTGCTGCCACGCTCCTCGACCGGCGAGCGGATGAACCCGTACACCTCGATGTGGACCGGGGCGGTGGAGGGACAGGACTTCCACCTCGTCCTGCTCGACAACGGCCGCACCGCGGTGCTGGCCGACCCGGCCGGGCGGGCCGCGCTGCGGTGCATCCGCTGCTCGGCCTGCCTCAACGTCTGCCCCGTGTACGAGCGGACCGGCGGGCACGCGTACGGCTCGGTCTACCCCGGCCCGATCGGGGCGGTGCTGTCCCCGCAACTGACCGGGCAGGCGTCGTCGCTGCCGTACGCCTCGACGCTGTGCGGCGCCTGCTACGACGCCTGCCCGGTCGCGATCGACATCCCGGCCATGCTCGTCCACCTGCGGGCGACCGGGCCGCACCCGGCCGGGGAACGGGCGGTCATGACCGCCGCGGCGGCGAGATCGG
>CADCTP010000030.1 GCA_902805565.1 uncultured Mycobacteriales bacterium
CCCCCGGCGCCAGTGCGTCCACCCCGGGCCCGACCGCGTCCACCAGCCCGGCCACCTCGCTGCCCGGCACGAACGGCAGCGGCAGCCGCATGACCCCGCGGAACTGGCCGCTGCGGAACCGCCAGTCGGCCGGGTTCACCGCGGCCGCCGCCACCCTGATCCGCACCTGGCCGGGGCCCGGCTCGGGCACCGGCAGGTCGACCTCCGCCAGCACCTCGGCCGGCCCGTACCGCGCGAAGGACACTGCCCGCATCGACGCCTCCTCGATATCCTGTCGTACGGGCAACAAGATACGGGTATCGTGTCGTGTCGTCTAGCCTTTATCCATGCCTCGCCCACCGGGCAGCCGGAACCGGGACTACGCCGCGACCCGGCACGCCCTCGCCGCCCGGCTGGCTCCGCGGCTGCTCAGGCCGGACGGCGAGCCGGCCGGCCTCACCGACCTCGCCGCCGCCGCCGACGTCAGCACCACCACGCTCAAGCACTACTTCGCCGACCGGGACGGCATCTACTCCGCCGCCATGCAGGCCGTGCTCGCGGACAGCCAGGTCCACCTGCACGCGATGCGGGATCCCGGCGGTCGCCCGCCGGCGGAGTCCGTCCCGGCGCTGCTGCTGGGCACCGTCGCCGCGTGGCGGCGGTACGGGCTCGGCCGGGTGTTCGCCGCCGGCCTCGCGCTGGGGCTGGAGCACACCGGCCGGGGGCCCGCGTTCCTCGCCGGCGTGCTGGAGCCGTTCCTGCAGGCCGTCGAGGACCTGCTCGCCGCCCACGTCCGGCAGGGCGAGCTGCCCGACCTCGACCGCCGGGCGACCGCGCTCAGCCTGGTCGCGCCCGTCCTGGTGGCCCTGCTCCACCAGGACAGCCTCGGCGGCGACGGCCGGCGCCACCTCGACGTGGAGGCGTACGCCCGGCAGCACGCCGGCACGATCCTCGCCGGGCTCGGCCGTGACCCCGGCCGCTGACCACCCGCCGCCCGCGGGACCGGCGGGGCGGCAGCGGGCCGGCTCAGCGCCGGGCGGCCAGCTGGTCGGCGTCGATCCGCCGGCTGGCGACGTAGTAGAGCGTCGTCCCCTCCGGCAGCGGGGAGTCCCACGGCGGGCTGACCACCAGGCCGCCGGGGCCCCGCAGGGCCAACAGCGTCGCGCCGAAGGTCCGGCCGAAGAACGTCTGGCAGTCGCCGAACGTGGCGTGCGGGCAGCCGGCCGGGACCGGCATCGAGTACGTGTTGCCGTGCCCGCCGCTGCTCATGAGGTCGTTGTAGATCTGGGTGATGCCCGGGTCGGTGGCTTCCTCGCTCAGCAGGAACGGCATGTGCCACTGGACGGACTGCACGCCGGAGTTGACGTAGCGCAGGCTCTCCCGCCGGCCCAGGTCGCGCACCGCGGCCACCAGGTGGATCCGCGGATTGGCGTGGTCGACGGCGACCGCGATCGCCAGCGTCTCGTTGTCGTCGCGGCCGTCGACGACCGCCGTACGGGCGGACCCGACGCAGGCGCGGGTCATCACGTCGGCGTGCGCGAGGTCGCCCCGCACGAAGTGGACGTCCTCGTTGTGCGGGAGCGGGTTCTCCGGCACGTCGTCCCAGGCGCACAGCGCGACCTGGAAGCGGCCCTCGGCGGTGAGCTCGGCGACGATGCGCTCGGTGCGGCCGGGCCAGTAGCCGAGCAGCACCACGTGGTCGGACAGGTCCAAGGGGACCACTCCTCTCATGCGCCGGCCCCGGACGGACTGCAGGGCGTTGGCCAGCTGGGTGAACAGGAGGGTGAGCGTGACGATGCCGCCGACGATGACGTAGAGGCCGACGATCCGGCCGAGGCTCGAGACCGGGAAGACGTCGCCGTACCCGACCGTGGCCGCAGTGACGACGAAGTACCACCAGTAGGTGTCCGGTGCGGCGATGTCGCTGTCGGCCGGCTCCACCAGCGCCATCGCCAGCCAGCTGGTCGCGAACACGAAGGCGGCGACCGCGAGGGGCATCCGCCAGCCGCGCAGCCGCAGGCGCAGGAACCGCGACAGGCGGTAGACCAGGAACGGCACGGCGGACTCCTCCGGCGGCGCGAGGGACAGCGCAAGCTACCGCCTGGCCCGCCCGCGCCCCGGCCCCTCGCCGGATCCGTCGCCGAATCGTCGCCGGGGGCGCTCTCGCGTTCCGGGAGTCCAGGGGACTCCGGGGCCGAGCCCGGGACGCCCGAGCCGGCCGGGACGGGCGTGCGGAAGTACCGGATCTCGGCGGTGGGGGCGCCTAGCCGGCCCGCTCGGCCAGCCACTCCAGCGCCGGCCCGCCCTGGGAGGCGAGGACGGAGATGTGGCCGTCGCCGTCGGCCAGCCGCAGCGTCGCGCCGGGGACGTGGTCGGCGAGCCAGGACCCGTGGGACGCCGGGACCAGCGCGTCGGCGGTGCCGTGCACGACCAGGGTCGGGATCCGGATCGCCGCCGGGTCGAAGCCCCATGGCGCCACGTACGCCAGGTCGTCGTCGATGAGCGGCCCGGGGCCGTCGGCGACGGCCGGGTTGACCACCGACATGAACCAGGACCAGTCACCCTGCAGCGCGGCCAGGTCGGCCGGGGTGAACATCATGCCCTCCGACGGCGGTGGGCCGGCCTCGAACGCCTCCTTCGCGGCCCGGCCGGCGGCCGCGGCCCGCAGGCCGGCCGGCGCCGCCATCCCGGCGAACCAGTCGAGCCCGGCCGCCCCGTACGGTGCCAGCCCGGCCCCGCTCACCACCGCCAGTGCCCGGTCGGGCAGCAGCGCGGCGCAGGCCAGGGCGTGCGGGCCGCCGCCGGAGTGGCCGAGCAGCGCGAACCGGTCGACGCCCAGCGCGTCCGCGACCGCGGCGGCGTCCTCGGCCGCGGTGGCCACGGTCCGGCCGGGGCGCGGGGTGGAGCCGCCGTATCCGGGGCGGTCGTAGGACAGCCAGCGGATCCCGAGGCGCTCGGCGACCGGGAACAGCGGCGCCGGTGGGGAGCCCACGTTCGGGGTGCCGTGGTGCCAGAGAACCGGCAGGTCCCCGGTCTCGGTGTCGTAGGCGTGGACCGTCCGGTCCCCCAGCTGAACGTCGATCTCGCGCACGGCCGCGAGGCTAGTCCCCGTCGCGTGGGTCGCGGGGGTGCCGGCCCGGGTCGAGGTGCACCGCGCCCGGCCTGGTCTCCGCCGGCCGATCTTGCCGTACCGGCAAAGAACCTTGCTGTCGGACGCGGAGTGGACGCACCCTGCCGGCATGACGAACTACGACGTGGTGGTGGTCGGGGGCGGCGCGGCCGGGCTGGCCGGGGCGCTGGTGCTGGCGCGGGCGCGGCGCCGGGTGGTGGTGGTCGACGCGGGCGGGCAGCGCAACGCGCCGGCCGGGCACGTCCACAACTACCTCGGCCGGGAGGGCACGCCGCCGGCCGAGCTGGTCGCGATCGGCCGGCGGGAGGTGGAGTCGTACGGCGCCGAGGTCGTCCGCGGCACGGTGACCGCGGCCCGGGCCGACGGCGCCGGCTTCGTGGTGACCACCGACGCGGGCGCGCTGCGGGCCCGCCGGCTGCTCGTCGCGACCGGGGTGGCCGACGAGCTGCCGGACGTCCCGGGGCTGGCCGAGCGGTGGGGCACGACCGTGCTGCACTGCCCGTACTGCCACGGCTGGGAGGTCCGCGACCGGGCGATCGGCATCCTCGGGACCGGCCCGCTGGCCGAGCACCAGGCCCTGCTGTGGCGCCAGCTGAGCGCGGACGTCACCCTCTTCACCCACACCGGGCCGGCCCCGGCGGACCCGGCGACGCTGCGCCGGCGCGGGATCGCGGTGGTGGCCGGGGAGGTCGTCGGGGTGACCGGCGCCGCGGACGTCCGGCTGGCCGCGGGCGGGCCGGTGCCGCGGGACGCGCTGGTGGTGGCGACCCGGATGCGGGCGCGCGCCGACTGGCTGGCCCCGCTCGGCCTGGCCACGGTGGACAAGCTGATGAACGGCGTGGTGATCGCCGACCACCTGGCCACCGGGCCGCTCGGGCGCACCGACGTCCCGGGCGTCTACGCCGCCGGCAACATCGCCGACCCGACCGCGCAGGTGCTCGTGTCGGCCGCGGCCGGCCTGACGGCCGGGGCCGGGATCAACGCCGACCTGATCGCGGAGGACGCGGCCTGACCGCCGCCGGACGCGGACCGGGCCGGTCACCCCGCGGACGGGGTGACCGGCCCGGGCCGGTGCGTACGGGAGGTCAGTCGCCCAGTCGCTCGCCGGTCTCCGGGTGGAACGCGTGCTCGTTGCCGGACGGGACGACCAGGGTGATGGTGTCGCCCATCCGCGGGACGTGCTTGCCGTCGACCCGGACGACGAACTGCTCCTCGCCCGACTCGAGCTGCGCGGTGCCGTAGACGTACGCGTCGGCACCGAGCTCCTCGGCGATGTCCACGCGCAGCGCCAGGCCCTCCTGGCCGTCGGTGGCGACCTGGAACGCCTCCGGCCGGATGCCGAGCGTCACCGAGGACAGCCCGGCCGCCTGCGCCGAGCGCAGCGGCACGCTGAGCCCGCCCATCTTGGCCTCGCCGTCGACCACCGGGGCGGTCTTGAGGTTCATTGCCGGGGAGCCGATGAAGCCCGCGACGAACGCGTTGCCCGGCCGGTCGTACAGGTTGCGCGGGGTGTCGGCCTGCTGGAGCAGCCCGTCCTTGAGCACCGCGACCCGGTGGCCCATCGTCATGGCCTCGACCTGGTCGTGCGTGACGTAGATCGTGGTCGTGCCCAGCCGGGCCTGCAGCGCGGCGATGTTCGCCCGCGTCTCCACCCGGAGCTTGGCGTCCAGGTTGGACAGCGGCTCGTCCATCAGGAACACCGCGGGGCTCCGGACGATCGCCCGGCCCATCGCGACGCGCTGGCGCTGGCCACCGGAGAGCGCCTTCGGCTTGCGCTCCAGGAACCGCTCCAGGTCCAGCAGCTTCGCGGCCTGGAGGACCTGCGCGTCCCGCTCGGACTTGGAGACGCCCTTGAGCTTCAGCGCGAAGCCCATGTTCTCCGCCACGGTCATGTGCGGGTAGAGCGCGTAGTTCTGGAACACCATCGCGATGTCCCGGTCCTTCGGCGGCTTGTTCGACACGTCCTTGCCGGAGATCCGGATCTCGCCGCGGTCCACGTCCTCGAGCCCGGCCAGCATCCGCAGCGCGGTCGACTTCCCCGACCCGGACGGCCCGACCAGCACCATGAACTCGCCGTCGGCGATGTCCAGGTCCAGCGCGTTCACCGCGGGGATCGGGTTACCCGGGAAAATCCGGGACGCTCCCACGTATTGCACTTCAGCCATGACGATTGCCTCTCTGTCCGGGTCCTGCCCGACGCGCGCCGCGGCGGTCGGAAACCTCGGGTTCACCTTAGGACCTGGACCACTCGGTGACCAGGATCACGCACCGTACGTTACGGACAACCCGGACGCACGGCGGTGCAGGCTTGCAAAACCTTGCTGCGCCCGGGCACAGTGACCGCACGCGCAGGTCAGGAGGGCATCGCCAGTGCCGGGTCTTGCCGAGATCGCCGAGGCGGCCGGCGTGAGTGTCTCGACCGTGAGTCGGGTGCTCAACCGGCGTGCCGGGGTGAACGAGGAAACCCGCCGGCGGGTCCTCCGGGTGCTCGCGGAGAAACCGTACAGCCCGCGCGGCCTGGGCGCACTGCAGCGGACCGGAGTGCTCGGGCTGCTCATTCCGGAGTTGTCGAATCCGGTCTTCCCCGCTTTCGCCGAGGCGCTGGAGACCCGGGCCGCCGGGCGCGGATATTCGACGGTGCTCTGCAACACCCGGTCGGCCTCCATCCGGGAGGAGGAGTACGTCCGGATGCTGCTGGCCCGCGGGGTCGAGGGAATGGTGTTCGTCTCCCCCGAGGCGACCGACGTCGCCGCATCGCACGACCACTACCGGCAGCTCAAGGCCGAGGGCGTGCACATGGTGTTCGTCAACGGCGGGATGCCGTCGCTGGACGTGCCGGACGTCGGGGTGGACGAGCAGGCGGCCGGCTACCTGGCCACCCGGCACCTGATCGAGCTGGGGCACCGGCGGATCGGCTTCGTCAGCGGGCCGACCCGGTCGATGCCGGCCCGGATCAAGGCCGCCGGCTGGGCGGTCGCGCTGGCCGAGGCCGGGCTGCCGCACGGGTCGGAGCTGGTGGTGCCGGCACCGTACGGGCCGGCCGGCGGCGCGGCGGCGATGGGCCGGCTGCTGGACGGGCCGGCGCCGACCGCGGTGATCTGCTCCTCCGACCTGATGGCGCTGGGCGCGATCAGCGTCGCCCGGCAGCGGGGGCTGTCGGTGCCGGGGGACCTGTCGGTGGTCGGCTTCGACGACATCCCGCACGCGTCGTACTGCACGCCCGCGCTGACCACGCTGGCCCAGCCGATCGCGGAGATCGCCCGGGCGGCGGTGGACGGGCTGCTCGCCGACATGGAGGGGACGCCGGGCGCCCCGCACGGGCGGGTCTTCAAGCCGCGCCTGGTCGTCCGGGACTCCACCGCCCCGCCACGCTGAGCCGCCCACCGCGCTGGGCCGCCCGGCCCCGCCACCGGGCTCAGTCGAGGCGGCGGCGGCGGGCGATCTCGGCGAGGGTGACCGCGGCGGCGATCCCGGCGTTCAGCGACTCGGTCTCGGCGGTCATCGGGATCCGGACCCGCAGGTCGCAGGTCTCGCCGACCAGCCGGGACAGGCCGCGGCCCTCGGACCCGACGACCAGCATCATCGGGTCGACCGCCGCCTCCAGGTCGTCCAGCGACAGCTCCCCGTCGGCGTCCAGGCCGACCACGACCAGGCCGGCCTGCTGGGCCGCCTTGAGCGAGCGGACCAGGTTGGTGACCCGGGCGACCGGCAGCCGGGCCGCGGCGCCGGCGCTGGTCCGCCAGGCGGTCGCGGTCATCGGGGTGGCCCGGCGCTCCGGCACGACGACGCCGTGGGCGCCGAACGCGGCGGCCGACCGGACGACCGCGCCCAGGTTGCGCGGGTCGGTCACCCCGTCCAGCGCCACCAGCAGCGCCGCGTCGGGCGACTCGATGGCGGTGCCGAGCAGGTCGTCGAGCTGCGCGTACTGGTACGGCGGGACCTGCAGGGCGATGCCCTGGTGCAGGATCGCGCCGGTCATCCGGTCCAGCTCGGCCCGGCTGACCTCCAGCACGGCGATGCCCCGGGCGGCCGCCAGCTGCACGGACTCGGTGACCCGCTCGTCGGCGTCCAGGCCGAGCGCGACGTACAGCGCGGTGCACGGGATCTCGGCCCGCAGCGCCTCCACGACCGGGTTGCGCCCGACCAGCAGCTCGGGGCTCTCGCCGCGGGCCCGGGCCGGCTTGCGGGCGGCGTTGCCACGCGCGACCGAGGCCGCCTTGCGCGCCTTCGGGTGCCCCTTGCGGGCCTCCGCCGGCGGGGTCGGCCCGCGCCCCTCCAGGCCGCGGCGGCGCTGGCCGCCGGAGCCGACGATCATGCCCTTCTTGCTGGCCCCGGTGCGGCGGGCACCTCGTCGCTGGGAGTTGCCGGCCATCAGGGGGTCCTTCCGGAGGTGGTGCGGACTGCGAGCATCAGGAGATCGTCCAGCGCGGGCCGGCCGGGGTGTCCTCGACGGTGACCCCGGCGGCGGTCAGCCGGTCCCGGAT
The DNA here is from genome assembly GCA_902805565.1 of uncultured Mycobacteriales bacterium. Lineage (GTDB taxonomy): Bacteria > Actinomycetota > Actinomycetes > Mycobacteriales > CADCTP01 > CADCTP01. The sequence continues at coordinate 7,594 of CADCTP010000030.1, forward strand.
CGAGTCGGCGGCGGCGTAGTCCTTGCGGGCGCGGGCCTGCTGGCGCTGCTCCAGCGCGACCCCGACCAGCGCGTCCACCACGGAGGTCAGGTCACCGCGGCGGTCGTCGCGCCACGGCGCGGCCAGCGGGTCGACGCCGAGGACGCCGAGCATCGCCCGGACCTCCGCGTACCGCTCGGCGACGACGGCCTTGTCCCCGGCCGCCAGCGCCGCGTTGCCGTCCCGGACGGCGCCGTGCACGACGGCGAGCGCCTGCGGCACCGACAGGTCGTCGTCCATGGCGGCGGCGAACGCCGCCGGCGGCGTCCCGGCGGCGGTCTCGCCGACCAGCTCGGCGGCCCGGGTGAGGAAGCCCTCCACCCGCCGGTACGCCGCGCCGGCCTCGCCGAGCGCCTCCTCCGAGTAGTCCATGGTCGAGCGGTAGTGCGCGGACGTGAGGTAGTAGCGCAGCTCGACCGGGCGCCAGCGCCGCAGCAGGTCGGCGACCAGGAGCGAGTTGCCCAGCGACTTCGACATCTTCTCGCCGCCCAGGGTGAGCAGCCCGTTGTGGAACCACCAGCGGGCGAAGCCGTCGCCGGCCGCGGCCGACTGGGCCAGCTCGTTCTCGTGGTGCGGGAAGACCAGGTCCAGCCCGCCGCCGTGCACGTCGAAGGTCGGCCCGAGGTACTTCGTGGCCATGGCGGAGCACTCCAGGTGCCAGCCCGGCCGGCCGGGACCCCACGGGGTCTCCCAGGCCGGCTCGCCCTCCTTGGCCGCCTTCCACAGCGCGAAGTCCAGCGGGTCCCGCTTGGCGCCGGTCGGCTCGCCCTGCTGCATCGCGCCGACCTGCTGCCCGGACAGCGACCCGTACGCCGGCCAGGACCGGACGGCGAAGTAGACGTCGCCGCCGGCCGCGTACGCGTGGCCGGCCTCGATGAGCCGGCGCATGAGCACGATCATCTCCGGCACGTGCCCGGTGGCCCGCGGCTCGACGGTCGGCGGCAGCACCCCGAGGGCGTCGTACGCCCCGGAGAAGGCCCGCTCGTTGCGGTAGGACACCGACCACCACGGGACGCCGTCCCGGGCGCCGACGGCGAGGATCTTGTCGTCGATGTCGGTGACGTTGCGGGCCATCGTGACCCGCAGCCCGGTGTGCTCCAGCCAGCGGCGCAGCACGTCGACGGCGAGGCCGGAGCGGAGGTGGCCGATGTGCGGGGCGGCCTGCACGGTGGCGCCGCAGTAGTACACGGAGGCCTCGCCGGGGATCCGCGGGAGGAACTCCCGCACCGTCCGGGTGCCCGTGTCGTACAGCGCCAAGCTCACCCGTAGAAGGATACGGGCAGCAGAGGTCAACTCCGGAACGGAGGCACGATGCCGGGCAGGCACCATTACGCGACCGAGGTCAGCTGGACCGGGAACACCGGCGAGGGCACGGCGACGTACCGGTCGTACCGGCGGACCAGCGAGGTCACCGCGACCGGGAAGCCGGCGATCGCCGGGTCCAGCGACCCGCACTTCCACGGCGACGCCGACCGGTGGAACCCGGAGGAGCTGCTGGTGGCCGCGCTGTCCCAGTGCCACCTGCTGTCGTTCCTGCACCTGGCGGCGACGTCGGGGGTGGTCGTCGTCGGCTACACCGACGCCGCGACCGGGACCATGGTCACCGAGGGCGTCGGCGGGCGGATGACCGAGGTCGTGCTGCGCCCGGCGGTCACGGTCGCGGCGGCGGACATGGCCGCGCGGTGCGCGGAGCTGCACGAGCGGGCGCACGCGGCCTGCTTCATCGCCAACTCGGTCAACTTCCCGGTCCGGCACGAGCCGACCGTGGCGGTGGCCTGAGGGGCGGGTCAGCCGAGCAGCCGGTGCACGGTCTCCAGGGTCACGATCCCCGAGGACACCGCGAACTCCACCAGCTGCTCCTTGCGGCCGCCGCGGCGCGGGGCCCCGGAGCGTTCCCGGGCCAGCGCCTGCTGCTGCTCGGCGGTGCTGGCGTTGCGGGCGCGCACCGCCGACCAGGGGCGCTCGCCCACCGGCAGCTTGGCCCGTACGTCGTCCAGCCGGCGGTCGACCCAGTCGGCGGTGCGCCGCTCCGGGACCAGCCCGCGCTCGTACAGCCGGTCGGCGACCTGCTGGCTGGTCGGGATCCACGGGCTGTCCGGGTGCCGCAGGGTCGGCTCGCACAGCACGACCAGGCAGGCGAAGTACGCGGTGCCCTCCAGCAGCGACCAGGCCGGACGGGTGCGCTCGGCGGT
>CADCTP010000031.1 GCA_902805565.1 uncultured Mycobacteriales bacterium
GAACGGCCCGTACTGCTCCGCCATCTCGGCCTGGGACGCGAGGTAGGCGTCGATCCCGGCCCGCGCCCCGGCGGCGGCGCGCTGGGCCCGGTCCCGGTTGTCGCGGGCCAGCTGTTCGGTGACCCCGCGGAAGCCGGCGAGCGCGGCGGCGACCGGGGAGCCGGGGCCGGCGGCCGCGGCGGCGTCGTCGAGCGGCAGCGCCAGGTCCGCGGTGGCCCGGTCGAGGCGGTCCGCCTCGTCCAGGGTGACGTCGATGATGCGCCGGGCCGGCTCCGGCTCGACCGAGTAGGTGCCCGGGCCGCCGAGCGGCGCGCTCACCGCGGGGCTCCGGGCACCGGGTAGTCGCCCGGGTCCTCGCCGGCGGTCCGGCGGTCGATGCGGTCGACCGCGACGCCGGCGTCCGGCTGGACCAGCGGGGTGCGGTCGGGCCGCTCCTCGATGACCCCGGCGCGGTCGTAGTACGCCCTGGAGTCGGCGAGGCCGCCGACCAGGTTCACCGCGTCCACCGCGTCCCCGCCGTTGGAGAAGTCGAAGCGGTCGGACATCCCGACGAAGTTGCCGTCGAGGTCGAAGTAGACGGCGGCGCGGCCGAGGGACCCGTCGAACGGGTTCCCGGGACCGCCGGCCAGGGGCTCCTTGAAGTCGACGGCGACCCGGTAGCCCTCCGCCCCGCCCTCCAGGACGACCTTCCGGATCGAGGGCAGACCACCGGCGCCGCCGAGCCGGATGGCGTCGCCGGCCCGCCGGACGGCGGGGTTGTCGCGCAGCGCGGCCACGTCGGCCGGTCCGAGGACGAACTCGTCGCCGCTGCCGTCGGTGAAGTGCTCCAGCATCCGGCTCTCCAGGTCGGTGTCGAGGTAGGAGGCGCCGAAGCGGGGGATCTTGTCGCCGAGCCAGAGCGCGGTCCAGGCGTCCCCGCGGAACCCGTCGAGGACCCAGCCGCCGAGGTCGCCGGCCACGGTGCTCGCCGGCTGCACGGCGGCGGCGTCGATCTCGGCGGCGCAGACCCGCTCGGCCTCCCGCAGCACCGCCAGCAGTCCGGCCGCCTGCTCCTCGAGCAGCCCGGCGACCGGCGGGACGGCCGTGGCCGCCTGGGCCCGCAGGTCCTCGAGCTGCCGGATGACGTACTCGGCGCGGTCGGCGAGCCCCTCCAGCGCGCCGGCCACCGAGTCGACCCGGGCCCGGTGCAGCTCCGCGGCGTCGCGGACCGGGTCGAGGGCGCGCAGCAGGACGGGCGTCTCCTCGGCCAGGTAGACCTGGCCCAGCCCGGTCCAGGTGCGGCCGACGGCGTCCGCCTGCGCCGCCACCGCGGCGACGGCCGCCGCCAGCGCGGCCGCGGCGGCCCGGATCGCCCCCGGGTCGACCGCGACGGTCGGGATGGTCACTGGCACGGCCTGCTCCTTTCGCAGTTCACTCCACAGTGGATGGAAGGGCGCGGGCGACTGCCCGCGCCCCGCGACGGCTACCCGATGGCGTCGACGGCGGCCTGCGCCCGCCGCATGGCCAGCCGGGCGGACTCGTCGTTCTGGCCGAGCGAGGCCCGCAGGGTCGCGATGATCGTGCGGACCTCGGTGGCCACGGTGCGCCAGCGCAGCTCCTTGGCCGCGTACTCGGCGGAGACGCCCTCGGCGGTGTAGTCCGCCATCGCGGTGCGGACGTCGGCGTCGCGCTGGTCGATCAGCCCTTCGAGGCGGGCCGCGCTGGCGTTGAACAGCTCCTGGGCACTCCCCGAGGCCGCGAGGTCGAAGCTGCGGCGGTCCATCTGGTTCGACATGTCGGACTCCCTATCGGCTGACGGAGCTGAAGCGGGCGGCGTCGAAGGAGGCGCCGGCGTGGGCGGTGCCGGTCTCGGCGGCCATGTTCTGCTCGCCCTCGACGAAGGCGACGTTCTGGCCGTCGATGCCGCCGAGGACGGCGGCCAGGGCCAGGTTGAGCTCGGTGGCGATCTGGTCGGTGTCGGTCTTGAACCGGTCGAAGGCGGCCCGGCCCTCGCCGTTGAACCTGCTCTCCAGCGGGGCGGCCGCGTCGTACAGCGCGCGGACGTTGGCGCCGAGGTCGTCGTGGGCCGAGGAGGTGGCGGTGGTCAGCTGGGTCAGCGTCTGGGCGCCCATGTCGAAGGTCATGAGGCTCGTCTCCCGAGGGGCCGGCGGACTCCGTGGCGGTCCGCGTCATCCCGGGCACGCGCCGTTCGGCGGACCGGTTCAGAGATTCTTTTCGGCTTCCTCCGGCTGAACCGGTCGGCCCCGGGGCCCGTGTCGCCGGCAACCGCAGAGACGAAGGACACCGCGATGCCCCTCAACCACGACACGATCCTGCTGGAGACGGTCCGCACCCGGCGGGTACGGCTGCAGTCGGCCCTGCTGCACGGCGGGCTCCCCGAGCGGCGCCTGGTCAACGACAACGTCCGGCGGGTGCTCGGCAGCGTCGTCGCCGCCGCGGTGGCCTGTGCCGGCTGCGTCGGGTTCGCCCTGGTGACCAGCCTGCTCGCGGCCGGCGACGACCGCGGCCCGGGCCGCGCCGCGCCGCCCGCGGCAACCGCCCCGGCGCCGGTGCGGCCGTGACCGGCTTCACCCGGCTGACCGTCCTCGGCAGCACCCACCGCTGCGAGCTGGTGGTTCCCAGCGACGAGACCGTCGGGGCGGTGCTGCCCGGCATGCTGGACCTGCTGCACGAGGGGGGCGGCCCGGTCACCCGGCCGCTGCGGCTGGTGCTGCCGACCGGCGACCAGCTCGACGTCGGCCGCACGCCGGCCGAGCAGCGGCTGCGCGACGGCACCGTGGTCCGGCTGGTGCGGGCCGAGGAGGCGCCGCCGCCACCCGAGGTCGCCGACGTCACCGACGTCCTGGGCGACGACTTCGACACCCGTACGGACCGGTGGTCCGACCGCAGCCGCGCCGCGACCGGCTCGGCCGCGCTGGCCGCGGTCGGCGCCGCCGGGTGCGGGCTGGTCCCGGCGACCGCGACCCAGCGGCTGC
>CADCTP010000032.1 GCA_902805565.1 uncultured Mycobacteriales bacterium
GACCCGGCGACGTTCCCGGTGGTGGGCGAGACCCGGACGATGCCGGAGACGCCGACGACCTTCGACATCAAGCCCGGCACCACCGCCCGCTACTACGTCGTCTGGCTCACCCAGCTCACCGCGGACGGCGGCGGCCGGTACTGGGGGTCGCTGTCGGAGGTCGGCTTCAAGCGCTGAGCGGCCGGCCCGTCCGGGCGCCGGTCCGTCCGGTATGCCCGGGTGGCCGGGCCGGATGCCCTAGGCTCGCTGCCGTGACGGATCCCGCGCGCTCCGACGTGGAGCTGCTGCGGGCGCACGCGGCCGGTGACCCGAGGGCGTTCGAGGAGATCGTGCGCCGGCACCGGGACCGGCTCTGGGCCGTGGCGCTGCGGACGATGCGGGAGCCGGAGGAGGCCGCGGACGCGCTGCAGGACGCGCTGATCTCGGCGTACCGGGCGGCCGGCGCGTTCCGCGGCGACTCCGCCGTCACCACCTGGCTGCACCGGATCGTGGTCAACGCCTGCCTGGACCGGATCCGCCGCCGGCAGGTCCGGTCCACCGTGCCGCTGCCCGAGGAGGGACCCGGCGAGCCGGCGGACGGCCGGGACCGGATGGCCGAGCGGGACACCGCGCTGGCGGTGGAGGCCGCGCTGGGCACGCTGCCGGTCGAGCAGCGGGCAGCGATCACGCTGGTCGACATCGAGGGCTACTCGGTGGCCGACACCGCCGCGATGCTGGGGGTGGCCGAGGGCACGGTGAAGTCGCGGTGCGCCCGGGGACGGGCGAGGCTGGCGGTCCAGCTCGGGCACCTGCGGAACCCGGACACCGCGGCCGCCGTCGTACCCGGGTCCACCGGCCGGGAGGAGGCACGATGACGGCGGACGACCCGCGGCCGGTGCCGCCACCGCCCCTGCACCCCGACCTGGACACCCTCGCCGACCTCGACGCCGGCGTGCTCGACGGCCCCACCGCCGAGCGGGTGAGCGGGCACGTACGGAACTGCACGCGGTGCACCGCGGCGCTGCGGGCCATGTCGAGCGTGCGGGACGACCTCCGGGCACTGCCGACCCCGCCGATGCCGGCCGCGGTCGCCGCCCGGCTGGACGACGTGCTGGCCGGCCTGCGGCACGAACGGTCCGACGGCCCGGGCCCGGGCGGCACCACCCCGCTGCCGATCACCGACCGCCGGCCGGAGCAGCCCGGCCCGGCCGAGCACCGCCCGGGCCCCGGACAGCCCGGCCCGGACCAGCGGGACCCGGAGCAGGTCCGGCCCGCGCCCGGGTCGGACCTGGACCGCGCCCGCGAGCGGCGGCGCCGGCGGCTGACCCGGATCGCCGGTTCGGTCGCCGCGGCGGTCGCCGTGCTGGCGGCGGCCGGCTCGGTCACCGCCCTGGTCCGCGCGGCCGGCTCCGGCGGGGTCGACGACACCGCGGCGGCCGGCGGCGCCGGGGCGGAGCAGCTGCCGGCTCCGGCGAGCGGCGACTCGGCGGTGGACGGCTACGACATCCCGTCGTACGGCAAGGAGTCGCTGCGCGGCGCGCTGCCGCAGATCGAGCAGCAGTCCGCGGTGGACGTGATCACCGGCCGCGGCGACACCGGCCCGGCCGGCGCGATGTCCGACACCGCCCGCCGCACCGCCTGCGTCGGCAGCATCCGCGGCTCCAGCGGCGAGCTGCAGGCCGTCCGCCGGATCAGGTACGAGGGCACCATGGCCTACGTCTTCGTCTTCTCCGACGACGGCCGGCGCACCGCGTACGTGGTCGGCGACGACTGCGGCACCGCCCCGGCGCTGCCGGCCGCGGTCCTGGACACCGTCTCCTGAGGGTTCGCCGGGCCGGGTCACCGGGAACATCCCCTCCGTGACATCCGTTCCCTGCCCAGGCGGCGGACCCGTCGCCGAGTCGAGTTGTGAAGGACGTGTTGGCCTGTGACCGAGGCGACCGAGGTGCGCGACGTGATCGTGGTCGGGTCCGGTCCCGCCGGCTACACCGCGGCCCTCTACGCGGCCCGAGCGCAGCTCAGGCCCCTGGTCTTCGAGGGCAGCCAGTACGGCGGCGCCCTGATGACCACCACCGAGGTGGAGAACTACCCCGGCTTCCCGGAGGGCATCGTGGGTCCCGAGCTGATGGACCAGATCCGGACCCAGGCCGAGAAGTTCGGTGCCGAGCTGGTCACCGACGACGTGGTGTCCGTCGACCTCACCGGCGAGACGAAGTACGTCCGGACCCACGACGGCGAGTTCGCCGCCCGCTCCGTGATCATCGCGACCGGATCGGCGTACAAGCGGCTCGGCGTGCCCGGCGAGGACCGGCTGTCCGGCCGCGGGGTCTCCTGGTGCGCCACCTGTGACGGCTTCTTCTTCCGCAACCAGGACATCGTGGTCATCGGCGGTGGCGACACCGCGATGGAGGAGGCGACGTTCCTGACCCGGTTCGCGAGGTCGGTGACGATCGTGCACCGCCGCGACTCGTTCCGGGCGAGCCGGATCATGGCCGAGCGGGCGCTGACCAACGAGAAGATCAACGTGGTCTGGGACTCCGAGGTCGTCGAGGTGCTCGGCGAGCAGTCGGTGACCGGCGTCCGGGTGCGCAACGTGCACACCGGCGCCGAGCAGACGCTCGACGTGACCGGCTTCTTCGTCGCGATCGGCCACGACCCGCGCTCCGACCTCATCCGCGGCCAGGTCCGCCTGGACGAGGAGGGGTACGTGCTGGTGGACGCGCCGTCCACGCACACCAGCGTCCCGGGGGTCTTCGCCGCCGGCGACGTCGTCGACCACAACTACCGGCAGGCCATCACCGCGGCCGGCACCGGCTGTGCCGCGGCGCTGGACGCGGAGCGCTTCCTGGCGGCGCTGGACCAGTCCGCCGAGGCGTCGGCCGGCGCGGCCCTGACCGTCTGACGGAATCCCGCACGCCCGCGCGCTGTTGCGCCACCAGATCGCGTTCGCACCGAGGAGGAACCGTGGGGAGCACCAAGAAGGTCACCGACCAGTCGTTCACGGAGGACGTGCTGGCCAGCGACAAGCCCGTGCTGGTCGACTTCTGGGCGGAGTGGTGCGGCCCCTGCAAGATGGTCGCCCCCGTCCTGGAGGAGATCGCCGGTCAGCACGGCGACAAGCTCACCGTCGCCAAGCTGAACATCGACGAGAACCCGCAGATCGCCCAGCAGTACCAGATCCTCTCGATCCCGACGATGTCCGTCTTCCAGGGCGGCAAGATCGTCAAGACGATCGTCGGCGCCAAGCCGAAGTCGGCCCTGCTGCGGGATCTGGCGGACTACATCGCCTGACCACGCACGACTGACCGACGCACGACGAAGGGCCCCCGCCGATCCGGCGGGGGCCCTCGTCATGTCCGCGGTCATGTCCGCGGGTCACTTCCGGCGGCCGAAGAGGCCCTTCTTCTGCGGCTGCTCCGGCGCCAGCTGCCCGGTGATGTCGGCGACCCGGCCCAGCGGGTCCAGGTCGACCCGGATCGAGCCCTGGCCACCGTGGTGTACCAACTCGGTCCCACGGTCGTCCTGGCGGGCCTCCAGGCCCCGTTGCGAGGCGTACACGTGCAGGGCCCGTCGCCAGTCCCGGACCTGCCCGCTGGCCGCCACCGCGGTGAGCACGGTGAGCGTCCGGGTCAGCCGGACCGGGGGCAGCGCCAGCGCGGGGTGGTCGAGCAACAGGTACGCGGTGGTGCCGGGACCGGCCGGCGCCGGGTAGTACGCGTACCCGCCGGCGAGGCCGCAGGTGACGACGGCCAGCCGGTAGCCGACCGCGGTGTCCTCCAGCGGGACCTGGGGCCGGGTGAGCTCGGCGACGGCGTCGCGCTCGCCCAGGCCGCGGGCGTTGCGGGCGGCGGCGGTGACGTGGTCGCCGAACCCGCCGGGGTTGGCCCACGACCACATCCAGCTGCCCGGGCCGGTCGCCTCGGAGCCGATCAGCTCGGCCCGCACGGTCAGCTCCGGCCCGAAGGACACGGTCCCGCGCTGCAGGTCGGCCTCGAACGGCAGGCCCCCGATCACCTCCTGGGCGTGCTCCTGCTGCTCGGCGGAACCGAGCGCGTACGAGTCGAAAAGGTCCACCAACGATCCCGGCACGACACAACCCTAGATCGCTCGGGTAGAAATAAGCATGGCGTCCCTGGTGCTCGGCCCGATGCTCCGGCACGTCGACGACACGTCGGCCACCGTCTGGGTGGAGACGTCGGAATCCTGCGAGGTCACCGTCCTGACCGGGACCCAGCGCACGTTCCAGGTCGGGGAGCGGCACTACGCGCTGGTCACGGTCGAGGGGCTGGAGCCGGGGACCTCCACGGACTACGAGGTCCGGCTGGACAACGAGCTGGTCTGGCCGCCGGCGGACACCGAGTTCCCGGCGCCGCGGATCCGGACGCTGTGCCACGGCCGGCCGGTCCGGCTCGCCTTCGGTTCCTGCCGCTACGCCTCGCCCCTGTCGGTGACCAGCGACGGCCGGTACGGGACGGACGCGCTGGACGCGTACGCGCGGGTGCTGGCCGAGACGCCGGACGAGGACTGGCCGGACGGGCTGCTGCTGCTCGGCGACCAGGTCTACGCGGACGAGACCTCGCCGATCACCCAGGACGTCATCCGCCGCCGCCGGGACGTGTCCAAGCCGCCGTACCTGCAGGTGGCGAACTTCGACGAGTACGCCGAGCTGTACGGGGAGTCCTGGGGCGACCCGCTGGTGCGCTGGCTGTACGCGACCGTGCCGACGGCGATGATCTTCGACGACCACGACGTGCACGACGACTGGAACACCTCGGGCATCTGGCGGGACCGGATGCAGGCGACCTCGTGGTGGCAGGAGCGGATCACCGGCGGGCTCGCGGCGTACTGGGTCTACCAGCACCTGGGCAACCTGTCGCCGGCGGCGCTGGCCGAGGACGAGGTCTACCGCAAGGTGTGCGAGGCCGACGGCGACGTGGGCCCGATGCTGCACGACTTCGCCGCCGAGGCGGACCGGGAGGCGGACGGGGCCAAGGGCTACCGGTGGAGCTACCGGCGCGACTTCGAGGGCACCGTCCTGGTCGTCGTGGACTCCCGCTGCGGCCGCATCCTGGCCGACCGCGAACGCGCCATGGTCGGCGGGTCCGAGGCCCGCTGGATCGAGGAGCAGGCGTCCTCGGTGCAGGGTGACCACCTGCTGGTCGCCACCTCGCTGCCGTGGCTGCTGCCCCGGTCGCTGCACGACATCGAGTCCTGGGACGAGGCGCTGTGCGCCGGCTCGCGCGGGCCGCGGCTGGCCCGCTTCGGCGAGAAGCTGCGCGAGGGCGCGGACCTGGAGCACTGGGCGGCGTTCCGGGCGTCGTTCGACTGGCTGGCCGGCGTGCTGGCCGGCGCGGGCAGCGGACCCGCGGCGCCGTCGACGATCTGCGTGCTGTCCGGCGACGTCCACCACCAGTACGTGGCCCGGGCCGAGTGGCCCTCCGGGGTGGACAGCCGCGTCTACCAGATCGTCGCCTCGCCGGTGCACCACTCGGTGCCGCTGAGCCAGCGCATGGTCTTCCGGCTGGGCTGGAGCCGGTGGCTGGAGAAGCTGACCAAGGCGCTGGGCCGCTGGGACTCCGTGCCGGACCTCCCGCTGACCTGGCACAAGGTCGCCGGCCCGTTCTTCGGCAACTCGCTGAGCGAGCTGATCCTGGACGGCCGGGCGGCCCGGTACACGCTGCGCCGGTCGGTCCGGACCCACCAGCAGGAGGACCAGATGGAGGTCGTCACCTCGTTCGACCTGCGGTGATCGCCTGTGGATGACCGCTGAGGCCAACCCCTTACCTGCGTAGACTCGCGGGGGACGTCTCGCGGAGGGGTTCTCGCATGACCGGCAACACGCTCGATCCGTATTCCGACCGGTACGCGCACCGGACGCACGGCCTGGCCGTGTCCGAGATCCGCGCACTGTTCGCGGTGGCGAACCGGCCGGAGGTCGTCTCGCTCGCCGGCGGCATGCCCTACACCGCGGCACTGCCGCTGGACGCGGTCGGATCGATGCTCGGCGAGCTGGTCGCCCGCAACGGCGCCACCGTCCTGCAGTACTGCGCCGGGCAGGGCGACGTCCGGCTGCGCGAGCTGATCTGCGAGGTGATGGCCGAGGAGGCGATCACCGGTGCGTCCTCCGACGACGTGGTGATCACCGTCGGCTCGCAGCAGGCGCTCGACCTGATCAGCCGGATCTTCCTCGACCCGGGCGACGTGGTGCTGGCCGAGGGCCCGTCGTACGTGGGGGCGCTGGGCACCTTCGCGGCGGCCGAGGCCGAGGTCGTGCACGTGCCGCTGGACTCCGACGGCCTGGTGCCGGCCGCGCTGGAGGCGGCGCTGGAGGCGCTGCGCGCCGCCGGCCGGCAGGCCAAGTTCCTCTACACGGTGCCCAACTTCCACAACCCGGCCGGCGTGACGCTGGCCGTCGAGCGGCGGGCGCAGATCGTCGAGCTCTGCGAGCGGTACGACGTGCTCATCATCGAGGACAACCCGTACGGGCTGCTCGGCTTCGACGGGCAGACGCGGCCGGCGCTGAAGTCGCTGGCGCCGGAGCGGGTGGTCTACCTCGGCTCGTTCTCCAAGACGTTCGCCTCCGGCGTCCGGGTCGGCTGGGCGTACGCGCCGTCCGCGATCCGGGACAAGCTGGTGCTGCTGTCGGAGTCGCAGATCCTGTGCCCGCCGATGCTGTCCCAGCTCGCGGTGGCCGAATACCTCTCCACCCAGCCGTGGCGGGAGCAGGTCAAGACCTTCCGCGAGCTCTACCGCGAGCGGCGGGACGCGCTGCTCGACGGGCTCGACGCGCTGATGCCACCGGGCTGCACGTGGACAAAGCCGGACGGCGGGTTCTACGTGTGGCTGACCCTGCCGGAGGGCCTGGACGCGAAGGTCATGCAGCCGCGGGGCATCGCCGAGCGGGTGGCGTACGTGCCGGGCATCGGGTTCTACGCGGACGGCTCCGGCCAGCGGGAGATGCGGCTGTCGTACTGCTTCCCCACGCCGGACCGGATCCGGGAGGGCGTGCGCCGGCTGGCGGGCGTGGTCGAGCAGGAGCTGGAGCTGCGGGCCACGTTCCTGTCCACCGAACCCGCCGCGGCGAAGGTCCGCTGGCCACGCGGCTCGGCCCCCGGGCCGGAGCTGGCATGATCTCCCGGGTGGGAGAGCTGACCGCAGTCGTCCTGGCCGGCGGGCTGGCGTTCGAGCGCGAGGTGTCGCTGCGCTCCGGCCGGCGGATCTGCGAGGCGCTGAAGGGGGCGGGCGTCGCCGTCCGGACGATGGACCCGGACGCGGCCCTGCTGGCCGCCCTCGACGGCGACCGGCCGGACGCGGTGTTCATCGCGCTGCACGGGGCGGACGGCGAGGACGGCGCGCTGCGCTCCGTGCTCGACCTGGTCGACATGCCGTACGTGGGGTCCGACGCGGCGGCCTGCCGGATGGCCTGGGACAAGCCGACGGCCAAGGCCACCGTCCGGGCGGCCGGGCTGGCCACCCCGGACTGGATCGCGCTGCCGCACTCGACGTTCCGGGAGCTGGGCGCCGCGGTGGTGCTCGACCGGATCGTGGACCGGCTCGGCCTGCCGCTGATGGTGAAGCCGGCCCAGGGCGGCTCCGCCCTCGGCGCCCGGGTGATCCGGTCGGCGGCCGAGCTGCCGGCGGCGATGGTCTCCTGCCTGTCGTACGGGGACACGGTGCTCATCGAGCCGCTGATCGAGGGCGTCGAGGTCGCGGTGTCCGTGGTCGACCTCGGTGCCGGCCCGGTCGCGCTGCCGGCGGTGGAGATCGTGCCGACCAGCGGCGTCTTCGACTACGCGTCCCGCTACACGGCCGGGACGACGACGTACCACACGCCGGCGCGGCTCTCGGCCGCCGACGCCGCCGCGGTCGCCGACGTGGCGGTGCGGGCCCACCAGGCGCTCGGCCTGCGGGACCTGTCCCGGACCGACGCCATCGTCACCGCGGCCGGCACCGTGCAGTTCCTCGAGGTGAACGTGTCGCCGGGGATGACCGGGACGTCGATGACCCCGATGTCGGTCGCCGCAGCCGGGCTGGAGCTCGGCGAGGTCTGCGCCACCCTGCTCCACCGCGCCGCCACGCGCTGACCCGCCCCCTCGTCGCTCCGGCGCCCACCGCGGTGCCGCCGGGGCTGTCAGAGGGGTGCGGCAGGCTGGGCGCATGGAATTCCAGGAGGTTCTCCGCCGGCGGCGGATGGTGCGCAACTACGACCCGGACCGGCCCGTGCCGGCGGAGGTGCGGGACCGCCTGCTGGCGAACGCGCTGCGCGCGCCGTCGGCCGGCTTCTCCCAGGGTTGGGCGTTCCTCGTCCTGGAGGCGGAGCCGGATCGCGACCGCTTCTGGCGGGCGACCACGGTGTCGCTGGACGACCCGGACCCGTGGCTGCGGGACATGATGACCGCGCCGTTGCTGATCGTGCCGCTGTCCCACAAGCAGGCGTACCTGGAGCGGTACGCGGCGGCCGACAAGGGCTGGACCGACCGCGACGAGGCCCGCTGGCCGGTGCCGTACTGGGACATCGACACCGGCTTCGCCGCGCTGCTGATCCTGTTGACCGCGGTGGACGCGGAGCTCGGCGCCTGCTTCTTCGGCGTGCCACCGGAACGGATGGCGGCCTTCCGGACCGAGTTCGGGGTGCCGGGGGAGTACACGCCGATCGGCTGCGTGTCCGTCGGCTACCGGGCGCCGGACCGGCGCTCCCCGTCGCTGCGGCGCGGCCACCGGCCGGTGTCCGAGGTGGTGCACCACGGCTCCTGGTGAGGTTCGGCTCGGCCGACGCCGGGCGACCATGCCGTGGACCCATCGTCGGTGGTGACCGGGACGCGGTCCGGCCGCGTCCTCCGGGTGGTTCCCCGCTCGGAGCGGGTGGGGTAGGAAGCCCTCGCCCACCAGGGCGCTGGGAAGGGGACTCATGGAGACGCTGCCACTGTCGATCGCCAACGGCTGGGCGTCCGGCATCAGCGCGTACGCGGTGGTGCTGATCGCAGGCATCCTCGGCCGCGTCGGCTACGCCGACACGCCGGATGCGCTGCAGCGCACGGACGTGATGGTCTTCGTCGGGATCCTGCTGGCCGTCGAGTTCGTGGCCGACAAGATCCCGTACGTGGACAGCGTCTGGGACTCGATCCACACAGTCATCCGCCCGACCATCGCGGCCATCATCGGCTACCTGATCGCCGGCGACGCCGCGACGCTCGACCAGGCGGTGGGGGCCAGCTCGTCCGGGATCACGGCGCTGCTGTCCCACCTGGCCAAGGGCGGCCTGCGCCTCGCGGTGAACACCTCACCGGAGCCGGTCACCAACATCGGCACCAGCTTGGCCGAGGACGGCGCGGTGGTCGGGATGACCTTGCTGGCGTGGCAGCTGCCGTGGGTGGCGGCGTCGCTGGCGCTGACCCTGCTCGTGCTCGGCCTCGGGTTGGCCGTCTTCCTGTTGTCCCGCATCCGCCGCGGGCTGGCCCGCCTTCGTCAGCGCCGCTCGATCTGACCCGGTTTCACGTGAAACAGCAGGCCCCGGTTTCACGTGAAACGGACCGCCACCAGGTGCGAGATTCTGAAAGGCGCAGCGTCCGTGTCGAGAACCTCAGCCCGGCTCCGCTCACCAAGCGGAGGCCGCGAGGCGCGCGGCCGCAACAGAAGGAGATCACCATGCCGAAGTACCTGCTGCTGAAGCACTACCGCGGCGGCCCGGAAGCACACCGCCCAGTGCCCCCGATGGACCAGTGGGCACCCGAGGACGTGGAGGCGCACATGACCTTCCTCCACCACGTCGCGGAGGTCCTCGCGGAGCGCGGCGAGTACGTGGGCGCCGAGGCGCTCACTCCCGCCCGGACCTGGGTGCGCTACGGCGGCCCGGGTGCCGCGCCGGTCACCACCGAGGGCCCGCACCCGGAGACG
Source organism: uncultured Mycobacteriales bacterium (assembly GCA_902805565.1). Taxonomy (GTDB): domain Bacteria; phylum Actinomycetota; class Actinomycetes; order Mycobacteriales; family CADCTP01; genus CADCTP01. The sequence goes on from CADCTP010000032.1 coordinate 9,874, forward strand.
AGTGACCTGGTCGCCGGCTGGTACATGATCGACGTGGAGTCGCACGAGCGGGCGCTGGAGATCGCGGCGTACGTCTCCTCCGAGCCGGGTCCCGGCGGGGAGCCGCTCTACGAGTGGATCGACGTCCGCGAGGTCATGACCGCGCCGGCGTCCGGCGCCTGACAGACGTGCCCGCCCAACGGGGAGACCGGGTGGACGAGGGCGCCCTGCGCGCCCTCGTCCCCGCGGTGCTGGCCGGTCTGGTCCGCCGTGGCGAGGACTTCGCCGCCGCCGAGGACGCGCTGCAGGAGGCACTCCTGGAGGCGCTGCGCGTCTGGCCGGACCAGCCGCCCGAGAACCCGCGGGCGTGGCTGTCCGCCGTCGCGACCCGACGGCTGATCGACGCCCGCCGCAGCGAGGCCGCCCGCCGCAGCCGCGAGGACAGGCTGCACGAACGGCGCGAGCCCGAGCCGCTCAGCACGGAGACCGGGGACGACACACTCTTCCTGCTCTTCTGCTGCTGCCATCCCGACCTCCCGCCCGCCGCGCAGGTGGCGCTCACCCTGCGCGCGGTCGGCGGCCTGACCACCCGGCAGATCGCCGACGCCTGCTACGTCCCGGAGGCGACGATGGCGCAGCGGATCAGCCGGGCGAAGCGCAGCCTGCGCGGACGCCGGCTCACCGAACCCGGCGATCTCGCGGTCGTGCTGCGGGTCCTGTATCTCGTCTACACGACGGGACACGCGGGCCGGGTCGACCTGGCGGCCGAAGCGATCCGGCTGGCCCGGCAGCTCACGCTCGCCACCGAGGAGCCCGAGGCCCGCGGGCTGCTCGCCCTGATGCTCCTCAACCACGCCCGGCTGCCGGCCCGCCTCGACGAGCAGGGCCGGATCGTCACCCTGGACCGGCAGGACCGGGGTCGCTGGGACACCCGCGAGATCGCCGAGGGCGTCCGCGTCCTGCAGTCGGCGCTGGCGCTGGAGCGCCCCGGTCGCTATCAGATCGAGGCGGCCATCGCCGCCCTGCACGACGACGCGGCGAGCTCGGCGGAGACCGACTGGCCACAGATCCTCGCCTGGTACGACGACCTGGTCGCCCTCACCGACGACCCGGTGCACCAGGACCCCGCCGCCGTGCTGGGCCGGGCCGTCGCGGTCGGCCACGTGCTCGGTCCCGCCGCGGGGCTGCGGGAGACCGAGCGACTGCGCGAGGTGCTCGGTGACCGCCACCGCTGGCACGCGGTCCGCGGTCACCTGCACGAGCTGGCCGGCGACCTGCCGGCGGCCGGCGCGGCGTACGCGGAGGCCGCCCACCGGGCCACCGACGTCGGCGAGCGCGATCACCTGATCCGGCAGGCCGCCCGAGCGCGATCCTCCACGCACCGGGACCCGGGGGAGCCGGGACCGACCGACACCGGCATCGAGCCGCTCGGCTGATCCGCCGACCGGGCGGCCCGAGGCGGAGTGTCCGGCCGACCGATAATTGCCGTTCTTATGTCAGCCTCGGTCGGGAGCTGGCCAGGGTGGGGTAAGGGGCGGACACGCGCCTGATTAGTGTGCTTTCGCGGCTTTCAGTGGACCGGCCGGGAAGCGGCGGTCAGCGCCCGGACGGCCCCGGCGAGCTCTCGAGCCACGCCGCGATGCCGGCTCGCAGCTCGTCCTTGATCGCCGGCGGGGCGAAGCTCGCCTCGACCCCGGCGCGGGCGAGCCCGGCCAGCTCGGAGTCGGACCACCCGAACACGGTCCGGACCGACTCGTACTCGTCGGTCAGGGTGACCCCGGCGATCGACGGGACGTCGGTGTTGAGGGTGACCACCACCCCGGCCTCGGCCAGCGCCGGCAGCGGATGGGCGCGGAGGGACGGCACCAGCCCGAGGACCACGTTCGACGACGGGCAGACCTCGAGCGGGATCCGCCGGTCGCGGAGCACGGCGACGAGCGCCGGGTCCTCGAGCGCGCGGAAGCCGTGGCCGATCCGTACCGCCCGGCCGAGCTCGACCACCTCGCGGACGCTTCCCGGTCCGGCGGTCTCGCCGGCGTGGTGGACCATCGGCACCGCCGGGACAGCGGCGATCAGGTCGGCGTACGGGGCGAGTGGGGTGGCCTCGTCGCCGGCCAGTCCGAAGGCGACGACCTCGGGGGTCCGGGCGGCGAGGTCGACGGTCGCCTCGGCCCAGGACAGCGGCCGGCGGCGGGAGTGGTCGAGCAGCACCCGGACGACGACGGGGAAGTCCCGCATGCCGGCGCGCAGCCCGGCCAGAACGCCGTCGAGCGGGACCGAGGGGGCGACCCCGAGCCGGGCGGCGTGCGCGGCGACGGTCACGGTGAGCTCGGCGTACCGGACGCCGTCCGCGGCCGAGTCCGCGCAGAACTCGTACGCGACCCGGGCGAAGTCGGCCGCCGAGCGCAGGCACTCCCGCACCGCGGCGTTGTGGGTGAGGAACGCCGCGAAGCCGTCGAACCGCGGAGGTGGCGCGATGCCGCCCAGCTCGGTCAGCGTGTCCGGCCGGAGCGTGCTCTCCAGGTGCACGTGCAGGTGCGCCTTCGGCAGCGCCCGCAGCTGGCGGCTCACTGCTCGGTGGAGGGTTCCAGCCCGTTGGGCCGCGGGCCGATGCCGGGGACCATCAGCCCGACGATCCGCTCCAGGTCGTCGACCGAGGCGAACTCGACCACGATCTTGCCCTTGCGCCGGCCCAGCTCGACCTTCACCCGGGTGTCGAAGTTGTCCGACAGCCGGTCGGCCAGGTCGTTGAGCGCGGGCGCGGTCACCCGGCGGGTCGGCGCGGTCCGGCCGGGCGGCGGCTTCTCCTGGCCGGCCAGCGCGACCAGCTCCTCGACCGTACGGACCGAGAGGCCCTCAGCGACGATGCGGGTGGCCAGCGCGTCCTGCGCGTCCGGGTCGTCCAGCGTGAGCAGGGCGCGGGCGTGTCCGGCGGACAGCACGCCGGCGGCGACCCGGCGCTGCACCGGGACCGGCAGGTTGAGCAGCCGGATGGTGTTGGTGACCTGCGACCGGCTGCGGCCGATCTTCCCGGCCAGCTCCTCGTGCGTCGTGCCGAACTCGTCCAGCAGTTGCCGGTAGGCGGCCGCCTCCTCCAGCGGGTTGAGCTGGGCGCGGTGCAGGTTCTCCAGCAGCGCGTCACGCAGCATCGCGTCGTCGGCGGTCTCCCGCACGATGGCCGGGATCGTCGGCAGCTCCAGCTCGCGGCTGGCCCGCCACCGGCGCTCGCCCATGACCAGCTCGTACGAGCCGGGCCCGACCTCGCGGACGACGACCGGCTGGAGCAGGCCGAACTCGCGGATGGAGGTCTTCAGCTCGTCCTGCGCGTCCTCGTCGAAGACCTGCCGCGGCTGCTTGGGGTTGGGCCGGATCGCGTCGACCGGCACCTCCCGGAACACCGCGCCCGGCACGGCGGCCGGCTCGTCGACGGGGACCGGGACCGGCGCCGGCGCCTCGACCGGAGCGGAGCCCGACGGCGGGGCGGGCGGCGGGGCCGGCGGCGGGGGAGGGGCCGCGGAGGTCGGGATGAGCGCGCCGAGGCCCTTGCCGAGCCCGCCCCGACGGGGAGAGCTCACACCGACTCCCGGGGCGGGACCGGCTGCATCCGGGTGCCGCGGTCGGCCAGCTCGCGGGCCGCCTCGTAGTAGGTCAGTGCGCCGCGCGACCCCGGGTCGTACGTCATCACCGACTGACCATAGCCCGGCGCCTCGGACACCCGGACCGACCTGGGGATGACCACGTCGAGGACCAGCTCGCCGAAGTGGTTGCGGACCTCCTGCGCGACCTGGTCGGCCAGCTTGGTGCGGCCGTCGTACATGGTCAGCAGGATGGTGGAGACCAGCAGGCCGTGGTTGAGGTGCGACCGGATGAGGTCGATGTTGTTGAGCAGCTGGCCCAGGCCCTCGAGCGCGTAGTACTCGCACTGGATGGGGATCAGCACCTCGTCACCGGCGACCAGCGCGTTCACGGTCAGCAGGCCGAGGGACGGCGGGCAGTCCACCAGGATGTAGTCGACGTCGTTTCCGTACGCGGCGATCGCCCGGCGCAGCCGGTGCTCCCGGGCCACCACCGAGACCAGCTCGATCTCGGCGCCGGCCAGGTCGATGGTCGCCGGCACGCACCACAGGTTGGGCGCCTGCTCGACCGGGACCGCGGCCTCCTCGATCGGCAGCGCGTCGACCAGGACCTCGTAGATCGACGGGGTGCCGCTGGAGTGCTCGACCCCGAGGCCGGTGCTCGCGTTGCCCTGCGGGTCGAGGTCGATGACCAGCACCCGCAGCCCGTGCATGGCCAGCGCGACGGACAGGTTGACCGTGCTGGTGGTCTTGCCGACGCCGCCCTTCTGGTTGGCGATGGTGATCACCCGCCGGTGCACCGGCCGCGGGAACGTGTTGTCCCCGTCGGTGTTGCGCACCCGGACGGCCTGCGCGGCCTCCCGCATGATGGGCGTGTCGAACTCCGCCGGGGTCCCCACGGCGTCGTCGAGCACGCTGCGGATCCGCGCCTGGGCGTCGAGCTCGGTCACCGTCTCATCCTCACTGCTCGCGGCGCCCGCGGGCGGCGACTCGCCGCCGGAACGGGCGCCGAACCACCCGATCGGGACCGGCGTGCCAGCCACGGGCGGAGTGTCCGGTATTGTCCGCTCCGGCCAGCCGACCGGAGCGGGACGATGTAATTCCCCCGTGCTCGTCACCTGCGCCCCCCTCGTGCCGCAGGAGGCACGGTACCTCGGGTGACGACGACGACCGTGGTCGGTGGATCCAGCGGGCCACATTCGGTGACGGTGGCGTCCACCGCGCCCAGTGCGGTCAGCGCCTCGCGGGCCTCGGCCAGCTCCGCCCCGGCCGTCGCGCCCTTGAGCGCGAGCAGCGTGCCGGCGGAGCGGAGCAGCGGCAGGCACCAGCCGGCCAGCTTGTCCAGCGGCGCGACCGCGCGGGCGGTGACGACGTCCGCGTCGCCCAGCTGCCGCCGGATGTGGCCCTCCTCGACGCGGCCGCGGACGGCGGTGACGTTCCGCAGCTCCAGCGCGTCCAGGCACTCGACGAGGAACGTGTACCGGCGGCCGAGCGGTTCGAGCAGGGTCACCGACACGTCCGGGCGGACCAGCGCGAGCGGTATGCCGGGCAGTCCGGCCCCGCTGCCCACGTCGACCACCCGCGCGTTGCGGGGGACCAGCTCCGCGATCACCGCCGAGTTGAGCAGGTGGCGGTCCCACAACCGCGGCACCTCCCGCGGCCCGATCAGGCCGCGGACGGTGCCGTCGGTGGCGAGCAGCCGGGCGTACGTCTCGGCCCGGTCGAGGGCTGGTCCGAAGACCTCGCCGGCGGCAGCGGGCGGCTCGGGCGACAACCTCAGTCCGGCAGGACGACGACCCGGCGGTCCGGCTCCTCGCCCTCGGACTCGCTGTGGACACCGTCGACCGCGGCGATCGCGTCGTGCACGACCTTGCGCTCGAACGGGTTCATCGGGTCCAGCCGCACCGGCGCGCCGGTGGAGACGACCTCGGCCGCCGCGTCCTGGGCGATCCCGGTGAGCTGGGTCCGCCGCCGGGCCCGGTAGCCGCCGACGTCCAGCATCAGCCGGCTGCGCAGCCCGGTCTGCTGCTGGACCGCGAGGCGGGTCAGCTCCTGCAGGGCGTCGAGGGTCACGCCGTTCGGGCCCACCAGGCCCTGCAGGCCCTCGCCGATGACGGCGACGACCGCGCGGTCGCCCTCCACGTCGAGGTCGATGTCACCGTCGAAGTCGACGATGTCGAGCAGCCGCTCCAGGTAGTCGCCGGCGATGTCGCCCTCCTGGACGAGCAGCGCCTCACCACGCTCCGGGCGCGTGTCCTCGGCGGTGTCCGTCACGGGGGTATCGGTCACAAGAATCTCCAAGCCTGGCGTACGCGCGGCTAGCGCCGCTTCTTCTTCTGTCGGGTCTGGGTGGGCGACCGCTGGCCCTGCGGCCGGCGGTTGCCGCCGCCGGCGGGGCGGGCGCCCGGGCTCGGTTTCGCCCGGGGTGCCGGCGCCGGGGTCGGTGTGTCCGGCGTGCCGTCCGCGGGTTCGGCCACGGCCTCGGCGACCGTCGCGCCGGCCTCCTCGGCGGCGGCGTCGTCCACACCGGCCTTGCGCTGCGGGCGCACCGGCTTCTGCCCCGGCTTCGGGGCCAGCGCCTTCGCCTGCTCCGGCGTCGGGCCCTGCTTCTCGGCGGCGTTCGGGTGCGGCATCCGGCGCAGGATGTAGAACTGCTGGCCCATGCTCCACAGGTTGTTGGTGAACCAGTAGAACAGGACGCCGATCGGGAAGAAGAAGCCCGAGACCAGGAGGCTGGCGGGCATGCCGTACAGCAGGAGCTTCTGGATCATGGCCTGCTGGGCGTCCAGCGTGGCGGTGCTGCGGGACATCACCTGGCGCTGGGTGATGTAGGTCGCCGCGACCATGAGGATGATCAGGACGACCGCGACGATCTTGGTCGCCGTGGCGCTGGCGGCGGAGATCTCGGCGACCAGGTTCCGCGGGTCGGAGAAGGCGCTGGCGATCGGGGCGCCGAAGACGGTCGCGTTGCCGGCGCTCTCGGCCTGCTCAGGCGTCCAGTGGTATTCCCGGTAGAGCGCCCACTCCTCCTTGCCGCCCACCGTGCGCAGCACGTGGAACAGGGCGATGAAGACCGGGGCCTGCATCAGGATCGGGAGGCACCCGCCGAGCGGGTTGAAGCCCTCCTCCTTCTGCAGCTTCATCATCTCTTGGGAGAGCGCCTGCCGGTCGTTCTTGTACTTCTCGCGCAGCGCCGCGATCTTCGGCTGCACTTCCTGCATCTTGCGCTGGCTGTGCACCTGCTTGATGAAGAAGCGGAACAGCAGCACCCGGATGGTGATGACCAGGAAGACGATCGAGAGCGCCCAGGTGATGCCGCTGTTGGGGTCCATCCCGAGCCACTTGAACGCGTCGTGCCAGCGCAGCAGCACCCACGAGACTGCTATGTAGAGCGGATTCAGCAAGGGGGTGCTCCTGTCGGGCTCGACGTCGACGCGTCGGGTCGGGCGGGATGGACGGCTGGTACGCCGTCACGTCCAACGGCGAACGGGACCGGGTCGTGCCCACCAGGGTGCCAGGGTCCGCAGCGCAGCAACCGGCGGGTGGCCAGCCAGCCGCCGCGCGCCGCGCCGAAGCGCTCCACCGCGGTCACCGCGTACGCGCTGCAGGTGGGGGTGAACCGGCAGGTCGGCGGTCGCAGCGGGCTGATCCAGCGCTGGTAGCCGCGGACCGTGCGGAGCAGGACCCGGGCCAGCGTCGACCGGTGCCGGCGCCGGGTGACCAGGTCCCGCACGGCGTCGAAGGCGGCCAGCGCGAGCACGACCGCGACCAGGAGGCCGGTCACCTGCCAGGCGGTCACCCGAGCACCGCCGGCGCCGGGACCAGGCGGTCCAGCGCGGAGTCCAGGTCGCGGCCGAGCAGCGCCGAGTCGGCCGCCCCGGCCGGCGGCAGGGCCCGCACGACCAGCACCGACCCGGCGGGGAGCCGGTCGAGCCGGTCCCGGACCAGATGCCGCAGGCGGCGTACGGTCCGGTGCCGGACCACGGAGTTGCCGACGGCCCGTCCGACGACGAAGCCGGCCCGGGCCGGGCCGGCGTCGTCGGACGGGGCGAGGTAGTGCGCGACGAGGGTGCCGCGGCCCGCCCGCCGGCCTCGGCGGACGGCGAGGGTGAAGTCCTCGCGGCGCCTCAACCGCGCGGGCGCCGGCAACACGGCATCCCCGCGGTCGTCAGGCCGACAGCTCGCCGCGGCCCTTGCGGCGGCGGGCGGCGAGGATGGCACGGCCCGCGCGGGTGCGCATGCGCAGCCGGAAACCGTGCGTCTTCGCGCGGCGGCGGTTGTTGGGCTGGAAGGTGCGCTTGCTCACGAGCGGGCTCCAAGACGGCAGGTCGGCGGCGTGATCCCCGGACGATGCCCGGGCGCGGCCGGCCGCCGATCAACGGCGGACGGACTCACGACCGGTCAACGGTACGGAACCGCGGTCCGCCGGGTCAAACGCGGGTCGTACACAGTCTGTGGACACCGGTTGTGGGCAACGCTCCGCGCGCTGTACGGTGCCAGTCCGCCGGCTGCCCCCACCGGTTCTCCACAGGTGCACCGGACTCGTCGGGACGGTCGAGCAGCGCACCGAGGATCGCCCACACGGTCCGTGGGTGACAGATGCACAGCCTGTGGACAGTCGTGTGGACAGCGCTCGGGCCCGCGGTACGCGTGGCCACGGGGAGGAGCGGGCGTGGCGGAGGATCCGATCGACCTCGAGGGCCTGTGGGCGCTCGCCATCGACGGGCTGGCGGACAGCACGGTGACCCGGCAGCAGCGGGCCTGGCTGCGCACGACCCGCCCGCTCGGGCTGCTGGACGGGACCGCGCTGCTGGCCGCCCCGAACGACTTCACCAAGGACGTGCTGGAGACCCGGCTGCGGCCGATGATCACCACCGCCCTGTCCGAGCTGCTGGGCCGGGAGATCCGGGTCGCGGTCACGGTGGAGCCGGCGGAGGAGGACGAGGTCACGGCCGCCGAGGAGGCCGACCAGCTCGCCGAGGACACGATGACGGGGATGCACTGGCCCCCGCCGGCCCCGTTCGGCGGGGGGCGGGCGCCGGCCCGGGTCGAGCCGGCCCGGCTGAACCCGAAGTACACCTTCGAGACCTTCGTCATCGGCGCCGGCAACCGGTTCGCCCACGCGGCGGCGGTCGCGGTCGCCGAGGCGCCCGCGAAGGCGTACAACCCGCTGTTCATCTACGGCGACTCCGGGCTGGGCAAGACCCACCTGCTGCACGCGATCGGGCACTACGCCCAGCGGCTGTTCCAGAACGCGCGGGTGCGGTACGTGAGCTCCGAGGAGTTCACCAACGACTTCATCAACTCGCTGCGGGACGACAAGCAGTCCGCGTTCCAGCGCCGCTACCGGGACAACGACCTGCTGCTGGTGGACGACATCCAGTTCCTGGAGAGCAAGGAACGCACCCAGGAGGAGTTCTTCCACACCTTCAACACCCTGCACAACGCGAACAAGCAGATCATCATCAGCTCGGACCGGCCGCCGAAGCAGCTGTCCACGCTGGAGGACCGGCTGCGGACCCGCTTCGAGTGGGGCCTGATCACCGACGTGCAGCCGCCGGACCTGGAGACGCGGATCGCGATCCTGCGGAAGAAGTCCGCCCAGGACCGGCTGAACGCGCCGCCGGACGTGCTGGAGTTCATCGCCTCGAAGATCCAGTCGAACATCCGGGAGCTGGAGGGCGCGCTGATCCGGGTGACCGCGTTCGCCAGCCTCAACCGGCAGGGCGTGGACCTGGCGCTGGCCGAGATCGTCCTCAAGGACCTCATCGCCGACGACGACCGGCCGGAGATCACCGCGGCCACGATCATCGCCGCGACCGCCGAGTACTTCGGGATCACCATCGAGGACCTGTGCGGGCAGTCCCGCAGCCGGGTCCTGGTGACCGCCCGGCAGATCGCGATGTACCTGTGCCGCGAGCTGACCGAGCTCTCACTGCCGAAGATCGGCCAGACCTTCGGCGGCCGCGACCACACCACCGTCATGCACGCCGACCGGAAGATCCGGTCGCTGATGGCCGAGCGGCGGCAGATCTACAACCAGGTGACGGAGCTGACGAACCGCATCAAGCAGCGGGCGCGGCAGTGACGGCTGGCCCGCCCGGCTGTGCACAGCACGTGGATAAGTCTGTGGATGACTGTGGACGGCCCGTGGACAGCCGGTGGAAAAACGTGTTCATCCACCGGTCCACAGGTTTTCCCCACCGGCGGCGCACACTACGTCCACACGGCGCGCGGACCGCTGGCCAGCGCGTACGGGCTTCGTCCACAGGATCCACAGCCCCTACTACGACTCCGACAATCTCTATCCCCAGAGTGAAGACGAACGGCAGTCTGTGGGCGAGCGAGCTGGGGACAACCGTCCCGAGGCCCCACGGGCGCTCAGCGGCGGGCATGATGGGGCCCCACAGCGGCACCGCGATCGAGGAGTGCGGACCATGAAGTTCCGGGTTGAGCGCGACGCGCTGTCCGATGCCGTGGCCTGGACGGCGCGGAGCCTGCCGGCCCGACCGGCGGTGCCCGTCCTCGGCGGCGTGCTGCTCGAGGTCACCGACGGGGCGCTGACCGTCTCCGGCTTCGACTACGAGGTCTCCACCCAGGTCGAGGTCGAGGTGCAGGCGTCCGTCGCCGGCCGGGCCCTGGTCAGCGGTCGGCTGCTGGCCGAGATCAGCCGCGCGTTGCCGCCGCACCCGGTGGAGTTCGCGGTGGACGGGCCGAAGGTCACGATCAGCTGCGGCAGCGCGCGGTTCACCCTGCCGCTGATGCCGGTCGAGGACTACCCGACCCTGCCGACCATGCCGACCACCGCCGGGGTCGTCGAGTCCTCGGTGTTCGCCCAGGCCGTCTCGCAGGTCGCGGTGGCCGCGGGCCGGGACGACACGCTGCCGATGCTCACCGGCGTACGGCTGGAGATCGAGGGCGACCGGCTGCGGCTGGCCGCCACCGACCGCTACCGGCTGGCCGTCCGGGAGCTGCCCTGGAAGCCCGAGCAGGACGAGCTCGACGCCCAGGTGCTGATCCCGGCCCGGACGCTGTCGGAGTCGGCCAAGACGCTGACCACCGGCCCGGAGATCACGCTGGCCCTGGCCAGCGGTGGCGCCGGCGAGGGCATGATCGGCTTCGCCGGCCCGGCCCGCCGGGCGACCACCCGGCTGCTCGACGCCGAGTTCCCGAAGTACCGGTCGCTCTTCCCGTCCGAGTGGTCGGCCACCGCGGACATCCCGGTGTCGGCGCTGCTGGAGGCGGTCAAGCGGGTCGCGCTGGTCGCCGACCGCGGCACCCCGGTCCGGCTCGACTTCTCCGACGGCGTGCTCGCGCTGACCGCCGGCGGCGACGACGAGGGCCGGGCCGAGGAGCAGGTCGAGGTTGCCTTCTCCGGCGACCCGCTGACCATCGCGTTCAACCCGGCGTTCCTGCAGGACGGGCTCACCGCCGTGCACGCCGGGATCGCCCGGATGTCCTTCACCACGTCGAGCAAGCCATCGGTGATCACCGCGGTCGACGGCGACGGGACGGTCGACTTCCGCTACCTGATCATGCCGGTGCGGCTCCCGGGTTAGTCCCGCCGCGCGGCATGGCCCGCGATCACCCGGGGCAGACTGACGGCGACAACGACATTCTCGGAGGTCGCGGTGGAGATCGGACTCGTCGGGCTCGGCAAGATGGGCGGCAACATGGCCGAGCGGCTCCGCCGCGGCGGCCACACGGTGGTGGGCTTCGACCGGAACGAGTCCTCCCCCCGGGACGTGAGCAGCCTGGAGGAGCTCGTCCAGAAGCTCGCCAAGCCGCGGGTGATCTGGGTGATGGTCCCCTCCGGCGACCCGACGCGGGCCACCGTGCGGGAGCTCAACGAGCTGCTGGAGTCGGGCGACGTCGTGGTGGACGGCGGCAACTCCCGCTACACCGACGACCTGGTGCACGCGGACATGCTCAAGGAGAAGGGCATCGGCTACGTCGACGCCGGCGTCTCCGGCGGCGTCTGGGGCCTGCAGAACGGCTACGCCCTGATGGTCGGTGGCGACGAGGAGAACGTGGCGAAGGTGCAGCCCGCGTTCGACACGTTGAAGCCGTCGGAGGGCGGGTTCGTGCACGCCGGCTCGGTCGGCGCGGGCCACTTCTCCAAGATGGTCCACAACGGCATCGAGTACGGGATCATGCAGGCGTACGGCGAGGGCTACGAGCTCCTCGAGACCTCCGGCCTGGTCACCGAGGTGCCGGACGTGTTCCGCAGCTGGACCCAGGGCACCGTCATCCGGTCCTGGCTGCTGGACCTGCTGGTCCGCGCCCTGGACGAGGACCCGGACCTGCACAAGATCCGCGGCTGGGCCGAGGACTCCGGCGAGGGCCGGTGGACGCTGCAGGCCGCGATCGAGCACGCGGTGCCGATGCCGGTGATCGCGGCGGCGCTGTTCGCCCGGTTCGCCAGCCGGCAGGACGACTCGCCGGCGATGAAGGTCGTGGCCGCGCTGCGCAACCAGTTCGGCGGGCACGCGACCCGGTCCGAGGACGAGCCGACCCCCGGGATCACGCCGGAGCCGTCGGGCGAGATCGCGCCGCCGCCTGCCCCGGGCACCTGATCCGCGGTGTACGTCCGGCACCTGTCGGTCACCGACTTCCGGTCCTGGGCCGCCGCCGAGGTGGCGTTCGACCCGGGCCCGAGCGTGCTCGTCGGACCGAACGGCCAGGGCAAGACCAACCTGGTCGAGGCGCTGGGCTACGTCGCCACGCTCGGCTCGCACCGGGTCGCGCTGGACGCGCCGCTGGTCCGCGAGGGGGCACCGCGGGCCGTGGTGCGGGCCGCGGTGGTCTCCGACGGCCGTGAGCTGCTGGTCGAGCTGGAGATCAACCCGGGCCGTGCCAACCGGGCCCGGCTCAACCGGGGCCCGGTGCCGCGGCCCCGGGACGTGCTCGGCGCGCTGCGCTCGGTGCTGTTCGCGCCGGAGGACCTGGCGCTCGTCCGGGGCGACCCGGGCGAGCGACGGCGCTTCCTGGACGACCTGCTCGTGCAGCGCACCCCGCGGTACGCGGGCGTGCGGTCGGACTACGAGCGGGTGCTGAAGCAGCGCGGGGCGCTGCTGAAGACCGCGCGGGCGCGGCGCGGGTCGGGGGGCGCCGCCGACCTGCGCACGCTGGACGTGTGGGACGGGCACCTGGCCCGATTCGGCTCCGAGCTGCTGGCCGGCCGGCTGGGCCTGGTCCGCGCGCTCGAGCCGTACGTGTCCTCGGCGTACGAGGAGGTGGCCCGGGGGGCGGGGCCGGCCGCGGTGACGTACGCGTGCTCGCTCGGGGCGGCGCTGCCGCCGGACGAGCCGGGGGCCGAACTGCTGGAGGTCGCGCTGCTGGCCGAGCTGGCCCGGGTGCGGCCGGCCGAGCTGGAGCGCGGGGTCACGCTGGTCGGCCCGCACCGCGACGACCTGGTGCTGTCTCTCGCCGGCCGGCCCGCGAAGGGGTACGCCAGCCACGGCGAGTCCTGGTCGTACGCGCTGGCGCTGCGGCTGGCGTCGTACGAGCTGCTGTCCTCGGACGGGGCGGAGCCGGTGCTCGTGCTCGACGACGTGTTCGCCGAGCTGGACACCGCGCGGCGGGGTCGGCTGGCCAAGCTGGCCGGGCGGGCCGAGCAGGTCCTGGTCACCGCCGCCGTCGCCGAGGACGTGCCGCCGGAGCTGCTGGGCGCCCGGTACGACGTGGCCGACGGGGAGGTGCGCCGTGTCCGCTGAGCCGCCGGCGCCCGGGCCGGCGGCGGCCGGGGGCGGCGGCCCGCCGCCCGACGGCCGGCGGGACCCGGCGGCCGGGGCCGACCCGCGCGGCGAGCGCCCGGCCCAGGGCTGGGACCCGCTCGGCGACGAGACCGTCGTCATCCGGCTGGACACCGGCACCGACGCGTCCCCGGCCGGCCCCCCGGCCGCGGCCAAGCCGACCGGCCAGAGCCTGGGCCGGGCCAGCCGGACGATGGCGATCGCGTCCGCGGCCAGCCGGCTCACCGGATTCCTGCGCAGCCTGGCCATCGCGGCCGCGATCGGCGTCCTGCTGGTCGGCAACGCGTACAACACGGCCAACACGCTGCCCAACATCGTCTACGAGCTGCTGCTCGGCGGGGTGCTGACCTCGGTCCTCGTCCCGCTGCTGGTGCACGCGCAGGAGCGGGACCCGGACGGCGGCGAGGCGTACACCCAACGGCTGCTCAGCCTCAGCGTGGTGGCCCTGCTGGTGGCCACGGTGCTCGCGACGCTGGCCGCGCCGCTGCTCACGGCCGTGTACGTGCCGGGCGGCGGCGAGCAGGCGGAGCTGACCACCTTCTTCGCCTACCTGCTGCTGCCGGAGATCTTCTTCTACGGCCTCGGCGCGATGATGGGCGCGATCCTCAACACCCGCGGGGTGTTCGGCGCCCCGGCCTGGGCGCCTGTGCTGAACAACATCGTCGTGATCATCGTCGCCGGCATCTTCCTGGTGGTCACCGCGGGCAACGAGGGCACCGCGCAGTCGCTCAGCGACGGCGAGGTGCTGCTGCTGGGCATCGGCACCACCTTCGGCATCGTGGTCCAGGCCCTGGTGCTGCTGCCGGCGCTGCGCAGGACCGGGTTCCGCTGGCGGCTGCGGCTGGACCTGCGCGGCGCCCGGCTCGGCGAGGCCGGCGGCCTGGCGGTCTGGGTGATCGGCTACGTGGTGGTCAGCCAGCTCGGCTACTTCGTCCAGGTCCGGCTGGCCAACGGGGTGCCGCAGGGCGAGCCGGGGCTGGCCGTCTTCACCTTCGCCAGCCTGCTGTTCCAGATGCCGTACGGGATCCTCGGCGTCTCCCTGCTCACCGCCCTGATGCCGCGGATGAGCCGGGCCGCGGCCCGCGGCGACCGGGACGCGGTGCTGTCGGACCTGTCGCTGGGCAGCCGGCTCTCCGCGCTGGCGCTGCTGCCGGTGACCGCGCTGTTCATCGTGCTCGGCCCGGCGATCGGCACCGTGGTCTTCGGGCACGGCCGGACCGAGGTGTCCGAGGCCCGGGAGATCGGGCTGGTGCTGGCGTTCTCGGCGTTCGGGCTGGCGCCGTTCGCGGTGACGATGCTCCAGCTGCGGGTGTTCTACGCGGTCAAGGACGCCCGCACCCCGACGGTGATCAACCTGGTCATGGTCGTCGCCCGGATCGTGCTGTCGCTGGTCGCGGCGGCGGTGCTGCCGGACGAGCACCTGGTGACCGGGCTCGCGGTCGCCACCAGCCTGTCGTACGTGGTCGGGGCGGTCGTGGGCGAGCTGACCCTCATCCGCCGGTTCGGCGACCTGGACACCGCCGGGACCGTACGGGCCTGCACCGGGTTCGCCGTCTGGTCGCTGCTGGCCGGGCTCGGCGCCTGGGCCGCGCTCACGCTGGTGTCCTCGATGCTCGGCACCGGGGTGCTCGCCTCGCTGGTCGCGGTCGTGGCCGGGTCGGTGGTGGCCGCCGGCGTGCTGGTGGTCACGACGATGCTCTGGCGGTCCGCGGAGCTGGACGACGTGCTGCGCGGCCTGCGCGGGAAGCCCCGGGCGACCGGCCCGGCGGCCTCGGCCGGAAAGCACCGGCGATGACCATGACCCCGGGATCGTGTCCGGCTCCGGTACGGACGTCATACCCTGGACACCGGCAGGTCCCTTCCTACGGGACATGTGGCATCGAGGGGGGACCGTGAGCAGCGTCGA
Source organism: uncultured Mycobacteriales bacterium (assembly GCA_902805565.1). Classification (GTDB taxonomy): domain Bacteria; phylum Actinomycetota; class Actinomycetes; order Mycobacteriales; family CADCTP01; genus CADCTP01. Next base: position 25,089 of record CADCTP010000032.1, read on the forward strand.
CACCACTGCGGCTGGATCCGCGGGGTCCGTCGGCGACCGCTACCGGCTGCTGGAGTGCGTGGCGGGCGACCCGGACGGCCCGGCCGTGGCCTGGCGCGGCTGGGACGAGCTGCTCAACCGCCCGGTGACGCTGACCATGGTCCGGCCGGGCGGCCCGTCCGCCGCCGGGTTCCTCGGGCACGCGCACGCGGTCAGCGCGATCACCCACCCCTCGCTGGCCCGGGTCTGGGACGCCGTCGACGAGGGCGACCGGGCGTACGTGGTGAGCGAGTGGGTCGCCGGCACCCCGTTCACCGCCCTGCTGCGGGAGGGCGCGCTGGACGCCGACTCGGCGGCCGGCACGGTGGCCCGGGTCGCCGACGGGATCGCGACCGCGCACGCGGCCGGCGTCGCCTTCGGCGGCGTGCACCCCGACCACGTGGTCGTCACCGGCACCGGCGAGGTGAAGCTGGCCCAGGTGGTCGGCGACGGCCGCGCGGACCCGGCCGACGACGTCCGCGGCCTCGGCGCCCTGCTCTACGGCGCGCTCACCGCGCACTGGCCGCTGGCCCCGACCGGCGGCGCGGCCATGCTGCGCCCGGCCACCACCAGCAGCGGCCACCTGCTCAGCCCGCGCCAGGTCCGGGCCGGCGTGCCGGAGGACCTGTCCACGCTGGCCGTCCGCGCGCTGGACCCGGCCTCGCCGCAGGGCCTGCGCAGCGCCGAGGTGATGGCCACCGTGCTGGCCGACCGGCTCGGCCCGGCGGAGGACGAGTTCGGGCTGGCCGGGAGCCGGGAGCGGCGGGCCCGGCCGCGCTGGCTGGCGCTGGCCGTCCCGGTCAGCGCCGGGCTGGTGGTGCTGGCCCTGCTCGGCTGGGTCGTCGGCACCGCCCTCGGCGGGCTGCCCGGGATGGAGAGCGCCGGCTCTCCGGCGGTCGCGTCGACCGGCTCGGTCACCCCGAGCCCGACCGCGGTGCCGCTGCGGGCGGTCCGGGCCCAGTCCGCCGCCCTCTACGACCCGCTCGGCGACCGTACCGAGACCAAGGGCATCGACGACGCCGCCGACGGCGACACCACGACGTCCTGGCGCACCGACCGCTACAACCGCAACCCCAGGTTCGGCAGCATCAAGCCCGGCATCGGGATCGTGTACGACTTCGGCGCCCCGGTCGCGCTCAAGGAGGTCTCCGTGACCACCGACCGGCCGGGGATCGCGGTGCAGATCCGGGCGGGCGACTCGGCCGACCCGGCGGCGGACCCGGCGACGTTCCCGGTGGTGGGCGAGACCCGGACGATGCCGGAGACGCCGACGACCTTCGACATCAAGCCCGGCACCACCGCCCGCTACTACGTCGTCTGGCTCACCCAGCTCACCGAGGACGGCG
>CADCTP010000033.1 GCA_902805565.1 uncultured Mycobacteriales bacterium
CGGGCGGCGTACTCGGCCGCGACCGGGGCGGCGAGGTTCCGGTTCAGCAGCGCCGGGATCGCGCCGAGCCGGGCCAGCGCCAGGTAGCCGAGCAGCTGGTCGGCGGCCGTGCTGACGTGCAGCGCGACCGGGTCGCGCGGGGCGACGGCGGCGGCCAGCGCGGCGGAGCGGGCCGCGACCGCCCGGTCCAGCTCGCGCAGGGACAGCGGGTGCCCGGCCGGGTGGCCGTCGACCGCGCTGTCGAACGCGATCGCCGGCTCGTCCAGCGCCTCGCCGCGGGCGACGAGGTCGGCCAGCACGGAGCCGATGCCGATCCGCGGGTCCGCCGCGATGTCCGCCCGGAAGCTGCCGGAGGTCATGCCTGCCCGACGGCACCGGCGGCGCCGATGCGGGCCGCGACCTCGGCGGCGAGCTGGTCGATCGTCATCGTCGCCAGCTTCTCGGTCTCCTCCTCGTCGATCCGGACCTTGTACTCGTCCTCGATCTGGACGGTGAGGTCGGCGACGGCCAGCGACTCGAGGTCGAGCCCGGTCGGACCGAGCACGGAGGAACCGGTGACCGCCGAGACGTCGTACTCCATCTGCCTGAGCGCGTCGATGACGAACTCGCGGACCTCGTCCTGCATGCGGTGCCTCCCGGTGCCGGTCGCTACCCGGCAACCGTCGGGGGAGAGGCCGGTCCGGAACAACCCCTACTCGTACGGTCCCGATCTCCTACGCATGGTTGCGACCTGTCTCGACCCCCTACGCATCGACCCGGACGGCCCCGGGGTGATTGTCCGATCGGCCCGGGACGTGTGAGGGTCGTGATCGGCACCGGACCGAGAGGACCCCATGACGCGAGCGGCTTCCCTGTACCGGACCATGCGGCTGGTCCGGCGCTTCGAGGAGCGGGCGATCGACCTGGTGACGGCGGGCGAGATCGTCGGCGGCATCCACCCGTACATCGGGCAGGAGGCGGTGGCCGCGGGGGTGTGCGCGGCGCTGCGGCGCACCGACGTGATCACCAGCACCCACCGCGGCCACGGTCACGTGCTGGCCAAGGGGGCCGACCCGGGCCGGATGATGGCCGAGCTGGCCGGCCGGACGACCGGGCTGAACCGGGGCCGCGGCGGCTCGATGCACGCGGCCGACCTGTCGCTGGGCATCCTCGGCGCCAACGGGATCGTGGGGGCCGGCGGCGCGATCGCCGTGGGCGCCGCCTGGGCCGCCCGCCGGTCCGGCTCGGACCGGGTCGCGGTGAGCTTCTTCGGCGACGGGGCGCTCAACCAGGGCGTGCTGCTGGAGGCGTTCAACCTGGCCCGGCTCTGGTCGCTGCCGGTGGTGTTCGTCTGCGAGAACAACGGCTACGCGACCACGCTGCCGGTGGACGCCTCGACCGCCGGCGCCGTGCTCGGCCGGGCCGCCGGCTTCGCGCTGCCGGCGGTCCGGGTGGACGGGATGGACGCCGAGGCGGTGCTGGACGCGGCCGCCGACGCGGTGCGGCGGGCCCGCTCCGGCGGCGGCCCGGCGTTCCTGGAGTGCGTGACGTACCGCTTCCGCGGCCACCACACCAACGAGGCCGGCAAGGCCGCGACGTACCGGACCGAGGAGGAGATCGCCGGCTGGCGGGCCCGGGACCCGCTGCTGGTGCAGGGCGCCCGGCTGCCGGCGGACGTGCGCGCCGGGCTGGACGCGGAGGTCGAGGAGGCGGTGGCGGCGGCGGTCGCGTACGCGCTGGCCGGCCCGGTGCCGCTGGCCGCCGACGCCCTCGACCACCTGTACGCCGACGGCCTGGTGCCGCGCGGGAAGGTGGTGGCCTGATGGCCGGGGTGGCGCTGTCGTACCTGCGGGCGCTGAACCGGGCGCTCGGCGACGAGATGGACCGGGACCCGGCCGTCTGCCTGTTCGGCGAGGACGTCGGGCTCGGCGTCTCCGGGCTGACCGGCGGCCTGCAGCGCCGGTTCGGCGCCGACCGGGTCGTCGACATGCCGCTGTCGGAGCAGGCGTTCACCAGCATGGCGACGGGTGCGGCGCTGTGCGGGCAGCGGCCGGTGGTGGAGTTCCAGATCCCGTCGCTGCTGTTCCTGACCCTGGAGCAGATCGCCAACCAGGCGCACAAGTTCTCCCTGATGACCGGCGGGCAGTGCTCGGTGCCGGTGACCTACGTCGTCCCCGGGTCCGGCTCGCGGGCCGGCTGGGCCGGTCAGCACTCCGACCACCCGTACGGGATGTTCGCGCACCTGGGGATCAAGACCGTGGTCCCGTCCTCCGCCGTGGACGCGTACGGGCTGCTGGTCTCGGCGATCCGGGACCCGGACCCGGTGGTGGTCTTCGCGCCGGCCGGGGTGATGGCGACCCGGGACGTGCAGACGGCCCCGCTGCGGCCGGTGCCGCTCGGCGTCGGCCGGGTGCGCCGGGAGGGCACCGACGTGACCGTGGTGGCGATCGGGCACCTGGTGCCGGCCGCGCTGGAGGTGGCCGGGCGGCTGGCCGCCGAGGCGTCGATCGAGGTCTTCGACCCCCGCACGCTGCACCCGTTCGACTGGGCCGGGCTGCGGGCCTCGCTGGAGCGGACCGGGCGGCTGGTCGTCGTGGACGACTCCAACCGGTCCTGCGGCATCGGGGCCGAGGTGCTCGCGACCGTGGCGGAGGAGATGACGCTGCGGGCGCCGCCGAAGCGGGTGACCCGGCCGGACGGTGCGGTGCTGCCGTACGCGGCGGTGCTGGACCGGGCCGTCCAGCCCGACGCCGACGACCTGGAGGCCGCGGTCCGCGCGGTGCTGAAGTGACCGACCCGCGGGTCCGCCCCGGCGGCCTGTCCGACCGGCTCGCGCTGCTCGGCGTGCTCACCGGCGCCTGGGTCGCCCAGGGCTGCTCGGTGCTGGCCCGGCTCGGCGTGCCGGACCTGCTCGCCGACGGACCGCGCGGGCCGGCCGAGCTGGCGGCGGCCGCCGGCGCCGACCCGACCGCGCTCGGCCGG
>CADCTP010000034.1 GCA_902805565.1 uncultured Mycobacteriales bacterium
CGCGGGCAGGGCGGTCGGACCGGCCTGGCCGCCGCAGCCGGCGAGCAGGACGGCGACCGGTGCCACCATCCTCACTCTCCGTAGGGCGAGCCGCACGGTCCGTTTCCTCCCGAGATGTGTCACTCGACCGGAGGATCCTAGCTTGCCCCGAAGCAGCGCGGGCGTTCCCGACCCGACCGAGTGACCTGCGCGGGGTCGGACAGCCAGGCGTCCTACACTGCCGGCCAGTCCCGGTCCGACCCCGCCTTGGCAGGAGCACCTGTGCCCAACACCAGACAGCGCCGCGAGACCGCCCGCCGCCGCCTGGAACGCCAGATCCAGCGCCGGCAGGCCGCGTCGGTCGCCCGCCGCCGCCGCAACCTCGTCACGGCGGCCGCGTTCAGCGTGGTGCTGGTGCTCGGGGCGGTCGTCCTGCTCGTCACGCAGCTGGGCGGCGACGACCCGGCCCCGGTCGCCGCGGCCCCCACCCCGAGCGCGAGTGCGAGCGCGAGCGCCAGCGCCACCCCCGCCGCCCGGGGCGAGTGCACGTACACCAAGAGCGCGGAGGCGGCGACCAGGGACGCCGGCGTCCCGCCGAACGGCAAGGTCCCGACCACCGGCACGGTGGCCGTCAACGTGGTCACCAGCCAGGGCCCGATGACCTTCACGCTGGACCGGTCCAAGGCGCCGTGCGCGGTGAACAACTTCACCTACCTGGCCGGCAAGAAGTACTTCGACGGCACCCCGTGCCACCGGCTCACCACCGGCGCCAACTTCGGCGTCCTGCAGTGCGGCGACCCGGGCGGCACCGGCGCCGGCGGCCCGGGCTACAGCTTCGCCGACGAGGTCACGCCGGACCTGAAGTACACCAAGGGCACGCTGGCCATGGCGAACGCCGGCCCGAACACCAACGGCAGCCAGTTCTTCGTCGTCTACCGGGACACCCAGCTGCAGCCGAACTACACCGTCTTCGGCACCGTGACCAAGGGTCTGGACGTGGTGGAGAAGGTCGCCGCCGGCGGCTCCGACGACTCCAACCAGAAGGACGACGGCAAGCCGAAGATCCCGGTCACGCTGACCACCGTCACCGCCGCCAAGTGACCCCGGCACCCGGATGACCCGACGCACCGCCTGAGCACCGGCACCGCCGCCGTCGCCCCGCCGTCACGGGGCGCGGCGGCGGTGCCGTTCCCGCCCCGGCCGGGCGCCGGCGGCTCAGGCCGGCGGGCAGTGCACGGCGCAGCGGGCCACGACGTGGTCCGGCTCCACCCGGCGGTCGCCGACCGCGGCGTACAGCTCCTCCAGCTGCCGGTGGCCCAGCTCCAGCGTGGTCACCAGCAGCGAGCCGTTGTCGACGGTGTCCTCCAGCGACGCCCCGGCGGCCGTGAACGCCACCTCCAGCGCGTGCCGGCCGCGCTCGATGACCACGTCCCGGCTCTGCTCGGCGAACCACTGCTGGATCCGTACGGCCGCGTTCGGCGTGCGGACCGAGGTCAGCCAGTCCCGGGACGGGCCCGGGTTCTCGGCCTCGGAGGTGAGGATCTCCACCCGGTCGCCGTCGTCGAGCACGCTGGAGAGGCGGACCAGCCGGCCGTTCACCCGGGCACCGATCGTGCGGTGCCCGACCGTGCCGCCCAGCGCGTACGCCAGGTCGACCGGGGTGGAGCCGACCGGCAGCGGGACGGCCGCGCCGTCGGCCGCGAACACCAGCACCTCGCGGCCGCCGCCGAGGTCGTCGCGCAGCGTGCGGATGAACTCGCCGGCGTCGCCGACCTCGCGCTGCCAGGCCAGCAGCCGGCGCAGCCACTCCATCTCCCGGCCGCCGGACGCCGCCCGGGCCCCCGGCTGCGCGGCCGCCTGCAGGTGCGCGGCCACCCCGTGCTCGGCCACCCGGTGCATCGACTCGGTCCGGATCAGCACGTCGACCGGCTCGCCGCCCGGCCCCAGCACCGTGGTGTGCAGGGACTGGTAGAGGTTGAACTTCGGCACGGCGATGTGGTCCTTGAAGCGGCCCGGCACCGGTCGCCAGCGGCCGTGCACCAGCCCGAGGGCGGCGTAGCAGTCCGCCGGGTCCGCGGTGGGGGCCGTGTCGTCGATGAGCACCAGCACCCGGGGCGCGTCCAGCAGCTCGGTGCCGTCCCCGCCGCGCTCCCGGGACGTCCGGTAGACCGAGTAGAGGTGCCGGGGCCGCTCGGTCACCGTCGCGGCGATCCGGGCGGTGCGCAGCTCGGGCTCCAGGGCCGCGATCACCTCGGCGGCCAGGGCGGCCCGGCCGGGCCGGCGCGCGCGGTCCAGCCGCTCGGTCTCCGCCGCCTCCTCCGGCAGCAGGACGGCGAAGCAGAGGCCCTCCAGCTCCCGCTTCAGCACGTGGATGCCGAGCCGGTCCGCCAGCGGCACCAGCACGTCCTGGGTGGCCCGGGCGATCCGCTGCTGCTTGTGCAGCGGCTGGTAGCGCAGCGTCCGCATGTTGTGCAGCCGGTCGGCCAGCTTGATCACCAGCACCCGCAGGTCCCGGCCGCCGGCCACGATCATCTTGCGCAGCGTCTCGGCCTCGGCGTCGTCGCCGAACCGGACCTTGTCCAGCTTGGTCACGCCGTCGACCAGGTGGGCGACCTCCAGGCCGAAGTCCCGCTGGGTGTCGGCCAGGGTGTAGCGGGTGTCCTCGACGGTGTCGTGCAGCAGCGCGGCGACCAGCGTCGTGGTGTCCAGGCCGAGGTTGGCCAGGATCGTGGCCACCGCCAGCGGGTGGGTGATGAACGGCTCGCCGGACTTGCGGCGCTGGCCGCGGTGGTGCTCCTCGGCGACCGTGTACGCCCGCTCCAGGGTCGGCACGTCGGCCCGCGGGTGCCGCTCCACGTGCGCGCTGACCAGCGGGCCCAGCGCGCCGCCGGTGGCCGGCGGCCGCTTGCCCGAGCCGACCAGGCCGCCGAGCACCCAGCGGACCCGGCGGCGCAGCGGCGTGTAGCCGGAGCCGC
>CADCTP010000035.1 GCA_902805565.1 uncultured Mycobacteriales bacterium
CCGGGTGCGTCGACCGCCTGCGCGCCCCCGACCGGCGGGTGCCGCCGATCTGGCTCCCCCCGCTGCCGGCCCGGGTCGCGCTGCCCGGCCGGCACCCGGCGGCCCGGCCGCTGCGCGTCCAGCTCGGGCTGGTCGACGACCCGGCCCGGCAGCGGCAGGACCCCTGGTACGTCGACCTGGCCCGGGCCGGCGGCCACCTCGCGGTCATCGGCGCCCCGCAGTCCGGCCGGTCCACCCTGCTGCGCACGCTGGCGGTGTCGGCGGCGCTGACCCACACCCCGCGGCAGCTGAGCATCTACGGCATCGACCTCGGCGGCGGCGGGCTGCGCCGCATCGCCGGCTTCCCGCACGTCGGCGGGATCGCCACCCGGGGCCAGCCCGACCGGCTGCACCGGGTCCTGGAGGAGCTGCTCGGCATGCTCGCCACCCGGGAGCGGGTCGTCGCCGAGCACGGCATCGACTCCCTGGACATGCTGCGCGCGGAGCACGCGGCCGGCCGGATCCCGGAGCTGGTGGCGCCGGACGTGGTGCTGCTGGTCGACGGCTTCGGCCAGCTGCGCACCGACTTCGAGAGCCTGGAGGAGCCGCTGCTGCAGCTGCTGCGGTCCGGCAGCGGCGTCGGCATCCACGTCGTCCTCGCCCTGACCCGGTGGAACGACCTGCGGATGGCCCACCAGCCGCTGATCGGCACCCGGCTGGAGCTGCGGCTCAACGACCCGGTCGACTCGGTCGTGGACCGCAGGCTGGCCGCCCTGGTGCGGGCGGACCAGCCCGGCCGGGTGCTCACCGAGGACCGCCGGTTCGCCCAGGTCGCGCTGCCCACGGTCGGGTCGCCCGACGTCGCCGACCTCGGCGAGGCCGTCCGGTCGCTGGCCGAGGACGTACGGGCGGGCTGGCGGGGTCCGGTGGCCGCGCCGGTCCGGCTGCTGCCGACCCGGCTGAGCCACGAGGAGGTGCCGGACGTGCCCGGGGCGCCGCCGACCACGGTGGTGCTCGGCCTGCGGCAGGACACCATGGCGGCGGCCTGCCTGGAGCTGGGCGGCCGCGACCAGCACCTGCTCGCCCTGGGCGACCCGCGGTCGGGCCGGACCACGCTGCTGACCACGGTCGTCCGCGGCCTGGTCGGGCGGCTGACCCCGGAGGAGCTGGTGTTCGCGGTCATGGACGTGCGCGGGGACCTGGCCCGCGCGGTCCCGGAGCCCTACCTCGGCGCGCACGCGACCAACTCGACCCTGGCCCGCGGGCTGGCCGAGTCGGTCGCGGTGGAGCTGCGGGCGCGGGCGCTCGACCGGTCGGCGGCGGCGACGGCCCGGCGGATCGTGGTGCTGGTCGACGACCACGACGTGGTGGGCTCGGGCGACCGGGACCTGCTGCGGCCGCTGCTGCCGTACCTGCCCTCGGCCCGCGACCTGGGGCTGCACCTGCTGCTGAGCAGGCCGGTCGCCGGGGCGTCCCGGGCCCTGTTCGACCCGGTCCTGCAGGCGGTGCGGGACACCGGCGGCAGCGTGCTGCTGATGTCCGGCGAGCGGGCCGAGGGCCAGCTGCTGCCCCGGACGTACGCCGAGCCGCTGCCGCCGGGCCGGGGGCGGCTGCTGCGCCGCGGGGAGCCGCCGTTCCTGCTGCAGGTCGCGCTGGGCGGGCCGGACGGGGACCGGGCCGGGGAGTGACCGGCCCGGTCCGCGCCGCACCCCGGGCCGGTCAGCCCGGGGTGCCGGGGCCGTTCCAGTCGACGAGCTGGACGATGACCCCGTTGGGGTCGCGGACCTGGAAGGCCCGCTCGCCCCACTCCTCCGCCGTCAGCGGCATGGTGATCGGGACGCCCTCGGCCTCCAGCCGGGCCAGCTCGCCCTCGAGGTCGTCGACGACGAGGGCGAGGATCAGGCCGGCGGCGAGGTCGTCGCGCTGGTCGGCCGGCAGGGTCGGCAGGCCGCGGCGCAGGAACACGACGCTCATCCCGGTGTCCGCGCGGGCCAGCGAGGCGAACCCGTCGGCCGCCATCGTCTCCTCGAAGCCGAAGTGGTCCCGCAGGAACGCGCTGGACGCCGGGACGTCCTCGACGTTGAGCGAGACCGCGCACGCACTGACCTTCACCGGTGTACTCCCTTGTCGACCGAATCCCGTACGTCGTACGGGGAGATGGCCACCGTACTCCGTACGACGTACGGAGTTCAACCGGCGGCCGATCGGGGCGGGTGCGGAGGTGTCGGCCAGGGCCTCCCGGGTAGCCGGAAGGGGGTCACGGTCGCGGGCCCCAGTGCCCCCGAAATCCCTTTTCCGGCAAGGAGTTCTCCGATGAGCAGCACCGACAGCGCGCCGGTCGCGCAGGCCCTGCACGACCTCGGCGCGGCGCTCTGGTTCGGCGGGTCCGTCTTCGGCGTCGCGGGCGTCAACAAGTCCGGCGAGGACCTGACCGACCAGCTCGACCGGGTCCGGGTGGCCAGCTCCGCCTGGCGCCGCTTCGCCCCGGCGCAGTGGGCCGGCATCGCCGCGGTCGTCGTGGGCGGCCTGCGGATCACCGGCTCGAACAAGGGCCGGCTGGCCGCGCAGAGCGGCTTCGGCGCGGCCGGCGCGACCAAGGCCGCGCTCACCGCGGTCGGCGCCGGCGCCACCGCGTACGCGGCGTACTCCGGCCGCAAGATCGCCCAGGCGACCGAGGCGGCCGTCGCCCGCGGCGAGCACGTCGAGGTCAAGAACGCCACCGAGCCGACCGAGAAGACCCCGGCCGACGTGGCGACCTGGCAGAAGCGCCAGCGGATCGCGCAGTACGTGGTGCCGGCGACCAGCGGCGCGGTCGTCGTCCTCAACTCCTACCTGGTGCAGAACTACCGGCCGGCCGCCACCGCCAAGGGGGTCCTGCGCCGGCTGCTGCCCAGCTGACCGCGCACCGCCGACCGGCGGCGGCCGGGACCGCCACCGCCGGTCGGGTGCCGGGGCCGCCCGGGCGCGTCCCG
>CADCTP010000036.1 GCA_902805565.1 uncultured Mycobacteriales bacterium
CGGGTGGCTGGCGGCGCGAGCTGCACACCGCCCTGCGCGCCGAGTGGGTCCTCGCCCTGGCCGCCTACATCGGCCTGGCCTATCCGCGCTCGGCGCCGTACACGGCCGGGGCCGTCGCGGGCGTCGCCGTCCTGCTCGGCGCGTACGGCTGGACGCGCTGGCCGACGCTGCCCCGCCCGGAGCGGGCCGACCGGCTCCCGACCGCGCTGGTCGCCGCGGCCGCCGTGGCGCTCACGGCGGTCATCCCGACCGCCATGCTCGGCGCGCTGCCCGCGGCCCGGGTCGCCGCCATCGTGGCCGTCACCTGCGCCACCGCGGCCGCCCTCACCCTCGGCCGGCACCCGCCCCGGTAGGCGCCCGGCTCAGGCCGAGATGCGCGGGTCCGTCACGTCCAGCCCCGGGCCGTACGAGGTCCGGGTCGGGATCCGGACGACCCGCGCCGGCGGCTGGTCGGCGGCGGTCAGCCGGTCCCGCATCCGGGCCAGCGCCCGGCTGCGGGTGGTCCGCACGGTGACCTCGCCGATCCCCAGCGCGGCCGCGGCCTCGCTGTCGGGCCGGTCGTCCAGGACGGTGAGCATGATCACCCGGCGCTGCCGGACGGTCAGCGCGGCCATCGCCTCGGCCAGCCCGATCCGTTCCAGCACCAGCTCGTCGACGCCGGGCCCGGACCGCTCGGGCAGGTCGGCCGCCAGCACCTCCCGGGACGTACGCCGCCAGCGGCTCACGCACTCGTTCGCCACCGCCCGCCGCAGGTACGCCCCCGGCGTCGCCATCTCCGCGGCGTCCCGGCCGCCCCGCAGCACCCGGACGACCACGTCGTGCACCACGTCCTCGGCGTCGGCGGCGCCGGAGCCGAGCCGGACCCGGGCGGCGCGGACCAGCTCGCCGCGGTGCGTGTCGAGCACGGCGGCCCACGCCTCCGTCTGCGTCATCGCGGTCATGACCACTCCCGGGGTCGGTGGGGACAGGGACGGCACCGACCCTGCCGTCCCGCCGAAGGACCCAGAAGGGGGGTAACCCCCCTGCGCCCGCCCGTGTACGCGGGGGAGGGTGGCGCCGTGGACGTGACCGTGGCCAGCCGCACCGGCCGGAGCAGGCAGGTCAGCGAGGACCGGTGGGTCGCGGTGACCGGCGACGCCGGCCTGCTCCTGGCCGTCGCCGACGGCATGGGCGGCACGATCGGCGGCGGGGACGCGGCGACCGCGGTGCTGGCCGGGCTGGTCGACGGGCTCGCCGCCGGGCAGGAGCTGGGCGCCGCGGTGGCCGGGGCGCACCACCGGGTCCGCGAGCTGGCCCCGGACGGGCTGCCGGTGCCGCTGCGGCCGGGCACCACGCTGACCGCCGCCCTGGTCGACGGCCACCGGATGCTGCTGGCCCACCTGGGCGACTCCAGCTGCTGGCTGCTGCGTCGGGGCCGGACGCGCCGGCTGACCGAGGAACACACGCACGCGGCCGCGCTGGTGCGGGCCGGTGCGGTCGAGCCGGGGTCGGTGGCGCAGCGGCGGCTGGACAGCCTGCTGACCCGGTACGCGGGGATGCCCGGGGCGGCCTGCCCGCAGCTGCTGTCGGTACGGCTGCGGCCCGGCGACCGGCTGCTCGTGGCCACCGACGGGGTCACCCGGGCGCTGAGCGTGCCGGCGCTGGCCACCCTGCTGGCCCGGCCGGGCACGGCGGCCGGCGACCTGGTCCGGGCGGCCGCCGACGCCGGCGGCCGGGACGACGCGACCGCGCTGCTCGCGGCGATGCCGATGGACACCGCCGAAGTGGACCTAGATACTCGGTATGTGGGCGAGGGGGCACGATGAGCGGGACGGTCCGGGACCCGGCCCTGCCGCGTACGGTCCCGCTGGAGCAGGGCGAGACCGTCGGCGGCGCCGCGGACTCCCGCTGGCGGGTGGTCCGGCACCTCGCCGACGGCGGCTTCTCCTCGGTGTACGAGGTGCGCCCGGCGAACCCGGAGACCGTCGACCGGCACGGCGCCGCGCCGCGCGCGCTGAAGTGCGTCTGGGGCACCCCGGCCGAGCTGACCGCGATGAACAGCGAGGCCGTGCGCACCCGCGAGGTCACCGGCCACCCCGGGGTGCTGGAGCTGGTGACGACCTTCCGGTTCGAGCGGGCGGCGCCGCCGCACCACCACGTGGGGCTGGTGCTGGAGCTGGCCGACGAGGACCTGCCGACGTTCGCGGCCCGGGTGGCGCCGGGGGAGCGGGCCTGGGCCGCGGTGTTCGAGCAGGTCGCGGCCGGGCTGGAGCACATCCACGCCCGCCGGGTGGTGCACGGCGACATCAAGCCGACGAACGTGCTGCGGCTCGGCGGCCGGTTCGCGGTGGCCGACTTCGGGGTGTCCGCGCCGCTGGAGTCGACCCGGTCGGCCGGGATCGGGCTGGCCCGGACGGTGGCGTTCTGGCCGCCGGAGTCGGCGACCCAGGGCGTGCTGCTGGCCGACGGCTCGCGCCGGCCGCCGGTGGAGGGCTGGCGGGCCAGCCAGGCCGGCGACGTCTGGGCGCTCGCGGTGAGCGCGCACCGGATGCTCACCGGCCGGCACATCACCGCCGGCACCACCCCCGAGCAGCAGTACGAGCTGGTCTGCCTCGGCCGGTACGCCGTCGACGGCCGGCTGTCGGCGGGCTGGCGCCGGCTGCTGGAGGACTGCCTGGTGCAGGACCCGGCCCGGCGCCGGGTGAGCACGTCCGCGCAGCTGCGGTCCCGGCTCGCCGAGCTGGCCGTGCCGCCGGCGTACGCGGGGGCGCCGTGGCCGGTCGGCGCGCCCCGGCTGGCCGCGCTGGTCGACCTGGACCCGAAGGCGGGCGGGCCGCTGCTGGCGCTGAGCCTGGACCGGCCGCGCGGGCGGGTCCGCGGCGAGCTGGTCCCGGCCGGCGGCGTGCTGCCGACGGCGCTGCGGCACCTGACCGAGGACGTGCTGCCCGCGCTCGCCGACCGGC
>CADCTP010000037.1 GCA_902805565.1 uncultured Mycobacteriales bacterium
CGCGGGACGGCGGGGCGCGGGTGGAGCGGGACCCGGACGGCGCGTCCGGGGTCGTGGAGCGACAGCTCCGGACGGTCGAGGAGGACCGGTGAGCAACGACGTGCTGGACATCGCCGAGCGGACCTGGCGGCGGCTCGGGGTGCCGGCCGGCACCCGGGACGAGCTGCGCGCGGAGCTGGGCGCCGACCTGGCCGCGGCGGCCGCGGACGGGCGGTCGGCGCTGGACTACGTCGGCGGCGACCCGGCCGGACTGGCCCGGACGTGGGCGGCCGAGCGGGGCGTGGTGCGGCCCCGGCCGCTGCTGGCCCGGACGACCGCGGCCGGGGTGCTGGCGATGGTGCCCGGGGCGGCGTTCGGGCTGCTGCTGGTGGTCGCGCCGTCCTCGATGTTCCTCAACGACCTGCTGCTGGGCGGCTCCAGGCAGATGGTGGAGCCCGCCGACGACGGCTCCGTGTCGATCATCTACGCGGTCGACCCGCCGGCCTGGCTGGTCCTGCTCTGGTACGTGACGGCCGCGGCCTTCGCGTACGGCGGGGCGCTGGCGGCGGTGTCCGGGACCCTGCGGGCGTTCGGGGACGTCGGCCGGCGGGCGACCGTGCGGGCGCTGACCGGGATGCTGCCGGTGGCGGCGGTCCTGGCCACGGTGGCCGGGGTCACGGTGGCCGGCGCCGGCGGGTACGCGGCCTCCGGCCGGCTGCTGCTGGCGATCTGCGGGTCCGTGCTGGCCGTGGTGGCCACCGTGGTCGCCGCGACCCGGCTGGCCGTGGTCCTGCGGGCCCGCCCGGCGGCCGCCCACCCGGCCGAGCCCGTCCCGACCGCCTGAACCACCCGAGCCCGGAGCCGGACGGCCCGGCCCGGACGCACCGCGGCCCCCGCCCGGACGGGAGGGGGCCGCGGGTCGGGCGGGACTACGGGACGACGGTGATCCGGTCGGTGGCCGGCGGGGCCAGGCCCGGGTTGGCCGCCAGGTACGCGGTGAACGCGTCCAGGTCGATCGGCCCCCCGGTCAGGTCGGTGCCCTCGGGCAGCACGGAGAACCCGTCCCCGCCCGCGGCCAGGAAGTTGTTCACCGTGACCCGGTAGGTGCCGGTCGGCGTGACCGGCTCCCCGGCGATGGTGATGCCGGACACCCGGGACCCGATCGGCGCGCCGGGCGTCTGGGTGTAGCGCAGGGTGTTCGAGATCTGCAGGACGCGGACGATCGTCGAGCCGTCCGCCTGCGGCTGCCACTGCTGCTCCAGCAGCCGGTCCAGCTGGTCGCCGGTCAGCGTGATCGTCTGCAGGATGTTCGCGAACGGCTGCACGGCGAACGCCTCGCCGTAGGTCACCACGCCGGCGCCCTCACCGGCCGCCGAGGACGCGTACGTCAGGTCCGTCCGGATGCCGCCCGGGTTGGTGATCGCGACCTGCGCCCCGGCCGACGCGGTCGCCACCAGCTGGGCGTCGGCGATGACGTTGCCCAGCGCGGTCTCGCCGCTGGGCCCCGCGGCCCGGGTGATGTCGGCGGTGATCGTGCCGACCGGCCGGTTCGCGATCGGGGCCGACTTGGCGACCGCCGAGTCGACGATCGCCTGGACGGTCGGGTCCGGGGTGACCGTACGGGTGACGATCTCGTTGCGGGCGACGGTCGCCGACCGGACCACGTCGCGGGTCCGCCGGTCGATGGTCAGGTCGACGACCGACAGGAGCCGGCCGAAGGACAGGCCCTGGATGACCGGGCGCGGGTTGCCGGCCGGGTCGTCGATCACGCAGTTGTAGCCCTGGTGGGTGTGCGCGGTGAAGATCGCGTCCACGCTGGCGCTGGTGCCGCGGGCGATCTCGGTGCCCGGGCCCGGCTCGACGATGCAGTCGTTCGGGCCGCCGCCGCGGGCGCTGTCACCCTGGTGCAGCAGCACGACCTGGCTGCGGATCCCCAGCTTGTCCAGCAGCTTCGAGGTCCGGTTGATCGCCTGGACCTCGTCGCCGAACTTCAGCCCCTCGATGGCCTCCGGGGTGACGACGTCCGGGAGGTCCTCCAGGGTGGCGCCGATGACACCGACCGGCACGCCGTCGCGGACCTCCACGGTGAACGGCAGCACCGCCGGCAGGCCGTTGGTGAAGTAGACGTTCGCGCCGAGGTGCGGGAACTTCGCGCCGGTGTACTTGGGGGTGAACTGGCAGCCGTCCGTCGGGTGGCACCCGCCGAACTGGATCCGCAGCAGCTCCCGGTAGCCCTCGTCGAACTCGTGGTTGCCCACGACCGACGCGTCCAGGCCCATCGCGTTGAGCACCGCGATCGTCGGCTCGTCGTGGAACAGCGCGCTGGACAGCGGCGAGGCGCCGATGTTGTCGCCGGTGCTGAGGAGGATCGAGTGCGGGACCGCGTCCCGCAGCGCCTTGGCGTGGGTCGCGAGATAGGCGGCGCCACCCGCGTTGACGGTGGTGCCGTCGGAGAGGGTGACCCGGCCGGACGAGCCGGCCGGCGGGGTGAGGTTGCCGTGGAAGTCGTTGAACGACAGCACCCGCACACTCGTGGTGGCGGCTGCTGTCGTCGTCGAGGGGGCCGCGTACGCCGGAACCGACGCGACGCCGGCGGCGACGAAGGTCGCCGCCGCGAGCACCGCGGTCCGTCGCAGGAACGGGATCGTCACGAGTCCTCCGCTGGGAGCCAACGGCGTGGCGTGCGCCCCGCCGCGGCCTGGAGTCTGCCTGCTCGCGACCGCCGGCGCGAGTGACCGGTGTGCCACGTTCCGCCGTTCCGGGTGCCGGTGCCCGGTGTCGCGGCGCGGTCCGGCCGGCCGCGGCGGTCCGGGCGCAGGCCCACCACCAGGCCCAGGCCGACCACGCCGATGCCGAGCCACACGCTCGGCCCGGGCGCGGGCAGCGCCAGCGCCACCCCGGCGCCGGCCGCGGCGACCGGCGCGATCCCGGTCAGCAGG
>CADCTP010000038.1 GCA_902805565.1 uncultured Mycobacteriales bacterium
CCGAGCCGGGCCGCCCCGGGCCGGCCGGCGCCGACGGCGCCGACAGCACGGACGGCACCGGCAGCGCCACCAACGCAGCCACCGATGACAAGCCGCGGCCCACCAACCGCGGACGCAAGACTCGCAGGGAGGGTTGAGCCATGCCGCTGACCCCGGTGCTGACCAAGCGGTGGCTGTCGCCCCGCTCCTGGACGCTGGAGACGTACGAGCAGCTCGAGGGCTACCAGGGCCTGCGCAAGGCCCTGGGCATGGCCCCGGACGACATCATCTCGGTGGTCAAGAACTCCAGCCTGCGCGGCCGCGGCGGCGCCGGCTTCCCCACCGGCATGAAGTGGCAGTTCATCCCGCAGAACGACGGCAAGCCGCACTACGTCGTGGTGAACGCGGACGAGGGCGAGCCGGGCACCTGCCGGGACACCCCGCTGATGATGTCCGACCCGCACTCGCTCATCGAGGGCATCGTCATCGCGTCGTACGCGGTGCGCTGCAACACCGCCTTCATCTACCTGCGCGGTGAGCTGGTGCACTGCCTGCGCCGGCTGCAGCACGCCATCCGCGAGGCCTACCAGGCCGGCTACCTCGGCAAGAACATCCTCGGCTCCGGGTTCGACCTGGACCTGGTCGTGCACTGCGGCGCCGGGGCGTACATCTGCGGCGAGGAGACGGCGCTGCTGGACTCGCTGGAGGGCTACCGCGGCCAGCCCCGGCTGAAGCCGCCGTTCCCGGCGACCCACGGCCTCTACTCCTCCCCGACGGTGGTCAACAACGTCGGCACGCTGGCCTCGGTGCCCGGGATCATCCTGGGCGGCGCGGAGTGGTTCACCTCGATGGGCCCGGAGAAGTCCCCGGGCACCTCGATCTTCTCGCTGTCCGGCCGGATCAACCGGCCCGGCCAGTACGAGGCCCCCATGGGCACCACCCTGCGCGAGCTGCTGGAGATGGCCGGCGGCATCCGCGAGGGCCACTCGCTGAAGTTCTGGACCCCGGGCGGCTCGTCCACCCCGCTGTTCACCGACGAGCACCTCGACGTGCCGCTGGACTTCGACTCGGTCGCCAAGGCCGGCTCGATGAACGGCACCAGCGCGGTGCAGGTCTTCGACGACTCCGACAGCGTGGTCTACGCCGTCTACAAGTGGACGACGTTCTACGCGCACGAGTCCTGCGGCAAGTGCACGCCGTGCCGCGAGGGGACGTACTGGATGGTCCAGGTGCTGCGGCGGATCCTCGCCGGCCAGGGCACCACCGAGGACCTCGACACCCTGCTCGACACCTGCGACAACATCAACGGACGGTCGTTCTGCGCCCTCGGCGACGGCGCGACCAGCCCGATCACCTCCTCGCTGAAGTACTTCCGCGGCGAGTACGAGGACTACATCGCCGGCCGCATCCCCCCGCGGCTGCGGCAGGCCGACCTCGTGGGAGCGCACTGACATGACGCTGGCGCCCGACCGCCAGACCGAGCCCCCGGCGCTCGACCTGGTCACCCTCACGATCGACGGCTTCGAGATCAGCGTCCCGAAGGGGACGCTGATCATCCGGGCCGCCGAGCAGCTCGGCATCCAGATCCCGCGGTTCTGCGACCACCCGCTGCTGGACCCCATCGGGGCCTGCCGGCAGTGCCTGGTCGAGGTCACCGACGCCGGCAACGGCCGGGGGATGCCGAAGCCGCCCGCCTCCTGCACCACCACGGTCGCCGAGGGCATGGTCGTCAAGACCCAGCTGTCCTCGGCGGTGGCGGACAAGGCCCAGCAGGGCACGATGGAGCTGCTGCTGGTCAACCACCCGCTGGACTGCCCGATCTGCGACAAGGGCGGCGAGTGCCCCCTGCAGAACCAGGCGCTGACCAACGGGCGGGCCGAGTCCCGCTTCAAGGACGTCAAGCGGACCTACCCCAAGCCCATCGCGATCTCCTCCGAGATCCTGCTGGACCGGGAGCGGTGCGTGCTCTGCGCGCGGTGCACCCGGTTCTCCGAGCAGGTGGCCGGCGACCCGTTCATCGAGCTGTTCGAGCGCGGCGCGCTGGAGCAGGTCGCGGTGTACGAGGACGAGCCGTTCGAGTCCTACTTCTCCGGCAACACCGTGCAGATCTGCCCGGTCGGCGCGCTGACCAGCGCGGCGTACCGGTTCCGGGCCCGGCCGTTCGACCTGCTGTCCACGCCGAGCGCGTGCGAGCACTGCGCGTCCGGCTGCGCGCTGCGCACCGACTGGCGGCGCGGCAAGGTCATGCGCCGGCTCGCCGCCGAGGACCCGGCGGTCAACGAGGAGTGGAACTGCGACAAGGGCCGGTTCGCGTTCCCGTACGCGACCCAGTCCGACCGCATCCTCACCCCGCTGGTCCGGGACGAGAAGTCCGGCAAGCTGGTCGAGACGTCCTGGACCGAGGCCCTGGAGCGGGCCGCCGCGGGGCTGCGCGAGGCCCGCGACACCGGCGGCGTGGGCGTGCTGCCCGGCGGCCGGCTGACCGCGGAGGACGCGTACGCGTACGCGAAGTTCGCCCGGGTCGCGCTCGGCACCAACGACATCGACGCCCGCGCCCGGGCGCACTCGGCCGAGGAGCTGGACTTCCTGGCCGCGCGGGTGGTCGGGCTCGGCCCGGAGACCGGCGCGGTGACCTACGGCGAGCTGGAGGCGGCGCCCGCGGTGCTGCTGGTCGGCTTCGAGCCGGAGGAGGAGTCGCCGATCGTCTTCCTGCGGCTGCGCAAGGCCGCCCGCAAGCGCGGCCTGCGGCTGTTCTCCGTCGCGCCGTGGCTGAGCAACGGCGTGCGCAAGGCGTTCGGCACGCTGCTGGCGACGGTGCCGGGCGACGAGCCGCGGGTGCTGGCCGCCCTCGGCTCGCCGGACCGGGCCGCAGACGCCCCGGTCGTCGTGCTGCCGGCGGAGGCGCCCCGGGGCACCGTCTCCGGCTCCATCGCCGCCGGGGTGACCGGCGCGGTCACCGACGAGGTGGCCCGCGCGGCCGCCGAGGCGATGCGGCTGCGCGGCGCGGTGATCCTGGTCGGCGAGCGTGCCGCCGAGGTGCCGGGCCTGCTCACCGAGGCGGCCCGGCTGGCCGCCACCACCGGCGCCCGGCTGGCCTGGGTGCCGCGGCGGGCCGGTGAGCGCGGGGCGATCGAGTCCGGCGCGCTGCCGACCCTGCTGCCCGGCGGCCGGCTGGTCGCCGACGCCGGTGCCCGCGAGGAGGTCGAGGCGGTGTGGGGCGGCCTGCTGCCCACCACGCCGGGCCGCGACACCGCCGGCATCCTGGCCGCCGCCACCAGCGGGGAGCTCTCCGCGCTGCTGGTCGGCGGGGTGGACCCGGACGACCTGCCCGACCCGGCCGCCGCGCGCACCGCGCTGGAGCGGGTCGGCTTCCTGGTCAGCCTGGAGCTGCGCCGCTCGGCGGTGACCGACCTGGCCGACGTGGTGCTGCCGGTCGCGCCGGTGATCGAGAAGGCCGGCACGTTCCTGGACTGGGAGGGCCGCAAGCGGCCCTTCGACGTCACGCTGCGCGGGTCGTCCGGCGCGCTGCCGGACAGCCGGGTGCTGCACGCGCTGGCCGACGAGATGGACGCGGTGCTGGACCTGCCGACCGTCGAGGCCACCCGGGTGGAGCTGGACCGGGTGGGCACCACCCGCCGGCCCCGCCCGGCCGACCCGGCGGTCCGGCCGGTGCCGACCCCGAAGCCGGCCACCGGCCAGGCCGTGCTGGCCAGCTGGCGGCAGCTCATCGACCGCGGTTCGCTGCAGGACGGTGAGCCGCACCTGGCCGGCACGGCGAAGCCGCCGGTCGCGATGGTGTCCGCGGCCACCGCCGAGCGGATCGGCGTGGTCGACGGGGCCGAGCTGACCGTCCGCACCCAGGCCGGCTCGGTCACGCTGCCGGCCCGGATCACCCCCATGCCGGACGGCGTGGTGTGGCTGCCGGGGAACTCGCCCGGTTCGGCGGTGCGGCCCACGCTCGGCGTCGGGACCGGCGCCCTGGTGGAGATCAGCGGAGGTGCCCGGTGACCCCACTGGCGACGGACCCGACCCTGGAGAACTTCGGCACCGACCCGTTCTGGCTGGTGCTGCTCAAGGCCGTGTTCATCTTCGTCTTCCTCGTGGTGATGGTGCTGTTCACCATCGTCTACGAGCGCAAGGTCGTGGCGTACATGCAGGCCCGGGTCGGGCCGAACCGCACCGGCCCGGGCGGCTGGCTGCAGAGCCTGGCCGACGGCATCAAGCTGGCGCTGAAGGAGGAGGTCATCCCGGCGCTCGCCGACAAGCCGGTCTACTTCCTGGCGCCGGTGCTGGCGACGGTGCCGGCGTTCCTGGCGTTCTCGGTCATCCCGTTCGGCCCGATGGTGTCGATCTTCGGCACCCAGACCCCGCTGCAGCTGACCGACCTGCCGGTCGGCGTGCTGGTCGTCTTCGCCTGCAGCTCGCTCGGCGTCTACGGCATCGTGCTGGCCGGCTGGGCGTCCGGCTCGACGTACCCGCTGCTCGGCGGGCTCCGCTCGGCCGCGCAGATGATCTCGTACGAGATCGCGATGGGGCTGTCGCTGGTCGCGGTGTTCCTCTACGCGAACACGATGTCGACCTCGGCGATCGTCACCGCCCAGCAGGACACCTGGTACGGCCTGCTCCTGCTGCCGTCGTTCCTGATCTACGCGGTGGCCGTGGTCGGGGAGACCAACCGGGCCCCGTTCGACCTGCCGGAGGCCGAGTCCGAGCTGGTCGGCGGCTTCCACACCGAGTACTCGTCGCTGAAGTTCGCGCTGTTCTTCCTGGCCGAGTACGCCAACATGGTCACCGTCTCGGCCCTGGCGACCACGCTGTTCCTCGGCGGCTGGCGGGCCCCCTTCCCGATCTCCACGGTCTGGGAGGGCGCCAACTCCGGCTGGTGGCCGATGCTGTGGTTCTTCGGCAAGGTGCTGCTCTGCCTGTTCGTCTTCGTCTGGCTGCGCGGCACGCTGCCCCGGCTCCGGTACGACCAGTTCATGCACTTCGGCTGGAAGTTCCTGGTGCCGGCCGGCCTGGTCTGGATCCTGTTCATCGGTGCCTTCAGCGTGCTGCGCGAGGAGGGCTACGACACCCGCCAGATCCTGCTGTACGGCGTGCTCCCGCTGATGGTCCTGATCATCGTGGTCACCTACCTCTGGCCGGAGAACGGCTCGGCCGACGACGAGGACGACGAGGACGAGGAACTGCCGCCGGCCCGCGGCGCCCGGGGCACCGACGGCGGCGGGATGTTCCCGGTGCCGCCGATGGACCTGGTCGTGCCGCCGTCGCCGCGGCTGCGGGCGCAGCGTCCGATCACCGTGCCGGCGACCACCGAGACCGACGACACCGACCCGCCTGCAGGGGAGACCCGCTGATGTTCGACGCGGTCAAGGGCTTCGGCCTGACCTTCTCCCAGATGTTCAAGAAGAAGGTCACCGAGAAGTACCCCGACGTGATGAAGCCGACCGCCCCGCGGTACCACGGGCGGCACGTGCTCAACCGGCACCCGGACGGGCTGGAGAAGTGCGTCGGCTGCGAGCTGTGCGCATGGGCCTGCCCGGCGGACGCCATCTACGTCGAGGGCGGTGACAACACCGAGGAGGCGCGCTTCTCCCCGGGCGAGCGGTACGGCGCCGTCTACCAGATCAACTACCTGCGGTGCATCTTCTGCGGGCTGTGCATCGAGGCGTGCCCGACCCGCTCGCTGACCATGTCCAACGAGTACGAGCTGGCCGACGACGACCGGCAGCGGCTGATCTACACGAAGGACCAGCTGATGGCCCCGCTGCTGCCCGGCATGGAGGCGCCGCCGCACCCGATGCGGCTCGGCAACTCCGAGCAGGCCTACTACGTCGACGTGCCGTCGCGGGCGTCGACCGGGGCGGCGGACGCGACCCCGGACGGGCCGCACCCGGCGGTGCCGACCGCGGAGACCGCCCAGGCCGGTGCCCCGGTGAACACCGACCCGGACTTCGACAAGATCGCCATGGTGAAGAAGGACGGGAGCACCTCGCGATGACGACGCTCGCCGCCGCCGCCGAGCTGTCCCGCAGCGAGACGGTGGTGTTCTGGATCCTCGGCCCGATCGCGCTGGCCGGCGCGTTCGGGACCGTGCTGGCCCGCAACGCGATCCACTCGGCGCTGTTCCTGGTCATGACGATGGCGTCGCTGGGCGCCTTCTACTTCGTCCTGGAGGCGCCGTTCCTCGGCGTGGTGCAGATCATCGTCTACACCGGCGCCATCATGATCCTGTTCCTGTTCGTGCTGATGCTGGTCGGCCGGGACGCCTCCGACTCGATCGTGGAGACGCTGCGCGGCCAGCGCTGGGCGGCCACGCTGTTCGGCATCGGGTTCGCCGCGCTCGCCGGCGGCGGCATCTACCGCGCGCTGGACGAGGTCGCGCTGGTCGGCCTGACCGGGGTCAACGCCAACGGCGGGAACGTGCTCCGGATCGCCGAACTGACCTTCACCAAATACCTGTTCGCCTTCGAGCTCACCTCGGCGCTGCTGATCACCGCCGCCGTCGGCGCGATGGTGCTGACGCACGTCGAGCGGGAGCCGGGGGAGCGGCGTGGCCAGCGCCAGCTGTCCAAGGACCGGGTCCGCTCGGCCCGCCCGTCGCCGCTGCCCGGCCCGGGCGTGTACGCCACCCACCACTCGATCGCCACCCCGGCGCTGCTGCCGGACGGGACGGTCGCGCAGGAGAGCGTCAGCCGGCTGGTCGAGCCGGTGCTGCCGGCGGAGCCGGGGCTGGGTATCCGCCCCGAGCTGGAGCCGGCCGTGCCCGGCCGCGACCGGGTGGTCTCCACCACCACCACCGCCGCCGACGGCCCGGACCTGCCGGGCTCGCAGTCCGGCGGCCCGGCCTCGGTGACCGGCACCCGCGAGCCGCGCGGGGCGAGCCAGCAGCGGCAGACCGACCCGACGGCCCGTACCGGGTCCGTCGGCGGTGGCGCCGAGAGGAGTGAGTGAGCGATGAGCCCCACCTACTACCTCATGCTGTCCGCGGCGCTGTTCACCATCGGCGCCGTCGGCGTGCTGGTCCGCCGCAACGCGATCGTCGTGTTCATGTGCATCGAGCTGATGCTCAACGCGGTGAACCTGAGCCTGGTGACGTTCTCCCGGATCAACGGCACCCTCGACGGCCAGGTCATCGCCTTCTTCGTGATGGTGGTGGCGGCCGCGGAGGTCGTGGTCGGGCTTGCCATCATCATGTCGATCTTCCGTACGCGTCGCTCGGCCTCGGTCGACGACGCGAACCTGCTGAAGTACTAGGGGCGGTACGTGTCCTTCGCGAGTGAGGCGCCGGAGCTGCTGGAAGTCAGCGGCTCCCTGCAGTCGGGCGCATGGCTGCTCGTCGCGTTGCCGTTGCTGTCCGCGGCGATCCTGCTGCTCGGTGGCAGGCGCACCGACAAGTGGGGTCACCTGCTCGGCACCGCGGTGCCGATCGTGCTGTTCGTCTACGGCGTGCTGCTGTTCCTGGACGTGCGCGCGCTGCCGGCCGAGGAGCGCAGCCGGGACCTGCACCTGTGGTCGTGGATCCCGGTCGGCAACCTGAACGTCGACCTCGGGCTGCTGATCGACCCGCTGTCGCTGACGTTCGTGCTGCTGATCACCGGGGTCGGGTCGCTGATCCACGTCTACTCCATCGGCTACATGGAGCACGACCCCGGCCGGCGGAAGTTCTTCGCGTACCTGAACCTGTTCGTCGCCGCGATGCTGCTGCTCGTCCTGGGCAACAACTTCGTCGCGCTGTACTTCGGCTGGGAGGGCGTCGGTGTCGCGTCCTACCTGCTGATCTCCTGGTACACCGACCGCCCGTCCGCGGCGACCGCGGCGAAGAAGGCGTTCATCATGAACCGGGTCGGCGACGCCGGCCTGGCCGTCGCGATCTTCCTGATGTTCGCCACCTTCGGCTCCGTGTCGTACGAGGGCGTGTTCGGCGGGATCGGCGAGGCGTCCGGCGCCGTCGTCACCGCGCTGGGCCTGCTGCTGCTGCTCGGCGCCTGCGGCAAGTCCGGCCAGATCCCGCTGCAGGCCTGGCTGCCGGACGCGATGGAGGGCCCGACCCCGGTCTCCGCGCTCATCCACGCGGCCACCATGGTCACCGCCGGCGTCTACCTGATCGCCCGGGCCAACCCGATCTTCAACGCCTCCCCGGACGCCCAGCTGGCGGTGGTGATCGTCGGCGCGGCCACGCTGCTGTACGGCGCGATCATCGGCGCGGCGAAGGACGACATCAAGCGCGTCCTGGCGTACTCGACGGTCTCCCAGATCGGCTACATGTTCCTCGCCGTCGGCCTCGGCCCCGGCGTGTACGCGATCGGCATCATCCACCTGGTCACCCACGGCTTCTTCAAGGCCGGGTTGTTCCTCGGGGCCGGCTCGGTGATGCACGGCATGAACGACCAGGTCGACATGCGCCGCTTCGGCGGGCTGCGGAAGGTCATGCCGGTCACCTTCTGGACGTTCGGGCTGGGCTACCTGGCGCTGATCGGCATCCCGCCGCTGTCCGGCTTCTTCTCCAAGGACCCGATCATCGAGGCGGCCTTCGACCGGCCCGGCTGGACCGGCTGGCTGTTCGGCGGGATCGCGCTGTTCGCCGCCGGCCTGACGGCGTACTACATGACCCGGCTGATGATCATGACGTTCTTCGGCAAGCGCCGGTGGACCGACGACGTGCACCCGCACGAGTCGCCGCCGACCATGACGGTGCCGATGATCCTGCTGGCCATCGGCTCCGTGGGCGCCGGCGCGTTCCTGGTGCTGGGCGACCGGCTCGGGCACTGGCTGGAGCCGGTGCTCGGCGAGGAGCCCGCGGTCGCGCACAAGCTGCCGGTGATCGTGGTGACCCTGCTGACCGTCGCGTTCTCCGTCGGCGGCATCCTCGCGGCGTACCTGGTCTTCGGCCGCTCCGACGTGCCGGTCACCGAGCCGGTCCGGGTCTCGCCGCTCACCGTCGCCGCCCGCCGCAACCTGTACGCCGACGCCTTCAACGAGGCGGTGTTCATGCGGCCGGGGATGTGGCTGGACCGGTTCCTGGTCTGGCTGGACAACCGCGGGGTGGACGGTGCCGTCAACGGCGTCGCCGCCGCGTTCGGGGGCGGGTCCGGCCGGCTGCGCCGCATGCAGACCGGCTTCGTCCGCTCGTACGCCCTGTCGATGCTCGGCGGCTCCGTGCTCGTCGTGGCGTCCCTGCTGGCAGTGAGGTTCGTCTGATGCTGCTCGTCCTCGGGTTGGTGCCGCTCGTCGGCGCGGCCATCGTCTTCGCGTTGCCGCGCGGTCGGGACCTGCTCGCCAAGCAGGTGACGCTGCTGTTCTCGCTGGCCGTGCTGGGGATCACGATCGCGCTGTGCGTCGGGTTCGACGACGACTCGGCCGACCGCTTCCAGTACACGACGTCGTACGAGTGGATCCGGTCCTTCGGGGTGAGCTTCTCCCTGGGTGTGGACGGCATCGCGCTGGTGCTCATCGCGCTGACCGCGGTGCTGGTCCCGGCCGTGGTGCTCGCGTCCTGGCGGGACTCCGACCGGGACGCCGACGCCTCGGCCCCGGCCACGGCCGGGGTGCAGCTCGGCGGCGCGCCCGCCGCCGCCCGGACCGCCGCGGCCGTCGGGGGGTCCGGGTCGTCCCGGGTCACCACCTCCGCGACGCCGGCCGGCGGGGCCGCGAC
>CADCTP010000039.1 GCA_902805565.1 uncultured Mycobacteriales bacterium
GCCCCGAGGTGACCGTGCTGGCCACTCCGATGGCCGCCCTGCCGGCCGTGCTGGCCACCGCCCCGGGAGACGTCCTCACCGATGTCGGGTCGGTCAAGGTGCCGGTGCTGGCGGCGGCCCGCCGCGCCGGCGTCGCCGGCCGGTACGTCGGCGGCCACCCGATGGCCGGCCTCGAGCGGACCGGCTTCGCCGCCGCCGACCCGGCCCTGCTGGACGGCGCGGTCTGGGTGCTCTGCCTGGAGCCCGACACCGACCTGGACCGCTGGCTCACCGTGGCGGGGCTGCTCACCGGGGCCGGCTGCCGGGTGCTGCCGACGACCGCCGCCCGGCACGACGAGGCGCAGGCCCGGATCAGCGGCCTGCCGCACCTGCTGGCGTCCGCGCTGGCGGTGGCCGGGGCGGCCGGCGGTCCGCTGGCCGGGGCGCTGGCGGCCGGCTCCTTCCGGGACGGGACGCGGGTGGCCGGGGCCCGCCCGGAGTTCGTCGCCGCGCTGTGCGACGGCAACCGGGCGGCGCTGGCCGAGGTCCTGGACGCGACGCTGGACACGCTGACCCGGGCCCGGGACGCGCTGCGGGCCGGGGACACCGTGCTGCCGCTGGCCACGGAGGGTGCCCGGGCCCGGCGGGCGTGGGCCGAGCCGGCGCCGGCCGAGCCGGTCCGCCTGGACCGGGCCGCGGCCACGCTGGCCACGGACCTGCTGGTCCTGGGCGCGGCCGGCGGCTGGCTGGATGCCGTGTCCGGCGCGGTCCTGCACGGCCGGCGACCTCCCGGCTGACCTGTCACTGTCAGTGAGGTCGGACCCGCCGGGTGTCGGCGGCGCCCCGTACGGGAAAGTCCCGGCCGTGACGTTCAACGACGATGCGAGTCTGGACACCTCCCAGGTCGGCGACCGGCGGGGCATGGGCGGCGGCACGGGCCTGGCCGTGGGTGGCGGTGGCCTGGGCATCGTCGGCCTGGTGGTCTACCTGCTGATCAGCGTGCTCGGCGGCGGCGACCCGTCGACCGGGAGCCCGGTCCAGGGACCCCTGCAGGCCGGCCAGACCGGCTCGGTCAGCGCCCAGGACCTGTCCGGCACCTGCCGGACCGGCGCGGACGCCAACGCCCGGGACGACTGCCGGATCGTCGCGTACGTCAACAGCGTCCAGGCGTACTGGAAGAAGGCGTTCGGCACCCGCAACGGGGGCTACCGGCCGGCCGAGACGGTGATCTTCGCCGGCGGGGTGCGGACCGGCTGCGGCAACGCGACCTCCGACGTCGGCCCGTTCTACTGCCCGGCCGACGGCAAGGCGTACTTCGACCTCGGCTTCTTCGACGACCTGAGCAGCCGCTTCGGCGCGGAGGGCGGCTCGTTCGCGCAGGGCTACGTGGTCGCCCACGAGTACGGGCACCACGTCCAGAACCTGCTCGGCACCTCCGACCGGGTCGGCAACTCCCGGGAGAGCGGCCCGCAGAGCCCGTCCGTCCGGCTGGAGCTGCAGGCGGACTGCTACGCCGGGGTGTGGGCGAAGAACGCGACCCAGACCCTCGACGCGCGGGGGCGCCCGCTGTTCGAGTCGCTCACCGAGAACGACATCAAGATCGCCCTGGACGCCGCGGCCGCGGTCGGCGACGACCGGATCCAGTCCAAGTCCGCCGGCCGGGTCGACCCGGAGTCGTGGACCCACGGCTCGTCCGAGCAGCGCCAGAAGTGGTTCAACACCGGTTATGCGTCGGGCAACCCGAACTCCTGCGACACCTTCACCGGGAGCGTGTAGCCCGCTCCGCGGCGACCCAGGAGTCGAGCGTCCCCCACCAGTCGAACAGCCAGTCGACCTGGGCGTCGACGTCGGCGTCCCGGGGCAGCCGGGCGGACGGCACGTGCCACCAGCGGGCCTCGACCACGTCGTCCATCGGCAGCCCCCGCCACAGGTCGCCGATCCGGGACAGGTCCTCCAGTCCCTCGTGCGCGACCAGCAGCACGTCGGCGTCCGGGGCGGCGGCGAGCGCGGCCAGCGTGCCGCCCGGCTTGGGCGCCATCAGGTTGCGCATCCGCTCGGCCTTCTCGGCCTCGTCGGCGTGCCCGAGGCCGCGCAGCCGCTCGATCGCCCGGGACCGGCGGTGCTCGGTGAAGTTGCCGCCCTCCGGGAAGATGATCACCGCGTCGCCCGGGCCGGCGCCGGCGGCGAGGGCGCCGATGGCCGCCTCCACGTCCTGGGCGACCGACGGGTGCGGGGTGATGAACCGGTTCGGCAGCCGGTTGAGCAGGACGTCCACGGTCGGGTCGAGCTGCAGCACGTCCTTGAGCACGATCCGCGGCCGCAGCCGGCCCAGGCTCATCAAGGTGCGGATCAGCAGCACCGAGTCCCCGGGCCCGGCGTGCCGGCACAGCACCAGCAGCGGGACGTCCCGGGGCAGCGGCTCCCCCGACCCGACGACCCGCAGCCGGAACGCCCGCCGCGCGGTCAGGTAGACCCGGTCCAGCATCCACCGCATCAGCCGGTAGTGCGCGTCCTGCCAGCGGGGCTCGGCGAGGTGCCGGCCGAAGCCGGACCGCACCCACAGCCAGGCCAGTGTGCCCAGCGCCACCCACTCGCAGGCGAACCACACCACGCCGAACCACAGCAGCCGCAGCCCGCGCCAGCGGCCCGGCAGGAACGGGCTGGCGACCAGGCCGGTGAGGATCCAGACCGGCAGCGTCGCCAGCAGCAGCGGCAGCGCGGCCAGCGCCAGCGGGACGCTGACCACCCGCCGCACCAGCGGCGGCGGCAGTGGCCGGCTCACCGGCGGCTCCCGTCGCTCACCGCTGCGCCAGGTACGCGGCCGTCGCCTCGTACGAGCCGGCGATGCGGTCGGCGATCCCGGACCGGTCCCGGTAGCGCAACTGGCTGCGCAGGTCCGGCGCCTTCTCCGGCGCCCCGGTCGGCAGCACGTGCGCGGTGACCCCGGCCGGCAGCGCGGCCATGTCGGCGGCGAACCGGTGCCGCCGGGCCACCTCGAAGGCGACCAGCCCGACCTGCCACGGCAGCCGCGGCGCGGTCAGCGGCTGCTCGATCCGGCCGACCTGCAGGACGTACACGGTCTCGGCGCCGAGGGCGACGGCCCGGCCGACCGGGATGGAGTGCACCAGCCCGCCGTCCAGGTACGTCCCGTCGCCGACCCGGACCGGCGGCAGCAGCCCCGGCACCGCGCAGGACGCCAGCACCGCGTCGACCAGCGGCCCCTCGGTGAACCAGTGCTCGGCCGCCCGCTCGATGCTGGCCGCGACGCACTCGAACCGGACGGCCAGCTCGGCGAACGTCCGGGCCCGCAGCTGCCCCTCCAGGGCCGTGCGCAGCGGCTCGTCGGTGTGCAGCGACGTCCGGGTCCGGGCCAGGTTGCCCAGCCGGCCGAGCACGGACCCGGAGAACAGGTCGCTGGAGTCCAGGTCCAGCCACAGCTCGGACAGCCGCCGGGCCGCCTCCGGGGTCGGGTCCTCGGCGACCACCACCCCGTTCAGCGCGCCGACCGAGGTGCCCACCACCAGGTCCGGGCGGACGCCCGCCTCCAGCAGTGCCCGCAACATGCCCACCTCGTGCGCGCCGAGCAGCCCCCCGCCGCCGAGCACGAACGCCACCGGTCCCGCCATGGCGCCGAACCTACGACACCCACGGACAGCGAGCGGCGCCGGACCGAGTGCCCGGTCCGGCGCCTGGTGGGACGGCTCAGAACAGCGAGGTCCCGGGACCTTCCTCGGTGGGCTGGCGCGCCCGCTTGACCGCGTTCTCGTCGGCGATCCGCAGGAAGCCGGCGCCCTCGCGCAGCGCCGACTCCAACTGCTCGGCGTTGTCGTGCGGGATCGGCTCGGCGGCCGCCTCCGAACCGCGCGCGGCCGGGTCGACGAACCCGGGCGGGGACGGCCGGTCCGGCCCCCCGGTGCCCTGGGTCTCCTGGATCGTCGTCTCCTGCGCGCGCTCGGCGAGTTCCTCCGGATCGGTCAGGTTGCTCATGGCATCTGGACTACCCAGCCAGGGGCGGCGTACCCCCCTGCCGTGAAAGGGTCGGGCCAGGTCGAGCCGAGGAGGCGCGCAGTGGCGTACGAGGTGCGGGGCGTGGTGTCCCGGGGCAGGGGCGAGCCGGTCACGGTGGAGACCGTCCTGGTGCCGGACCCGGGACCGGGCGAGGCGGTCGTCGACGTGCAGGCGTGCGGGGTCTGCCACACCGACCTGCACTACCGGGAGGGCGGGATCTCCGACGACTACCCGTTCCTGCTCGGGCACGAGGCGGCCGGCACGGTCAGCGCGGTCGGCGCCGGCGTCACCGACGTCGCGGTCGGCGACTACGTGATCCTGAACTGGCGGGCCGTCTGCGGCGTCTGCCGGGCCTGCGCCCGCGGCCGCCCGTGGTACTGCTTCGACACCCACAACGCCACCCAGCGGATGACCCTGGCCGACGGCACCGCGCTGTCCCCCGCGCTGGGCATCGGCGCGCTGGCGGAGAAGACGCTGGTGGCGTCCGGGCAGTGCACGAAGGTCGACCCGGAGGCACCGGCCGCCGCGGCCGGACTGCTCGGCTGCGGGGTGATGGCCGGGATCGGGGCGGCGATCAACACCGGCGGGGTGACCCGCGGCGACACGGTCGCGGTGTTCGGCTGCGGCGGGGTCGGCGCGGCGGCGGTCGCCGGGGCCGCGCTGGCCGGGGCGCGGACGATCGTGGCCGTGGACGTGGACCACCGCAAGCTCGGCGCGGCCCGGCACTTCGGGGCGACGCACTGCGTCAACGCCCGCGAGGAGGACCCGGTGGCGGCGGTGCGCGCGGCCACCGGCGGGTTCGGCGCGGACGTGGTGATCGAGGCGGTCGGCCGGCCCGAGACCTACAAGCAGGCGTTCTACGCCCGCGACCTGGCCGGCACGGTGGTCCTGGTCGGGGTGCCGACGCCGGAGATGCGGCTGGAGATGCCGCTGCTGGACTTCTTCAGCCATGGCGGCGCGCTCAAGTCGTCCTGGTACGGCGACTGCCTGCCCTCCCGGGACTTCCCGATGCTGATCGACCTCTACAAGCAGGGCCGGCTCGACCTGGACCGGTTCGTCTCCGCGACCATCGGGATCGACCAGGTGGAGGAGGCGTTCGCCGCGATGCACTCGGGCGACGTGCTGCGGTCGGTGGTGGTGTTCTGACCCCTCCCGGCGCGCGGCGGAAAAGTCGTGCGACTCTTGTGGCCGCAACTACATCCGTCACGAGAGGTGTCCCCGTGGGTCTCCCGGTCAAGCTCGCCGACATCGCCCCCCGCGTCGCCACCGGCGCGTTCATCCTGCAGTCCGGCCTGGGCAAGCGGAACGCCGACGAGGAGCACGCCGCCGGCCTGCACGGGATGGCCACCGGCGCCTACCCGGCCCTCGGGAAGCTCGAGCCGACGAAGTTCGTCAAGCTGCTGGCCGCGGGCGAGATCACGCTGGGCGTCGCGCTGCTGGCGCCGGTGGTGCCGACCGCGCTGGCCGGGGCCGGGCTGGCGGCGTTCGCCGGCGGCCTGCTGGGGATGTACGCGAAGACCCCGGGCCTGCACGAGGACGGCAGCCTGAAGCCCACCCCGCAGGGCATCGGCATCGCCAAGGACGTCTGGATGCTGGGCATCGGGCTCGGCTTCGTCACCCAGGGCCTGGTCGACCGCCGGGCGAAGAAGCGGTCCTGACCGCGGGCCCGGGCCGCCGCGGCAGGCGGCCCGGGCGTCAGGCCCAGGTGTGCACCGGCTCGTTGGAGTGCATGTTCTCGATGTACTCCTGGGTCATCCGGCGCAGCACGTCCTGCCGGTCCAGGTTGGTCTCGTCGTAGAGCCGGTGGAAGGTGTCGGCCTGCCAGGACGCGCCGTTGCGGCCGGTCAGGCAGCGCTGCTCGATGATCCCGAGCAGCCGGTCCCGCACCGTCGGGGCGACCTCCCACTTGTCCAGCCCCTGGGCGGCCAGCGGCAGCAGCCGGCGCAGGACCAGCTCCGTCACCGGGACCTGCCCGGCGCCGGGCCAGTAGATCTCGGCGTCGATGCCGTGCCGGGCGCAGGTGTGGAAGTTCTCCTGGGCCGCGGAGAAGGACATCCGGCTCCACAGCGGCCGGTCCTCCTCGGCCAGCGCGCGGACCACGCCGTAGTAGAAGGCGCCGTTGGCCATGATGTCGGCGACGGTCGGCCCGGCCGGCAGCACCCGGTTCTCCACCCGCAGGTGCGGCTTGCCCCGGACCACGTCGTAGACCGGGCGGTTCCAGCGGTAGATCGTGCCGTTGTGCAGCATCAGCTCGGACAGCTTCGGCACGTCGCCGCGGTCGAGGACCTCCTGCGGGTCCTCGTCGTCCAGCAGCGGCAGCAGGGCCGGGAAGTAGCGGACGTTCTCCTCGAACAGGTCGAAGATCGAGTTGATCCAGCGCTCCCCGAACCAGACCCGGGGCCGTACGCCCTGGGCCTCCAGCTCGGCCGAGCGGGTGTCGGTGGCCTGCTCGAACAGCGGGATCCGGGTCTCCCGCCACAGCTCCTTGCCCAGGAAGAACGGCGAGTTGGCGCCCAGCGCGACCTGCACGCCGGCGATCGACTGGGCGGCGTTCCAGTAGCGCGGGAACGCGGCCGGGCTGACCTGCAGGTGGAACTGCACGCTGGTGCAGGCCGCCTCCGGCGCGATCGTGTCGGCGGTGGTGGACACCCGCTGGATGCCGTCGATGGTGATCTGCAGGTCCTCCCCCCGGGCGGCGAAGATCTGCTCGTTGAGCAGCGCGTACCGCGGGTTGGCGGACAGGCTGTCGCCGCGCAGCTGCGTCTCGGTCAGGGTCGGCAGGATGCCGACCATCACCATGTGCGAGCCGGTCGCGGCGGCCTTCTCCTCGGCGTGGTTGAGGGTGTCCCGGATGCTCCGCTCGAGCTCCACCGCCGAGTCGCCGGCCAGCGTGCGGGGCTGGACGTTGATCTCCACGTTGAACTGGCCGAGCTCGGTCTGGAAGTCGGCGTGCGACACCGCGTCCAGCACCTCGGCGTTGCGCAGTGCCGGGTCACCGGCGTCGTCGACCAGGTTGAGCTCGATCTCCACCCCGGTCATCGGTCGTTCGAAGTCGAACTGCGACTGCGCCAGCATCCGCTCGAAGACGTCCAGGCAGCGCCGGACCTTCTGGCGGTAGCGGGTGCGGTCCTCCCGGCTGAACTCGGTCGCCGCGACGTCCCTGCCCATCAGGCCTCCCCTGGTCGCTAGGGCAAGGAGTCCTTACCCGCCTGCCCGATCCAGGAAGCGGACGAGTTCCCGGCGCAGCGCGACCCCCAGCCGGTCGGCGCGGACGTGCAGCTCCGTGCGCATGTCCAGGGGCAGGCCGGGCTGGCTGACGGCGTCCTGCAGCACCAGGTCCTCGGCCAGCACGGCCTCCTCGAACGCCACCTCGCGGGCGACCGTGGCCGGGCCCGGGCGTGCCTCGCCACCGATGCCGTGCAGCAGCATCTTGGTGTAGATGCGGGTGCTGGTGTCGGTCTCCGGCTGGGCGAAGAACAGGATCGTCTTCACCGCGCCGGCGTCCAGCTCCTCCAGCCGCAGCAGCAGCTGGAACGGCGCCCGGTGCACGTACGTGGCCCGGCGGCGCTGGCGCAGCGGCCGCTCGCCGGCCACCACCCCGGGGTCCTCCGGGTTGTCGAACCACTGGTCCTGCACGCTGCGGAAGCCGCCGGGCTCCGGCACCACCTCGACCGCCTCGACCACCCGGTCGGCGTCCGCGCCGAACGTCCCGGTGTGCACGAACGGGAAGTGCGCCACGTCCAGGAAGTTGTCGGCGACGAACCCGGCGTTGACCCGGGTGCGGGCCGGCTCCAGCCAGGCCCCGACGTATCCGGCGTCCTCGGCGTCCGGGTCGTCGAACAGCGGCACCAGCGGCGGCTCCGGCGCCAGCCAGACCATCCCCCACCGCTCGACCAGCCCGGCCGGCTCCGGGGTCGCGGTCAGCGCCGCCCCGCGGCGCAGCGTGTACTGCTGCCCGACCACGGTCACGGCCAGCCCGGCCGGACCGGCGACCTCGGTCGACAGGGCCGCCGGGTGCCAGGCCCGGCGCAGCCGCGGGTCGGTGTTGGTCAGCGCGGCCGCGGCCGGCGCCGGCTCGGGCAGGTCCGACAGGCAGGCCCACACCCGGCCGTCCCGCTCCTCGGCCCGGGGCGCGGGGGCCAGGTGGGCCCGCGGCGGGATGGTGGCGTCGTCGCCGAGCGAGGGCAGCGCCACGCACGTCCCCGCCGCGTCGAACTCCCACCCGTGGTACGCGCACCGCAGCCGCCCGCCGGCCACCGTCGCCGCGGTCAGCGGCACCAGCCGGTGCGGGCAGACCCGGGCGACCAGCGAGGCCGGCGCGTCCGGGGTCAGCCGGACCGCGACGTACGCCCGGCCGGCCACCTCGACCGGTCGCGGCACCGTCGTGACATCGGCCGACTCGGCGACCGGGACCCAGGACTCCACGCCTGCCAACCTAACCCGGGCGGGACGGGGGCCGCTCCGCCCGCTCAGACGTGCAGCTTGTCCACCAGCTCCGGCGGCTGCGGCGGGACCTCCAGGCCGCGGTCCCGCAGGCCGTCCTCGATCGCGGCCAGCACGGTCTCCACCACCTTGACCCGGGCCCAGCGCTTGTTGTCGCCCTCGATGAGGGCCCACGGCGCGTGCGGCGTGTCGGTGCGCTCCAGCATCTCCTCCACCGCGGCCTCGTACGCCGGCCGCTTGTCCCGGTTGCGCCAGTCCTCGTCGGTGAGCTTCCACTGCTTGAGCGGGTCGCGCTGCCGCCGCTCGAACCGGCGCAGCTGCTCGTCCTCGGACAGGTGCATCCAGAACTTGACCAGGATCGTGCCCTCGTCGACCAGGGTCCGCTCGAACTCGCAGATCTCCTGGTACGCCCGCTGCCACTGCTCCTCGGTGGCGAAGCCCTCGACCCGCT
This sequence comes from uncultured Mycobacteriales bacterium, assembly GCA_902805565.1. GTDB lineage: Bacteria > Actinomycetota > Actinomycetes > Mycobacteriales > CADCTP01 > CADCTP01. The sequence continues at coordinate 8,882 of CADCTP010000039.1, forward strand.
CGACCAGGACCCGGCCGTACCAGGAGCGGTCGAGGACGGCCATCCCGCCCCAGCCCGGCAGCGACGGCCAGAACCGCCACAGGAAGTGGTGCCGCTTCTCGTCGAAGGTCGGCGCCGCGAACGACGCCACCCGCACGTGCCGCGGGTCCAGCGGCGCGACCAGCCGCTTGATGCAGCCGCCCTTGCCGGAGGCGTCCCAGCCCTCGAAGACCACGCACAGCGGCGGGCCGAGCCGGGGGTCGGTGCCGACCTGGCCGCCGAGGGAGAGCCGCAGCCAGACCAGTCGGGTCTGCGCGGCCGCGAGCCGCCGCGCCTCCTCCTCCTTGCCCAGCCGCAGGTTCAGATCGAGTCCGTCCAAGCGTCCCGCCACGTGATCAGCTTGCCCCGGCCCCCCGGCGGGCAATCAGCTCGGTCCGGTTCGACACGCCGGACTTGGCCAGGATGCTGCGGACGTGGCTCTCCACGGTCCGCTCGGAGAGCACCAGCGCCGCCGCGATCTCCCGGTTGGACAGCGCCCGGACGACCAGCGCGGCGACCTCGCGCTCGCGGTCGGTGAGCGGGTCGGCGTGCCGGCGGGCCGCGGCCAGCTCGCCGGCCAGCCGGTCGGCGCGGGCCAGCGGGCCGGGCATGTCGAGCCGGCGGAACTCGTCCGCCGCCTGTCGGACAAGCGTGGCCGCCTCGGCCAGGTCCCTGCCGGCCCGAGCGGTGCCGGCCCGGTCCCGCCCGGCCGGAGCGGTGCCGGCCCGATCC
>CADCTP010000040.1 GCA_902805565.1 uncultured Mycobacteriales bacterium
CCCCGGCTGCCCGCCCTGCCGGTCCAGTACGCCGACGTGGCCGCCTGGCAGCGCCGGCAGCTGGCCGGCGGCGCGCTGGACGAGCCGCTGCGGCACTGGCAGGACCGGCTCGCCGGCCTGCCGGCACCCGTGCTCACCGCGCCGGCCGGCGACCCGGCGCCGCCGGCCACCGGGGCGACCCGGGCGTTCGCCGTGGACCCGGGGACGACCGCCGCCCTGCGCGACGTCGCCCGGCAGCAGGGCGGCACGCTGTTCATGGTCCTGCTGGCCGCGTTCGACGTGCTGCTGGCCGCCTACTCCGGCGAGGACGACGTGCCGGTGGCGTTCCCGGACGCCGGGCGGGACCGGCCGGAGACGGCCGAGCTGGTCGGCTACTTCGTGACCACGCTGCTGGTCCGGGCCGACCTGTCCGGCCGGCCGACCTTCCGGGAGCTGGTCGGCCGGGTCCGGTCGGCCACGCTGGACGCGTACACGCACCGGGCGGCGCCGCTGTGGGCGGCCCGCGAGCCCGGCGGGCCGGACCCCGGCCGGCTGCTGTTCAACCTGCTCAACGCCACCGTGCCGGCTCCCGAGCTGCCCGGCCTGGCGATCCGCTCGATGGAGATCGGCGCGGACTACGTGTTCTCCGAGGTGCTCGGCTCGCTCGACCCGGCCGCGGTGGACCTGGCCCTGATCATGCGGGAGCAGGACGCCGGCCTGGTGGGCACCTGGCTCTACTCGACCGACCGGGTGGACCCGCGCGCGCTCGGCGCGGCGCTGGCCGGCTGGGAGCGCCTGCTCGCGGCGGTCGCCGCCGACCCCGACGCCGACGTCGGCGAGCTGCGCCGGCGGCTGACCGCACCCGCCGCCGCCCCGGTCGGGGGCGAGTGAGCGATGGGCCTGTTCGGGTACCTGCTGCGCTCCGCCCGCGGCCCGTTCCTGCTGGCGGTGGCGGCCGGCGTGGTCAGCGGCGGCACCGGCGCGGCGTTCATCGCCGTCGTCAACGCCGCGCTCGCCGACGACCGGGCCGCCCCGGCCGGCCAGGTGTGGACGTACGTCGGGCTGTGCCTGGCCACCCTGGCGACCCGGTTCGCCGCCCAGAGCCTGCTGTTCCGGCTGTCCCAGGGGGTCATCGCCGGGCTGCGCCGCCGGCTGGTCGACGCCGTGCTGGCGGCCCCGCTGCGCCGGGTCGAGCAACTCGGCACGCCGCGGCTCTACTCGGCGCTGTCCGACGACGTCGTCGTCATCGCCGACGCGCTGCCGGGGTTGCCGGCGATCTGTTCCGGCGCGGCGTTCGTCCTGGTCAGCCTGGTCTACCTGGCGGTGATCTCGCCGGTGGTCGCGCTGACCGCGCTGGCCGCGGCGGTGCTCGGGGTGCTGGCGTTCCGGCTGTTCTCCGGGCGCGGGCTGGCCGCCCTCGGCGCCGCCCGGGCCGAGCAGGACCGGCTGTTCGAGCTGTTCCGGTCGGTGACCGACGGGCTGAAGGAGCTGAAGCTGGACCGCGGCCGCCGGGAGCAGGTCGCCGGCGGGGAGCTCGACGACACCGCGGCGGCGTACCGCCGGCACAGCGTGCGCGGGCTGTCGGTGTTCGAGGGCGCGGCCGGCGCCGGGCAGGCGGTGCTCTTCGGCTTCGTCGGCGTGCTGCTGTTCCTGCTGCCCGGCTGGGCGGACCTCTCGGCCGAGACGCTGTCGGCGAGCGTGCTCGTGGTGCTGTTCGCGGTGGCCAGCCTGCAGGGCGTGCTGACCTGGCTGCCCGGGCTCGGCCGGGCGTCGGTGGCGCTGGCCACCATCGAGCGGCGGCTGGCCGACCTGGAGGCCGCCGGCCGGGAGGAGCTGGCCGGCCCGGCGCCGGAGCCCGGCGACTGGCGGCGGATCGAGCTGCGCGGCGTCGCGCACGTCTACCCCGGCCCCACCGGCGAGCAGTTCGAGCTCGGGCCGCTGGACCTGGACGTCCGCCGCGGCGAGACGCTGTTCGTGGTCGGCGGGAACGGCAGCGGCAAGACCACGCTGGCCAAGGTGCTCACCGGCCTCTACCCGCCGGAGCGGGGCGGGATCCGGGTGGACGGCGTCCCGGTCACCGACGCCGGCCGGGACGCCTACCGGCAGCTGTTCGCCGCCGTGTTCACCGACTTCCACCTGTTCGACCGGCTGCCGGCCGGCCCGGACGTGGCCGACCGGGCCCGGCACTACCTGGCCCGGCTCCAGCTGGACCACAAGGTACGGCTGGACGGCGACCGGCTGTCCACCACCGCCCTGTCGCACGGGCAGCGCAAGCGGCTGGCGCTGCTGTCGGCGTACCTGCAGGACCGGCCCTGCTACGTCTTCGACGAGTGGGCGGCCGACCAGGACCCGGTGTTCCGGGACCTGTTCTACCGGGAGCTGCTGCCCGAGCTGACCGCCCGGGACAAGGCCGTCGTGGTGATCAGCCACGACGACCGCTACTTCGCCGTCGCCGACCGCCTGGTGCGGCTGGACTACGGCCAGATCCGTACCGACCCCGACCCCGTCCTCGCCGGCCAGGCGGTCGCCGCCCGGCCGGAACCCGGCAGGAGCCGACCATGACCATGTCCGCACCGGCCGCCACCGACCGGGCCTTCTGGGCCGCGGTCGCCGAGCGGTCCCCGTTCGTGCTGCCGGCGGCCTGGGCGCCGCCCCCGGGGGCCGGCGGGCCGGCCGGGGAGTGGCGCGAGGCCGCGGTCCCGTTCGCCGACCTGCTGGCCGGGCTGGCCGACCTGGCCGACCGCGCCGACCGCGCCGACCTGGCGACCGTGCTGCTGGCCGCCCACCTGACCGTGCTCGGCCAGCTCACGCCGGACCAGGCCGCCCGCTCGGACCTGCTTGGGCCGGTCGGGGCCGGCGACGGGCCGCCGCGGCCGGTCCCGGTGCCGGTCCGGCGGGAGCCGGCGACCTGGCGGGAGCTGGTGGCCGCG
>CADCTP010000041.1 GCA_902805565.1 uncultured Mycobacteriales bacterium
ACCCGCCCGTACCGCGGGCGGGGGGCGGTGCGGCGCCGGGTCGGGGAGCTGCGGGCGGTCGCCCCGAGCAGGGACCGCAGCGGCGCCAGCGTGTCGTTGGTCAGCTCACCGGCCCAGACCAGGTCCCACAGCGCCGCGACCAGCGCCGCGTCGTCGGTCGAGCCGACCCGGTCCGACAGCGACCGGAAGAACAGCGCCTGGTCGCCGTCCAGCGCGTCCAGCACCCCGGTGTGCAGCTCGGTCAGCTCCAGCGTCCCGACCGGGGGCAGCAGCAGGTCGGCCACGTCGGCCGGGGCCAGCGCCAGCCAGCCGTCGCCGCCGGGCAGGGCGCCGGCCCCCGCCCAGGTCACCTCGCCCGCCGCGGTCAGCTCGTCCAGCAGCGCCGGCGTGTAGCCGGCGACCCGGGACGGCAGCACGGTGGTCTCCAGCGCGGACGCCGGCACCGCCGCCCCGGCCAGCTGCTCCACCACCCGCAGCAGGCCGTCCACCCCGCGGGCCCGCGACCCGACGCCCTGCCAGGCCGGCAGGAACCGGGCCAGCGCGGCGACCGGCACCGGCTCGACCTCCTTGCGCAGCTTGGCCAGCGACCGCCGGCGCAGCGTCCGCAGCACCTCGGCGTCGCACCACTCCGAGCCGGACCCGCCCGGGCGGAACTCCCCGGACATCACCCGGCCGGCGCCGCCGAGGCGCTCCAGGGTGGCCGCGACGACCGCGACCCCGAGGCCGAGCCGGGCCGCGCAGTCGGCGGCGTGGAACGGCCCGTGGGTCCGCGCGTACCGCGCGACCAGGTCGCCGAGCGGGTCCCGGACCGGCTCGGTGAAGGTCTCCGGCACCCCCGTGGGCAGCGGCGCGCCGAGCGCGTCCCGGACCCGGCCGGCGTCCTCGATGCCGAGCCAGCGCTCCTCGCCGCCGATCCGGACCCGGATCGCCCGGCGGGCCGCCTCCAGCTCGGCCAGCCAGGCCGCGGTCGCGCCGCGCTCCAGCGCCTCGGCGGTGGTGAGGTCGCCGAGCAGCCGGAGCAGGTCGGCCGTGGAGTCGAGCGAGTACGCCCGGCGATCCTCGGTCAGCCGCTGCAGCTGCTGCTCCACCTCGGCGACCGCGTCGGCGTCCAGCAGCTCGCGCAGCTCGGCCTGGCCGAGCAGCTCGGCCAGCAGCGCGGTGTCCAGCGACAGCGCCTGGGCCCGCCGCTCGGCCAGCGGGGCGTCGCCCTCGTACAGGAACATGCCGACGTAGCCGAACAGCAGCGACCGGGCGAACGGCGACGGCTGCGGCGTCTCCACCTCGACCAGCCGGACCGTGCGGGCGCGCAGGTCGGACATGATCCCGACCAGCCCGGGCACGTCGAAGACGTCCTGCAGGCACTCCCGCATCGTCTCCAGCACGATCGGGAAGGAGCCGTACCCGCTGGCGACCTGGAGCAGGTGGGCGGCCCGCTGCCGCTGCTGCCACAGCGGCGTGCGCCGGCGCGGGTCCCGCTTGGGCAGCAGCAGCGCCCGCGCGGCGCACTCCCGGAACCGGGCCGCGAACAGCGCCGACCCGCCGACCTCCGCGGTGACCAGCGGCTCGATCTCCTCCGGCTCGAACAGCGCGACCTCGGCCGAGGGCGGCTCGCCGTCGGTCTCCGGCAGCCGCAGCACGATGCCGTCGTCGGAGTGCATGGACTGGACGTCCACGCCGTACCGCTCGCGCAGCCGGGCGGTGATCGCCAGCGCCCACGGCGCGTTCACCGGCGCCCCGAACGGGGAGTGCACGACCAGCCGCCAGTCGCCCAGCTCGTCCCGGAACCGCTCGACCAGCAGGGTGCGGTCGTCCGGGACCTGCCGGGTCGCCGCCTTCTGCTCGGCCAGGTAGGCCAGCAGGTTGTCGGTGCCCCACTCGTCCAGGCCGGCGGCGGTGGACCGGGCCCGCGCCTGCTCCGGGGCCAGCGACGACACCTCGCGCAGGAACGCCCCCAGCGCCCGCCCCAGCTCCACCGGCCGGCCCGGGGCGTCGCCCTTCCAGAACGGCATCTTGCCCGGCTGCCCCGGCGCCGGGGTCACCACCACCCGGTCGTGGGTGATGTCCTCCACCCGCCAGGAGGTGGACCCGAGCAGGAAGACGTCGCCCACCCGGGACTCGTAGACCATCTCCTCGTCCAGCTCGCCGACCCGCCGGGTCGGCTCGCCGCTGCCGGCGGCCAGGAACACCCCGAACAGGCCGCGGTCGGGAATGGTCCCGCCGCTGGTCACGGCCAGCCGCTGGGCGCCCGGGCGGCCGGTCAGCGTGCCGGTCACCCGGTCCCAGACCAGCCGCGGCCGCAGCTCGGCGAACTCGTCGGACGGGTAGCGCCCGGACAGCATGTCCAGCACCGACTCCAGCGCCGAGGCCGGCAGCGTGGCGAACGGCGCGGCCCGGCGGACCAGCGCGGCCACGTCCTCCACGGCCCACTCGTCCAGCGCCACCATGGCCACGATCTGCTGGGCCAGGACGTCCAGCGGGTTGCGCGGGTAGCGCATCGACTCGATGAGGCCGGCCTGCATCCGCTCGGCGACGACCGCCGACTCGACCAGGTCGCCGCGGTACTTCGGGAAGAGGACGCCGCGGCTGATCGCGCCGACCTGGTGCCCGGCCCGGCCGACCCGCTGCAGCCCGGCCGCGACCGACGGCGGCGCCTCGACCTGGATCACCAGGTCGACGGCGCCCATGTCGATGCCCAGCTCCAGCGACGAGGTGGCCACCACGGCCGGCAGCCGGCCGGACTTCAGCTCCTCCTCGACGATCGCCCGCTGCTCCCGGGACACCGACCCGTGGTGCGCCCGGGCGACCACGACCGGGGCGCCGTCGCCGGTGCCGGCCTGCGCCGACACCGCGGCCGGCATCCCGCCGGGCGGCCGCGGCCCGGCCGCC
>CADCTP010000042.1 GCA_902805565.1 uncultured Mycobacteriales bacterium
CGCGGACGGCGTCGGCGCCGCCGGAGCCGGCCCGGGCGTCGGCCACCCAGGCCACCAGCACGATCGCGGACAGCGTGGCCAGCCCGGACAGGGCCGCGGCCAGCGCGACCAGCGTGCCGGGCAGCACCAGGGAGGGCCGCGCCACCGGCGGCCGTACCGTCCCCGCCCGCTCCCGCACGTCCGCCACGACGGCCCACTCTCCCAGCCGCCCGGCGGCCGGCCGGTCAGGCGCGCCGGACACGCCACGAGGGGCACGGCCGGTGGCCGTGCCCCTCGTGGTCCTGCGACGGATCAGCCCTGCGGGTGGTAACCCCCGCCGCCCTGCGCGGGGTAGCCGCCGGTGGCCGGCGGGAACTGCTGGGTCTGGTCCGGCTGCCCGTAGGTGGGCGGCTGGTCAGGCTGCCCGTAGGCCGGCGGCTGGGCCGGCTGGTTGCCGGTGGCCGGGCCCTGGCCGTAGCCGCCGGCCGCGGTGCTGCCACCACCGGTCGGCTGCCCGTACCCGCCGCCGCCCTGGCCGTAGGCCGGGGGCTGCTGCGGCGGCTGGCCGTACGCGGGCTGCTGGCCGTACGCCGGCTGCTGCGGCTGGCCGCCGTAGCCCTGCGGCTGGCCCCAGCCCTGCGGCTGCGCCGGCTGCTGCGGCTGGCCGCCGCCCCAGTTGGACGGGCCGGCCGACGCGGCCGGCTTGGACATCCGCCCGCTGCGCTGCAGCCAGGACAGCGTCAACACCGCGGCGGTGCCCAGCGCGAGCACCAGGCCGAGCCAGCTGCCGATGCCGCGCTCCAGGTCGGTGCCCAGGTAGGACCCGCCGATGAGGATGAACACGATCGCCAGCACGGCGGCCAGCACGGCCAGCAGCGCCGGCACCGGCGAGGCGGGGGCATCGTCCGCGTCCGCCTTCGGCCGGGTGAGCAGCCGGGCGGCGATCAGCAGCGCGGCCACCAGCAGCAGGGTCGTGATGGCGGTCGGGAGCGGGAGCTCCCAACCCCGGGCGCTGTCGACGTCGACGTCGACACCGTCCGGCACGTCCGGCGTTGCCCACGGGAGGAAGGCGATGATGAAGGCGAGGAACGCGAGCCCCACCCCGACCAGCTCGAGGACCGGCAACGCCGACGCCGACTTCCCGGACCGGGGCGAACCCGGCGTCGGACCTTGGGGCACTCCGTACCCGCTCATGGACTTCCTCTCGGAGGGAGACAGCTCGGACCGGCCGACACCCTACCCGCGTACGGCGGGCCGGAAGCCTGGGCCGTACGCGGGTGACCGGGTGGTGTCAGCCTGCGACGACCTCGCGGACCAGTCGGGCCGCCTCGCTCGGGGTGCGCCCGACGCGGACGCCGGCGGCCTCCAGCGCCTCCTGCTTGGCCACGGCGGTGCCGGACGAACCGGACACGATCGCGCCGGCGTGCCCCATGGTCTTGCCCTCCGGGGCGGTGAAGCCGGCGACGTAGCCGACGACCGGCTTGGTCACCGAGGCCTTGATGAAGTCCGCGGCCCGCTCCTCGGCGTCGCCGCCGATCTCGCCGATCATCACGATCACGTCGGTGTCCGGGTCGTCCTGGAAGGCGGCCAGGCAGTCGATGTGGGTGGTGCCGATGACCGGGTCGCCGCCGATGCCGACGGCGGTGGAGAAGCCGATGTCGCGCAGCTCGTACATCATCTGGTAGGTCAGCGTGCCGGACTTCGACACCAGCCCGATCCGGCCGGCCTCGGCGATGTCGGCCGGGATGATGCCGGCGTTGGACCGGCCGGGGGTGATGAGGCCGGGGCAGTTCGGGCCGATCAGCCGGGTGCTGCCGGAGCGCTGCGCCTTGGTGAAGAACGCGGCGGTGTCGTGCACCGGGATGCCCTCGGTGATGACGACGGCCAGCGGGATGCCGGCGTCGATGGCCTCCTCGACCGCGCCGCGGGCGAACTTCGGCGGCACGAAGACCACCGACACGTCGGCGCCGGTCTCCTTCATCGCGTCCACCACGGTCCCGAACACCGGGATGCCGTCGACCTGCTCACCGGCCTTGCGCGGGTTGACGCCACCGACGACCTGGGCGCCCGAGGCGACCATCCGGCGGGTGTGCTTGAGCCCCTCGGACCCCGTCATCCCCTGGACGATGATCTTCGACTGCTCGTTGAGGAAGATCGACATCAGCGTGCTCCCGCCAGCTCGGCGACGCGTTCCGCGGCGCCGTCCATGGTGTCCACCTGCTCCAGCCCGGGCAGCGCGGCCTCGCTGAGGATGCGCCGGCCCTCCTCGGCGTTGTTGCCGTCCAGCCGGACGACCAGCGGCAGCCGGACGGCCTCGCCGCGCGACTCCAGCAGCCCGAACGCCTGCACGATGCCGTTCGCGACCTCGTCACAGGCGGTGATCCCGCCGAAGACGTTGACGAACACCGACCGTACGGACCGGTCGCTGAGGATGATCTCCAGGCCGTTGGCCATCACCTCGGCCGAGGCCCCGCCGCCGATGTCGAGGAAGTTGGCCGGGCGGACCCCGCCGTGCTGCCGGCCGGCGTACTCGACCACGTCCAGGGTGGACATGACCAGGCCGGCACCGTTGCCGATGATCCCGACCTCGCCGTCCAGCTTGACGTAGTTGAGGTCCTTCTCCTTGGCCCGCTGCTCCAGCGGGTCCGCCGCGTCCCGGTCCTCGAACTTCGCCGCCGTGTCCGGGTGCCGGAAGTCCGCGTTCCCGTCCAGGGTCACCTTGCCGTCGAGCGCGACCACGCGCCCCTCCGGCGTCTTGACCAGCGGGTTCACCTCGACCAGCGTGGCGTCCTCGGAGACGAAGGTCTCCCAGAGCTTCACCAGGATGTCGACGACCTGCTCGCGGACGTCGGCCGGGAACCCGGCCGCGTCGGCGATCTCGCCGGCCTTGGCCGCGTCCACCCCGTCGATCGGGTCGACCGGCACCCGGGCCAGCGCCTCCGGGCGCTCGACCGCCAGCTGCTCGATCTCCATCCCGCCCTCGACCGAGGCCATCGCCAGGAAGGTCCGGTTGGCCCGGTCCAGCAGGTACGACACGTAGTACTCGGTGTCGATGTCGCTGGCCGCGGTGACCAGCACGCGCTTCACGACGTGGCCCTTGATGTCCAGGCCGAGGATCGCGGCCGCCTTCTCGGCGGCCTCGTCGGCGTCGGCCGCCAGCTTGACGCCACCGGCCTTGCCGCGGCCACCGGTCTTCACCTGGGCCTTCACCACCACGGCGGTGCCGATGCCGGCGGCGGCGGCGCGCGCCTCCTCCGGGGTGTCGGCCACCTCCCCCGGCAGCACGGGCACGCCGTGCGCGGCGAAGAGCTCCTTCGCCTGGTACTCGTACAGGTCCACGAATTTTCCCTCCACGCCGAGGGGTACCGCCCGCCGGGCCTTGCGCCACCAGCGCCAGGGGGTCCCGCCGGGAGGGTAACCACCGTGGAGCTACCCAGCCGCGTCGCCTCCGTCACACCGCGTCCCCCGCCCTGTCCCCGCGATGTCCCGCCCTGTCCCCCGCGATGTTCCCCGCGATGTCCTCGCGATGTCCCCGGAATGTCGCCGGCGCGTCCCCTCCGCGACCGTCCCCACCCGCGCAACTACTCTGCGCGGGTGGGGGTGGACCTGACACCGGTCAGCCCGGTCGCGGCGCCCGGGCCCGCGCCGGGGCGCGCCGGCACGCCCGGGCGGGTCGACCCGGGTGCCGTGCTGGCCTGGACCTCGGTCGGGCCCGCGCTGGTGTTCGCCGGCTGGCTGCTCGCCGGGTACCCGCTGGCGGCCACCGGTCACCTGGTCCCGGTGCTCGCCGTGCCGGCCGGCCTGGCCGCCGCGGCGCTGCTGGTCGCGCTGGCCCGCCGGCTGCCGGCGGTGCCGGACACGCCCTGGTGGTCGGTGGCGGCCACGCTCGCCGTCGCCGCCGGGTTCGGCGCGTTCACCGCCGCGCACGCCTCCGGACATGTGGTGCTGCGCCGCGACTCCGCCGTGTACGCGCTGCTCGGCCGCTGGCTCGCCGACACCGGCGGGCTGCGAATCCCGGCCCGGCTGGAGTACATCGGCGCGCCGGACGCGGTCGTCACCGCGACGGCGCCCGGGCTCTACCCGGCCGGGGCCGACCTCACCGCGCAGTTCATGTCCGGCACCGCGCTCACCCTCGCCCCGGCCGGCTGGGGCGGCGGCTGGGGGGCGATCCTGCTGGTCCCGGCGCTGCTCGGGGCGCTGGCGCTGCTCGCCTTCGCCGGCCTGGCCGCCCGGCTGGTCGGCGCCCGGTGGGCCCCGGTGGCCGCGGCCGGGCTCGCGCTGCTGCTGGCGGTGCTGCTGACCGTGCGCTCGACGTACAGCGAGCCGCTGGCCCAGCTGCTGCTGCTGGCCGCGCTGTGCCTGCTGCTGGACGCGACCACCGGCCGGCACCGCCGGCTCGCCGCGGCGGCCGGGCTGCTGCTCGGCCTCGGGCTGCTGGTCCGCATCGACGCGGTGCGCGACCTGGCGTTGCTGGTGCCGATCGTCGGCTGGCTGGCGCTGCGCCGGCACCCCGGCTGGTGGCCGCTCGCCCTCGGCGCGCTGGTCGGGGCCGGGTACGGCGTGGTGGACGCGTACGGGCCGGCGCAGGCGTACGTCTCCGACCTGTCCCACCTGGTCCGCACGGCGGCGTACGGGGGGACCGGCCTGCTGCTGGCCACGGTGGTCGCGGTGCCGCTGCTGCGCCGGTGGCGGTGGCCGGTCCCGGCCGGGGTGGCGCCGGCGGCCGCGGTCGCGGTCGGGCTGGGGCTGCTCCTGCTGGCGGCCCGGCCGCTGTTCTGGACCGGCCACGGCACCGGCACCGCGGAGCCGTTCATCGAGTCGCTGCAGCGGGCCCAGGGCCTGACCCCGGACGGCACCCGCAACTACGCCGAGCAATCGGTGCGCTGGGTGACCTGGTACGCAGGGCTGCCCGCGGTGCTGCTGGCCGGCGCGGCGGCGGTCGCGCTGACCTGGCGGGCGGTACGCGGCCGGCCGGACGCCGAGCGCTGGCTGCTCGGCCTCGGGCTGCCGCTGGTGTCCGCCGGGTCGGTGCTGGTCAACCCGGCGATCACCCCGGACCACCCGTGGGCGGACCGGCGGCTGGTGCCGACCGTGCTGCCGGTGGTGACGCTGCTGGCGGTGTGGGCGGTCGCGGCGGCGGTGCGGCACGCCGGCCGCTGGTCCGCGCCGCTGGCCGCTGTCGGCCTGGTCGCCCTGCTGGTGCCGCCGGCGCAAGCCTCCCGGGCGCTCGCCTTCACCCGCACCGAGGCCGGCGAGCCGGCGGCGGTGGACGCCGCCTGCGCCGCGTTCGCGCCGGGCGAGGTGGCGCTGCTGGTGGACGCGCGCAGCCGGCAGGAGTGGACCGCGGTGCTGCGGGAGGCCTGCGACGTGCCGGCCTTCGGCGTACCGGGGCTGAACAACGACGACGTCGCCACCCGGACCCAGGTCACCGACGCCGCCGCCCGGGTCCGCGCCGCCGGCGGCATCCCGGTGCTGGTCGCCCAGTCCGGCGACCCGCTGCCGCGCCTCACCGACCGGCCGCAGCGCCGGATCGTGGACCTGGACACCGCCGAGCACCGGCGGATGATCACCACCCGCCCGACCGGGCTGGATCCGCTGTCGATCGAGCTCTGGCGGGCCGACCCGGACTAGACCGGCCCGGACTGGACCGGCTGGGTCGCGACGTGCTGGCGGACCCAGTCGACGATCTCGGTGGTGGTGGCGCCGGGGGTGAACACCTTGGCCACGCCCAGCTCGGCCAGCGGGGCGAAGTCGTGGGTCGGGATGATGCCGCCGCCGAAGACCACCACGTCCTCGGCGCCGCGCTCCCGCAGCAGCTCGACGACCCGGGTGAACAGCGTCATGTGCGCGCCGGAGAGCACGGACAGCCCGACCGCGTCGGCGTCCTCCTGGATCGTGGTCTCCACGATCTGCTCCGGCGTCTGGTGCAGGCCGGTGTAGACGACCTCCATGCCGGCGTCCCGCAACGCCCGGGCGACGACCTTGGCCCCCCGGTCGTGCCCGTCGAGTCCCGGTTTGGCGACGACTACCCGGATCCGCTCGCTCACCGGCCCACTGTAAGCCTTCCGATCCGCGTTGTGACCCAGCAGAGGACGGCGGCGGCGGCCGCGGCGAGCAGCACCCCGACCCCGCCGGCGGACACGCCCAGCGCGCCGGAGCGGGCCACCAGCAGCCCGATCGACAGGCCCTCGGCCAGCAGCACCGCGGCCAGCCCGGCGTACGCGCCGACGCCGGCCAGCCGGGGCCGCAGCGTGGCGGCCAGCACGGCCCAGGCGGCCGCCCCCAGGGCGAGGACCAGCGCACCCAGCAGGTCCAGGCCGGACCGCTCGGGCAGCGTCGGGGCGCCGGGGGCGATCGAGGACGAGTACGGCGCCATGCCGAGCACCAGCGCGGTCAGCACCCCGGCGGCCAGCCCCCAGGCCGCCAGCCGGGGCCGGCGCGGGTCCAGGTCGCCGGTGTCCTCCATGATCGTGCGCGGCCACGCCGCCGCGGCGACCAGCGCGGCCGCGACCAGCAGCGCGTACCCGACGGCGTGCGCGACCAGGCCGGTGCCGGCGGCGTACCGGGTGCTCTCCGCGATGCCCAGCGGCAGCTCCAGCGTGCTGCGCTCCCCCGTCCGCAGCAGGTACGCCGTCTGCAGCAGCATCCCGAACGCCAGCGTGCCGGTCGGGAACAGCACCGCCAGCCCGAGCCGGGGCAGCACCCCGCGGACGGCCAGCACCCCGCCCGCGGCGACCACGGCGACCAGCGGCAGCGCCGGCACGAACGCCCACAGGTTGCCGGGCCCGCCGAGGTCGGCGTCCCCCACCCGGGCCAGCGGGAACGCCGGCGCGACCAGCAGCAGGACGGCGGCCAGCAGCGCGATCCCGCCGGCCACCCGGGCGATCGGCGGCACCGTCCCGACGACCAGGCCGGGGCCGGGCGCCGGTGGCGGGTTCTTCGGCCGGGGCGGGGCGGTCCGGCGCGCGGCGGCGGTCTTGCCGCCGGTGGCCTTGGCGGCCCCGGCCGGCTTCGGGCCCGCCGCCGGCTTCGCGGTCGACGCGGGAGTCGACTTGGCGGTCTTCCGTGGCGTGCTCACGGGCGCCGACGCTAGCAAGCCCGGCCGTGCGGACGGGGCAGTACCCGCTCAGTGACCGTGACCGCGAGGTGACGCAACGCTTCCGGCGTATGGCCTTCGATCCTCGGGTACAGGACAATTCACTCAACTACCCGAGCGAGGTGGACATGGCGACGCTGCGCGTGGGCGACACCGGCCGCGCGGCCTCGCGCGGACTGCGCAGCCTCACCTCGCCGGCGGTGCTGCGGGGCGCGGGCAAGGAGGTCGCCTGGCTGGCCGCGCACGCCGCGCTCTACCCCCTCGGCGTACGGTCCGAGCGGCCGGTCGACGTGGCCGGCCCGAGCCGGGTCGACGACCTGTCCCCGGAGCACCGCGGCCTGCTGCTGACCGACGCGGCCGCGACGGCCACCCCGGTCCTGCTGGTGCACGGCATGGTGGACAACAGGTCGATCTTCACGCTGCTGCGCCGGTCGCTGCGCCGGTGCGGCTTCGGCCAGGTCCGCACCGTGAACTACAGCGTCTTCACCTCCGACGTGCGGGCGGCGGCGGCCAGCCTCGGCGAGGCGGTGGAGCAGGTCTGCGCCGAGACCGGGTACGAGCGGGTGCACGTGGTCGCGCACTCGCTCGGCGGCGTCGTCGCCCGCTACTACGTCCAGCGGATGGCCGGCGACGAGCGGGTGCACACGCTGGTCACCCTCGGCTCCCCGCACTGCGGCACGTCCTCGGCCCGGCTCGTGCCGCTGCGGCTGTGCCGGCAGCTGCGGCCGGACTCCGACCTGCTGGCCGAGCTGGGGTCGCCGGCGGACGGCTGCCGGACCCGGTTCCTGGCCGTGTGGAGCGACCTGGACCAGCTGATCTACCCGAAGCGGAACGCCCGGATCGACCACCCCGACCTGGACGCGACGAACGTGATGATGCGCGGGATCGGGCACATGTCGCTGCCCATCGACCCGCGGGTGGCCCGGGTCGTGACGAGGGCGCTGGCGCACCTCGATCCCGACGGCTCTACCGACCGGTAACCACAGCCCGCACCGGGCCGTGCACGCAAGGGCACCGGAAGACGGCCGTTCGGGTGACAGTCCTTACGGATGTTTGCCTTCCGCCCGGACGCCGATTACGGTCCGGTCTCGGCACAGCGGCGGGCATGATCGCCCCCGCCGGTGACCACCGCCGTTCCCCGGACGAAGGGTTTAGCCTTGTCGCGTCACAGCCGGCCCCCGGGTCGACACCGCGCGCACAAGCCCCCGCACAACAAGGCTCCGGCCGTGCTGGCTTCCGCGGTCGTCGGGGCCACCGCCGCGGCACTGTCCACCGCGACGGCGTCCGGCGACGGGCTCGCCGCCATGGCCACCAGCGCCACCGTCCTGCACTCGCCGACGCAGGAGACCGCGCTCGGCATGGGCGGACCGGAGACGCTGCCCTCCGGCGTCACCGCCGAGGTACCGATGAACGGCCGGACCATGCTCGCCGCGGCCAGCGCCCGGAACCGGGTCGAGACGATCCAGGCCACCCGCGCGGCCAAGGCCCGCCAGATCGCGCTGATCGAGGCGGCCCGGCCGAAGTGGCTGCTGCCGCTGCCGAAGGGCACGTTCACCGTGTCCTCCTGCTTCGCGCCCCGCTGGGGCACCTTCCACTACGGCGTGGACATGGCCGCCCCCGGCGGCACCCCGTTCTACTCGGCCGGTGACGGCATCGTCGTCCAGGCCGGCCCGGCGGGCGGCTACGGCAACGTGATCATGATCGAGCACCCGGACGGCACCACCACCGTCTACGGCCACGAGGAGAAGATCTTCGTCGAGGTCGGCGAGAAGGTGAAGGCCGGCCAGCTCATCGGCGCGGTCGGCAACCTCGGCCAGAGCACCGGCTACCACCTCCACTTCGAGGTGCGCACCGGTGACGAGACCGGCGAGAAGCAGGACCCGATGGACTGGCTGAGCGAGCACGGGATCCCGCTCGCGGGGTGCGGCAGCGAGGGGTAGGCGCACGCCGCCCGCGTCCGGCCGGGAGAATGCCCCGGTGACCTCGTGGTGGCGGCGGCTGGCGGCGGGACCGGGCGACCTGGCCCAGCTGGCCGGCTGGTGGCTGCTCACCCGGGCGGTGACGCTGCTGGTGCTGGCGACGCCGGCCGAGGAAGGCATCATCCGGGACGTCTACTACTACGGCCGCCAGCTGGACGCGATGTTCGGCGGGACGCCGGTCACCGAGACGCTGCGGGAGTACCCGCTGCCGGCGTTCGCGGTCTTCCTCGCCCCGCGCTGGCTGTCCGAGCTGACCCCGTGGACGTACGCGTCGATCTTCGTGACGCTCATGATCGCGCTGGACGCGGCGTTCGTGTGGGCGCTGTGGCGGGTCGGCCGCGGGCCGACGCCGGGGCTGCGGGTGTGGCTGCTGCTGGTGCCCTTCCTGGGGCCGCTGACCTTCACCCGGTTCGACGTGGTGTCCGCGGTGCTGGCCGGGGCGGCGCTGCTCGCCCTCGCCCGCCCGGCCGGCGCGCGGCCGGCCGGCGGGCGG
>CADCTP010000043.1 GCA_902805565.1 uncultured Mycobacteriales bacterium
CCGGCCTGGACCGGGCCGCGGCCCGGGACGACGGGCGGGCCGCGTTCGGGCTGCGGCCGGACCTGCCGGTGCTGCTGGTCACCGGCGGCTCGCAGGGCGCCCGCACGCTGAACACCGCGGCCCTGGGCGCCGCCCCCGCGCTGGCCGCGGCGGGCATCCAGGTGCTGCACGCCGCCGGCCCGCGCAACGACGTGCCGGCGCCCCGGCTGCCCCCGGACGCCCCGCCGTACGTGCTGGTGCCGTACCTGGACCGGATGGAGCTGGCGTACGCCGCCGCGGACCTGGTGCTCTGCCGGTCCGGCGCGAACACCTGCGCCGAGCTGACCGCGGTCGGCCTGCCCGGGGCGTACGTGCCGCTGCCGCACGGCAACGGCGAGCAGCGGCTGCTGGCCGAGCCGGTGGTCGCGGCCGGCGGCGGGCTGCTGGTGGAGGACGCCGGCTGCACCCCGGAGTGGGTCGCCGACACGCTGGCGCCGGTGCTGGCCGACCCGCACCGGCTGGAACAGATGGCCAAGGCGGCGGGGGCGCTCGGGCACCGGGACGCCGACGTGACGCTCGCTCGGATGGTGCTCGACGTCGCTCTGGGGGATCACAGGTGAATCGGCAGGCCGGGTCGGAGCTCGGCAACGTCCACTTCGTCGGCATCGGCGGGGCCGGGATGAGCGGCATCGCCCGCATCCTGCTGGCCCGCGGGGTGGCGGTGAGCGGCAGCGACGCGCGCGGCTCGGCCACGTCCGAGGCGCTGGCGCGGCTCGGCGCGACCGTGCACACCGGGCACGCGGCGTCCAACGTGGGACCCGAGGTCGAGACCGTGGTGGTGTCCACGGCCATCCGGGACGCCAACCCGGAGGTCGTCGAGGCGCACCGGCGCGGCCTGCGGGTGCTGCGCCGGGCGGCCGCGCTGGCCGCGGTGATGGGCGGCAAGCGGGGCGTCGCGATCGCCGGCACCCACGGCAAGACCTCGACCACCTCGATGCTGGTCACCGCGGCCCAGGCCTGCGACGCCGACCCGGCGTACGCGATCGGCGGCGACCTGGCCGGGTCCGGGGCCAACGCCGCCGACGGCGCCGGCGACCTGTTCGTGGCCGAGGCCGACGAGAGCGACGGGTCGTTCCTGCTGCTGTCGCCGTACGCGGCCGTGGTCACCAACGTGGAGGCCGACCACCTCGACCAGCACGGCACGGCCGAGCAGGTCGCGCTGGTGTTCGAGCAGTTCGTCCGGCGGATCGACCCGGCCGGCTTCCTGGTGGTCTGCACCGACGACCCGGGCGCGCGCCGGACGGCCCGGGCCGCCCGGGAGGCCGGCCTGACCGTCCGGACGTACGGCGAGAGCGCGCGGGCCGACCTGCGGCTCACCGAGCTGGCCGAGGACGCCGCCGGGACGACCTGGACCGCGGTGCTGGACGGCACGCCGCTGCCCACCGGCCCGGTCCGGGTCCCGGTGCCCGGCCGGCACATGGCGCTGAACTCGGCCGCCGCCCTGCTCACCGGCCTGCAGCTGGGCCTGCCGGCCGCCGGGATGGTGGCCGGCCTCGGCCGGTACGCGGGGGTGCGCCGCCGCTTCGAGCTGCGCGGCTCCGCCGGCGGCGTCGCCGTGTACGACGACTACGCCCACCACCCCACCGAGGTCGCCGCCCAGCTCCGGGCGGCCCGGACGGTGGCCGGGACCGGGCGGGTGCTGGTGGCGTTCCAGCCGCACCTGTTCAGCCGGACCGAGGCCTTCGCCGCCGACTTCGGCGCCGCCCTGGGCCTGGCCGACGAGGTCGTCGTCCTGGACGTGTACGCCGCCCGCGAGGACCCGGTGCCCGGGGTGACCGGCGCGCTGGTCGCCGACGCCGTCCCGCTGGCCCCCGGCCAGGTCCTCTTCGCCCCCGACCGCGGCAAGGTCGCGGCCGAGCTGGCCGGCCGGGCCGCGCCGGGCGACCTGGTGATCACGATGGGCGCCGGGGACGTGACCGCGCTCGGCCCGGACATCCTCGCCGCCCTGGGCCCCGGATGAGCCGGGCCGGGCGGTGAGCCCGTCCACCGCGGTGGCGGCCCCGCGGGCCGGGTCGACCGCCGCACCCCGCCCCGGGCGCGGCCGGGGCCGGACGCTGACCGGGCCGGCCCTGGCCGTGCTGCTGCTCGGCGCGGCGGTGTGGGTGGTCGGCTTCACCGGCGTGCTCGGCGTACGGACGGTCACCGTCACCGGGGCGCGGGCGCTGTCGGCCGAGCAGGTCCGGTCCGCCGCCGCGGTGCCGGACCGGCAGCCGCTGGCCCGGGTCGACCTGGCCGCCGTCCGGGACCGGGTGAGCGGCCTGGCCGGCGTGGAGCGGGTCGCGGTCTCCCGGTCCTGGCCGGGCACGGTCCGCATCACCGTCACCGAGCGGCAGGGCGTGGCGGTGGTCGAGCGGTCCGGGGGAGTGTTCCTCGTCGACCACGCCGGCCACGTGTTCCAGCGCGTCGCGGCCCGGCCGCGGGGCGTGCCCCGGCTGGCGATCGAGGGCGTCGGCCCGGCCGACCCGGCGACCCGCTCGGCGCTGGCCGCGCTCACCGCGCTGCCGGCCCCGGTGGTGGCGCAGATCGCGAAGATCGCCGCGCCGAGCCCGGAGTCGGTCACCCTGCACCTGTCCGGCCGGCGCACGGTGCTGTGGGGCGGCGCCGCCGACTCCGCGGCCAAGGCGGCCGCGCTGACCGCGCTGCTGCGCAAGCCGGCGACGGTCTACGACGTGAGCACGCCGTCGATCGTCACGACCCGCTGACGGTCACCACACCGGGACGGGGGCGGAGCCGGGCAGCGGCGCGGGGACCTTGGCCGCGGACCGGCCCGGCGTCGGCGGCGGCGTCGGTGTTGGCGGCGCGACGGTGCTGGCCGGGGCCGTCCCGAGG
>CADCTP010000044.1 GCA_902805565.1 uncultured Mycobacteriales bacterium
GGTCGACGGCGGCTGCGGCGTCGACGGCGGCAGCGGCGTCGACGGCGGGGCCGCCGGCTGGCGGGCCGCCGGCAGCCCGTACGCGGGCGGCTGATGAGCGGGCGGCGAGTCGTGGACGGGCGGCGGCGGGTGAACGGCCGGCCGCTCGTAGGCCGGCGGCGGCAACCCCACCGGCCCGGCACCGGACCGGTCCTGACCACCGAACCCGTCGGGACCACCGAACCCGTCGGGACGACCCAACCCGTCCGAGCCACCGAACCCGCCGGGACCACCGAACCCGGCCGGGCGCGGCTGCCCCGGACCCGGCCGGTCCGGGGACGGCGGGGCCGGGAACGGCGGCGCGACCGCGGGCTCGTCCAGGACGGCGGTCAGCTCCCGCGGCACCGGCATCCCGATCCCGAGCCGGCGGGCCTCGTCCTGCAGCGCCCGCAGGCTGCCGCCGATCAGCCGGGTGGTCTCGATGCGCTCCATCCGCAGCTCGCCGTCCAGCCGGTCGATCATCTCCACGCGCATCCGGTCGACCTCCGCGCGCAGTGCGGCGACGTCCTCGGCCAGCCCCCGCTCCAGCTCCCGGCGCAGGTAGACCTCCAGCTGCAGCTCGTACTCGCGGCGGGCGGCGACCTCCCGCTCCAGCTCGACCTCGTACGTCCGGCGCAGCTCGACCTCGGTGCCCGGCACCCCCGGCCCCGCCCCGGCGGCGTCGGTCCGGCGTGGCGCGGCGAACGCGGCCAGCACGAACGCCCACAGCGCCCCGACGATCGCCAGCCGCAGGACCTGCGGGTCCTCGGCCACCACGACCGCGGCGGTGGACGCGCCGGCCGCCAGCACGGCCAGCCCCAGCACGGCCGTGCGCGGGCCGCTCCGACCGCCGGAGCGGGACCGGATACGCGCCATCGGGCCACCATAGGGGACCGCCGTTGCGAAACCGTGATCAGGCGGGGGTCAGAGCAGCCCCGCGTCCTCCAGGAAGCGTTCGGCCAGCTCGTCGGGGTCCTGGCCGTCCAGCTCCTGGCGCTTGTTCAGCTCCTGGAGCTTCTCGGTGGTGAGCGCCCGGTTGACGCCGTCGACGACGGCGCGGGCGGCCGGCGGCAGCTCGGTGCGGTAGAGCCCGAGGATGTTGCCGGCCGGCTGCAGCAGCTTGTCGTCCCGCAGCACGACCAGGCTGCCGGCGGCGATCCCGCCGGCGGAGGAGTTGACCGTGCCGACGTCCACGGTGCCGTCGGCCAGCGCCTCGAAGATCAGCTCCCCGGAGACCGCGCCCAGCTCCTCCAGCCCGGCGAACCGCAGGCCGTAGAGGTCCTGCAGGCCGGT
Organism: uncultured Mycobacteriales bacterium; assembly: GCA_902805565.1. Classification (GTDB taxonomy): domain Bacteria; phylum Actinomycetota; class Actinomycetes; order Mycobacteriales; family CADCTP01; genus CADCTP01. Next base: position 1,312 of record CADCTP010000044.1, read on the forward strand.
CAGGCAGCGCGCGTCCTCCAGGCAGCCGTCCGGTCCGCCGAGCACGAGCTGCCCGTTCAGCCGGACCAGGTCGGACACGTCGACCAGGTCGGACTGGTCGGCCAGCGTCTTGGGCACCGCGATCGCGGTCTGGCCGGTCGCGGTGGACGGCCGGGTCACCCCCATCGGGGTGCCGGTCAGCAGCCCGTCCAGCACCCGGGCGGTGCGCTCGACGTCCCCGGTCGGGGCGGGCGGCCGGGCACCCACCGGCACCCCGGTCCGCAGGTAGTCGGTCAGCGGGGCCAGGTAGTCCGGCACGACGTCCAGCTCGCCCCGCCGCAGCGCCGGCACGTACGCCGTCCGGCTGCCGCCGTCGAACCGGCGCTCGACGGCGAAGCCCGCCTTCTCCAGCGCCTGGGCGTACATCCGGGCGATGATCTGCTGCTCGGGCGACAGCCCGGCACCGACCACCACCCGCACCGGGGCCACGACCGGCTCCGGCTCGCCCCCGGTGCACCCGGTGGCGAGCAGCACCAGCAGGATCAGCAGCACCGCCGACCGCATCGCTATCGCCACCTTCCACGGCCGCGACAAAAGGGCCGGAGAGGCACCAGCCAACCACGCGGGTCGTACGGGCCCGTCGGCGGACCGGCCTACTTCACCGCGCGCAACGCCGGTGCCGACTGGCGCGGCACGTATGTCTCGGCGTTGCGGGTGGCCTGCTTGACCTTGTACATGTTGGCGTCGGCCGCGCCGAGCAGCCGGGCCGCCGGGTAGTCCGGGTCGTCGGTGGACGCCTGGCCGATGCTGGCCCGGACGTTGACGATGCCCTCCTCGAAGGCGACCGGGGCCGCCACCGCCTGGGCCAGCCGGTGCGCGATCTCCTCGGCCGGGACCTCCTGCGGCAGCGCCTTGAGGATCACCACGAACTCGTCGCCGCCGAGCCGGCCGATGGTGTCCGTCGGCCGCAGCGCGCCGCGCATCCGCTCGGCCGCCGCGCGCAGCACCCGGTCCCCGACCGCGTGCCCGTGCACGTCGTTGACCTGCTTGAACCCGTCCAGGTCGACGAACAGCACGTGCACCTGGCCGGGCTCGGTGCGCAGCGACCGCAGCGCCGCCCCGAGCTTGTGCAGCACCAGGCCGCGGTTGGGCAGGCCGGTCAGCGGGTCGTGGGTGGCCTTGCGGTGCAGGTCGTACTCGGTGTTCTTCTGCTGGGTCACGTCGACCAGGTGGACGATGTACGACTTCTGGCCGACCAGGGCCGACACCGACGCGTGCACCCAGCCCTCGCCGCCGGACCCGGTGCGGTAGCGGAACGTGCCGGAGATGTCGTCCTCGACCCCCTCGACCAGCCGGTCGAAGTCGCCGCGGACCCGCTCGGAGTCCTCCGGGTGCAGGTGGTGCCAGATCAGGTCGCCGTGCAGGGTGGCCAGCCGGCGGCCGAACAGCCTGGCCAGCGCCGCGTTGACGTCGAGGAACATGCCGGCCCGGTCCATGATCGCCATGCCGGTCGGCGCGTTCTGGAAGGCCGCGCGGAACTTCTCCTCCGCCGCCCGGACCTTGGCCTCCGACGTCCGGCGGCCGCTGATGTCGCGGGCCACCACCAGCGCGCCCTGCCGCCCCCCGAACGAGATCGGCCGGCCGGCCGCCTCGATGTGCACCGCCGAGCCGTCCAGCCGGATCAGCGTCTCCTCGACGTACTCCAGGGAGCGGCCGCGGTTGGCCATCCCGTCCAGCCGCTGCTCGGCCTCGGCCCGCATCGCCTCGTCCATGAAGTCCAGGGCCGGCCGGCTCTGCAGGTCGGAGATCCGGCTGGCCCCGAGCAACTGCAGGCCCCGCCAGTTGGCGAAGGCGTGGTAGCCGTCGACGATGACGAACACGGCGTCCGGGGACAGCTCGACCAGCGCGCGGAAATGCTCGTCGGACGGACCGACGACAAGACCGCCGGAATCCGGCTCGCCTTCTCGACTGTGCCTGCCCATCCCACTCCCACCGCGGACCGGGTCGACCGTTGGTCCTGTGAGATTAACGGTCCGAAGGCGTTACGTCGCGCATTCTTGTGGACGCTCTCGGGGTTGGGTAGGAGTCAGGACATTCATGCGCCGTCCGGCCTAATGCTGGTGTCCCTGTCCGGCGGTGTCGGGGCGCGGCAACTGAATTCCAGCCAGAGTGCGGCGGCGATCAGCGCGGCCGCGCAGCCCACTCCGACGAGGCCGGTCGCGGTGTCGGTCCGGGCGGCGGCGAGGAAGTCCCGCTTCGGGAGCACGTACACCAGCAGGCCCGCCCAGATGCCCAGCATGACCGCGCCGACCAGTGAGCTGGCCTTCGCCAGCGCCAGCATCCGGGCCGCGACCAGCGGCCGCAGCGGCGGGGCGTCGCGGGCGCCCCGGATCCGGGCCCGCAGGTCGTTGGCCGCGAGCGTCTCGGCCACCGCGAGCAGCAGCAGCGACAGCGGGACGAACCAGGTCAGCCCGGGGATGTCGCCGTACCACCGGCGCAGCGCCAACCAGGCCACCAGCGCGACGCCGGCGGCGTAACCGAGGAGGTCGCGGAGCCGGGTCGGGCCGAGCTGATCGGTCACTGCCGGCCGGCCCAGCGCAGCGCCAGGTCGTCGCGCCGGCGGACCGCGGCCGGGTCGGCGGCCCGGGCCCGCGCGGCCAGGTCGGCGACCCGGCCGTGCCCGGGCAGCTCGGCGTCCGGCCGCAGGTCCGCCCACGGGGCGAGGACGAACGCGCGCTCGTGCGCCCGCGGGTGCGGCAGGGTCAGCTCCGGATCGGCGCTGACCGTGCCGTCGACGGCCACCACGTCGACGTCCAGGGTGCGCGGGCCCCAGCGCACCTCGCGGGTCCGGCCGGCCGCGTCCTCCAGCCGGTGCGCCAGCTCCAGCCAGCCGCGGGCGTCCCGGGCCGGGTCCTCGACCAGCACGACGGCGTTGAGGTAGTCCGGCTGCGGCACGCCGCCCCAGGGCGGGGTCTCGTACACCGGGGAGACGGCGACCGGGGCGGCGCCCATCCCGTCCAGGGCGCCCTGCAGGTGGCCGAGCCGGTCGTCCAGGTTCGAGCCGAGGGACAGCACCGCGCGGCTCACCGGCGGGACCGCCTCGCCGTCACCGCGACGTCGGCGAACTCGCGCTCGATCGGGGCCTGCGGCTTGTGCACGGTGACCTCGGCCGCGGTCACCCGGACGTCCCGCATGACCAGCTCGACCAGCCGGGCCGCGAGCGTCTCGATGAGCGCCACCGGCTCGCCCTCGACGACGACCGCGAGGGCCTCGGCCAGCGCGCCGTAGTCGACGGTCTCGGCCAGGTCGTCGGTGGCCGCGGCCCGCCGGCTGTCCAGCCAGAGCGTCGCGTCGATGACGAAGTCCTGGCCGTCCCGCCGCTCGTGGTCGAAGACGCCGTGCCGGCCGCGCACCCGCAGGCCGGTCAGCTGGATGCGGTCAGCCACGGTGCGCCCCGCGGGGCCGCGGCACCGGCGGGCCGGCCGGGTCCTCGTCGGCGGCCGGCAGCTCGGCCGCCCGCGACCAGGCGCCGACCACCCGCATCGCGTCCAGGCTCGGGCCGACCTCGTGCACCCGGACGCCCCAGGCGCCCATCACCGCGGCCAGCACGCCGGTCGCGACCGTCGCGTGCTCCCGCGCGGCGACCGGCGCCGGGGTCCCGTCCGGGGCCGCCAGCAGCCGGCCCAGGAACGTCTTGCGCGACGCCCCGACCAGCACCGGGAAGCCCAGCGCGACCAGCTCGTCCAGCCGGGACAGCAGCGTCCAGTTGTGCTCGGCGGTCTTGGCGAAGCCGAGCCCGGGGTCGAGCACGATGTCCTGCTCGGCCACCCCGGCGGCCAGCGCCGCGTCGACCTGGCGGGTCAGCTCGCGGCGCACGTCCGCCACCACGTCGGTGTACGTCGCCAGCGACTGCATGTCCCGGCTGTGCCCGCGCCAGTGCATGAGCACCCACGGCACCCCGGCCCCGGCGACGACCTTGGCCATCGTCGGGTCGGCCAGCCCGCCGCTGACGTCGTTGACGATCGCGGCCCCGGCCTCCAGGGCGGCCTCGGCGACGGTGGCCCGGGTGGTGTCCACGCTGACCGTGACCCCGGCCGCGGTCAGCTCCCGGATCGCCGGCACCACCCGCCGGATCTCCTCGGCGGCGTCGACCCGCTCGGCGCCCGGCCGGGTCGACTCGCCGCCCACGTCGACGAGGTCGGCGCCGCGCCGGGCCATCGCCAGGCCGCGCGCGACGGCGGCGTCCAGGTCGGCCCAGCGCCCACCGTCGCTGAACGAGTCGGGGGTCACGTTCAGGACGCCCATCACCACGCAGCGGTCCGGACGGGGAAGCCGGTTCACCGCCCGAGTATGAGGCTCATCGCCTCGGCCCGCGTGGAGGCCTGGGTCTGGAACATGCCGCGCACGGCCGAGGTCACCGTGCGGGCGCCCGGCTTGCGGATGCCGCGCATCGACATGCACAGGTGCTCGGCCTCGACGACCACGATCGCGCCGCGCGGCTCCAGCCGCCGCACCAGCGCGTCCGCGACCTGCGAGGTGAGGCGCTCCTGGACCTGCGGCCGCTTGGCGTAGAGGTCGACCAGCCGGGCCAGCTTGCTCAGCCCGGTGATCCGGCCGTCCGCGTTCGGGATGTAGCCGACGTGCGCGACCCCGTGGAACGGGACCAGGTGGTGCTCGCAGGTCGAGTACATCTCGATGTCCTTGACCAGCACCATCTCCTCGTGGTGCTCGTCGAAGGTCGTCTCCAGCACCGCGGACGGGTCCACGTAGAGCCCGGCGAACTGCTCGGCGTACGCGCGGGTGACCCGCTCCGGGGTGCGGAGCAGGCCGTCCCGGTCCGGGTCCTCGCCGAGCGCGGACAGCAGCTCGCGGACCGCGGCCTCCACCCGGACCGCGTCGAACGAGCCGGTCAAGCCCGCGACCCCGGCGGGGACTGCCCGTCGGCCGGCGGCCAGCCGGAGCCGTCCGACTCCGGGAGCCGGTGCGCGCCCTGCCCGGGCTGGCCCTGGTCGTAGCCGCCCTGGCCGTGCTGGCCCTGGGCGGGCTGGCCCTGCCCGTAGCCGCCCTGGCCGTGCTGGCCCTGGTCGTGGCCGCCGTACCCGCCCGGGGGGCTGTAGCCGTTGCCGTCGGGCTGGCCGCTGCCGTAGCCCGGCGCGACGTCCGGCCGGCCGTACCCGTTGCCGTTGCCGTTCGGGTACGCCGGGGCCGGCCGGGGACCCGGCGACGGCATGCCGGCCGGGACGCTGCCGTTGGCCGGACCGCGCCCGGCGCCGACCGCGGCCAGCTCGGCCGGGGTCATCACCGGCGGCTTGTCCGACGGCGAGCGCCGGCCGAAGCCCGCGTACGTGTTGTGCGGCGGGCGCTTGGCCACCGGGGCGAAGATCCGGGCCAGGTCGTCCTTGCCCAGGGTCTCCTTCTCCATCAGCTCGAGCACCAGGTCGTCGAGGACGTCCCGGTACTCCATGAGGATCTCCCAGGCCTCGTCGTGGGCCAGCTCGATCAGCTGGCGCACCTCGTTGTCGATGTCGGTGGCGACGGTCTCGGAGTAGTCCCGCTGGTGGCCGTAGTCGCGGCCGAGGAACGGCTCGGAGTCCTTCTGGCCGTACTTCACCGCACCGAGCTTCGTGCTCATGCCGTACTCGGTGATCATCGAGCGGGCCAGCGCGCTGGCCTTGTTGATGTCGTCGCTGGCACCGGTGGTCGGCTCGTGGAAGACGAGCTCCTCGGCGGCCCGGCCGCCCAGCGCGTACACCAGCTGGTCGATCATCTCCGAGCGGATCTGCGTGTAGCGGTCCTCTGTCGGCAGCACCAGGGTGTGCCCGAGGGACCGGCCGCGCGGCAGGATCGTCACCTTGTGCACCGGGTCGAGGTTGGGCAGCGCCCAGGCGGCCAGCGCGTGGCCCCCCTCGTGGTACGCGGTGAGCTTCTTCTCCTTCTCGCTCATCGCCCGGGTCTTGCGCTCCGGGCCGGCGATGACGCGGTCGATCGCCTCCTCCAGCGAGGCCATCTGGACCAGGGTGCCGTTCTGCCGGGCGGTGAGCAGCGCCGCCTCGTTGATCACGTTGGCCAGGTCGGCGCCGGTGAAGCCGGGGGTGCGCCGGGCGATGACGCCCAGGTCGATGTCCGGGGCCAGCGGCTTGCCCTTGGCGTGCACGGTCAGCACGGCCTTGCGGCCGAGCAGGTCCGGCCGGTCCACCGCGATCTGCCGGTCGAACCGGCCCGGGCGCAGCAGCGCCGGGTCCAGGATGTCCGGCCGGTTGGTGGCCGCGATGAGGATGACGCCGCCCTTGACGTCGAACCCGTCCATCTCGACCAGCAGCTGGTTGAGGGTCTGCTCGCGCTCGTCGTGGCCGCCGCCCATGCCGGCGCCGCGGTGCCGGCCGACGGCGTCGATCTCGTCCACGAAGATGATCGCCGGCGCGTTGGTCTTGGCCTGCTCGAACAGGTCCCGCACCCGGGAGGCGCCGACGCCGACGAACATCTCGACGAAGTCCGAGCCGGAGATCGAGTAGAACGGCACCCCGGCCTCGCCGGCGACCGCGCGGGCCAGCAGCGTCTTGCCGGTGCCGGGCGGGCCGTACAGCAGGACGCCCTTGGGGATCTTGGCGCCGATGGCCTGGAACTTGGCCGGGTTCTCCAGGAACTCCTTGATCTCCTGGAGCTCCTCGATGGCCTCGTCCGCCCCGGCGACGTCGGCGAACGTCGTCTTCGGGGTGTCCTTGCTGACCAGCTTGGCCTTCGACTTGCCGAAGTTCATCACCCGGGAGCCGCCGCCCTGCACCGAGTTCATGATGAAGAACAGCAGGAAGACGATCAGCAGGATCGGCAGCAGGCTGACCAGCAGGGTGACGAAGATGCTCTGCCGGCTGATCTTGGTCTCGAACTCCTGGCCGCCGTTGTCGAGCAACTGGCCGACCCGCTCGTCGAGCCCGGTCGGGTACGCGGAGGTGATCTTGTCCTGGCCGTCGACCTGGGTGCGCAGGGTGATGTCGAGGGTCTGCTCGCGGTCGTTGACCACCACGTTGGAGTAGTTGCCACTCTCCAACTGGGCCAGCGCGACGGAGGTCGGGACCTCCTCGTACCCGCCGTTGCCGCGGAAGGACGCGGAGATGGCGAGCACGGCGACCAGACCGATGGCGATCCAGAACCATGGCGACTTGAATATGCGACGACGATCCATACGCTCAGCGGAGACGCCGTGGCCGGCGGACTCCGTCCCTCCCGCTCCAGCTGGTGGGCGCCCCCGGCGCGCACGGCGATCAGTCCCTAGCAGGAAAGGTACACCGGGCCCACTGACGACGCAGGCCGCCGTCTCCCGAGAAACCCTTCATCGGCGCAACGGACGGCCGCGGCCGGACGTTCCGGCCTCAGCGGGTGTAGACCTCGGGCTTGAGCCGGGCGATGTACGGCAGGTCCCGGTAGCGCTCGGCGTAGTCCAGGCCGAAGCCCACGACGAACTCGTTCGGGATGTCGAAGCCCAGGTAGCGCACCGGCACCTCGACCTTCACCGCGTCCGGCTTGCGCAGCAGGGCCATCACCTCCAGGGAGGCGGGCTTGCGGGACTCCAGGTTGCGCAGCAGCCAGGACAGGGTCAGCCCGGAGTCGACGATGTCCTCGACCACCAGCACGTGCCGGTCGGAGATGTCCCGGTCCAGGTCCTTGAGGATCCGCACGATCCCGGAGGACGAGGTGGACGACCCGTACGACGAGATCGCCATGTACTCCATCGTCGCCGGGCGGCTCAGCGCCCGGGCGAAGTCGGCCATCAGGATCGCGGCGCCCTTGAGCACCCCGACCAGCACCGGCTCCCGGTCGGCGTAGTCGGTCGACACCTCGTCCGCCAGCTCGAAGATGCGGTTCGCGATCTGCTCCTCGGTGAGCAGTACCTCGTCGATGTCGGCGTCGTAGCTGTGCACCGCTCCCCGTTCTCCATCGCGATCTCATCGATCCGTCCGGGCGCAGAGGAGCATGCCAGACGACCGGGTGACCACCGCCCCGGAGGGGAGGCTCACCGGCCCCTGCCCGTGCCAGTCGGTGACCAGCGCGTCGACCGCCCGCAGCTGCGCGGCCCCCAGCCCCGGCACGCCCCGGGCGGCCAGCCAGCCCCGGACGATCCGGGTCCGCACCGCCGCCGGCCGGCCGGCCAGGTCGGCCACCGGCAGCGCGGCGGCGTCCGGGGTGGCCGCGGCGGCCAG
>CADCTP010000045.1 GCA_902805565.1 uncultured Mycobacteriales bacterium
GACCGCGAGCACCTCCGACGGCGCCGACACGCACACCGAAGTGTAGTCCTTCAGCGCCAGCACCCGGTCCCGCAGCGCCGGGTCGCGGCAGGCGATCCAGCCCACCCGCAGCCCGGCCAGCCCGTACGCCTTGGACAGCACGCCGACGCTGACCGCCCCCGGGCTGAGATCGACAGCCCCGGGCAGCCGGTCGGCCGGGTCCGCCTCGAGGAACCGGAACACCTCGTCGGACACCAGCGGGACGCCGCGCTCCTCGCACAGCGCGACCAGTGCCGCCTGGGAGGCGGCGTCGAGCGTCGAGCCGGTGGGGTTGTGCGGAGCGTTCACCGCGACGAGCCGGGTGCGCGGGCCGATCGCGCGGGCCAGCTCCCCGACGTCCAGCCGCCAGCCCGCGTCGGGATCCAGGTGGACCGCGGTGACGGTGGCGCCGAGCGACGGCGCCACGCTGGTCAGCGACTCGAACGCCGGCCGTACGGTGACCAGGTCGTCGCCGGGCTCCAGCAGCGCCGCCTGCAGCAGGTAGAGCGCCTCGGCGGCGCCGGCGCAGACCACCACCTGGTCCGGGTCGACCCGCCCGTACAGCGCGGAGATCTCGGTGCGCAGCGCCGGTGAGCCGGCGGTCTCGGTGTAGCCGAGGGCCAGTCGCTCCCAGGCGGTCAGGGAGTCCTCGTCGGCCCAGGCCAGCAGCTCCCGCAGCGGCAGCCCGTCCACGTCGGAGGCGCCGGCGACGTACTCGACGGAGAACTCGTGGGCGGCGAAGTACCGCTCCAGCGCCGACGGCCGGGGGATCACGTGGTCACCACCGGCGGGGCCAACTCCCCGCCGAGCGCGCTGACGGTCCTCACCAGCAGGTCGAAGTCCTCCCGGCGGCTGCGGTGGTTGGTGATCGCGACCCGGATCGCGTACCGGCCGTCCAGCTCGGTGTGCGAGGGCACCGCGACGCCGCTCTCCTGCAGCCGGACCAGCAGCGCGCGGTTCAGCGCGTTGAGCCGGTCGGCCGGGACCGCACCGCGGTAGCGCAGGCACACGACGTTCAGCGGCACCGGGGCCAGCAGCTCCAGCTCGGCCGACGCCTCGACCAGGCCGGCGAGGTAGCGGGCCTGGTCGACGTTCTGCTCGATCAGCCGGCGGAAGGCGGCGACGCCGTGCTCCTTGATCCCCATCCAGATCTTCAGCGCGCGGAACTCGCGGGACAACTGCGGGCCGTACTCGGTGAACTGCCGGCCGCGGCCCGCGGCCAGCCCGCCGGCCGCCGGGGCCATGTACGCCGCCGCGTACCGGAAGGCCTCCCGGTGCGCCGCGTCCGAGCGGACCAGCGCCACCCCCGCCTCGTACGGGAAGTACATCCACTTGTGCAGGTCGAAGGCCAACGAGTCCGCCCGCTCCAGGCCGGCGACCAGTGGCCGCAGCCGGGGGGAGAGCGCCGCGCAGGCACCGAACGCGCCGTCCACGTGGAACCAGACGCCGTGCCGCGCGGCGACGTCGGCCAGCCCGGTCAGGTCGTCGATCGCGCCGGTGTTCACCGTGCCGGCGGTGCCGACCACCGCCACCGGCCGCAGCCCGGCCGCGGCGTCGGCGGCGATCGCGGCGTCCAGCGCGGCCACGTCAACCCCGCCGCCCGGGCCGGTCGGCACCACCCGCAGCGCCTCGGTGCCCAGGCCCAGCAGCTGTACGGCCCGGCGGACCGAGGAGTGGGTGTCGGTGGAGCCGTACACGGTCAGGCCGCCCGGCACGCCGTGCTCCTTGATCCCGGGCACCGCGTTGCGGGCCACCGCCAGGCCGACGAAATTCGCCACCGAGCAGCCGGACAGCAGCAGCCCGCTGGCCTCCGGCCGGAAGCCCACCATCTCTTTGCACCAGTCGATCACCTGCATCTCGACCTGGGTGCCGGCGTCGTCGAAGCCGTCGACCGAGGAGTTCACCCCGGCGGCGAGCATCTCGGCGAGCATGGACAGGCCGGTGCCGTTGCCGCAGACCCAGCCCCAGAAGCGCGGGTGCGCGTTGCCGGTGACGTAGGGCAGGACCAGTTCGCGGAAGTCCGCGTACGCCGCGTGCGGGCCGGCGCCCAACTCCGGGGCGGGGCCGCCGAACCGCTCCCGCACCGCGTCCGGCATCGGCTGCCACACCGGACCGTCGCGCAAGCCGTCCAGCCAGTCGAACATGTCCTCGACCATCCGGTGCCCGAGCGCCCGCAGCTCGGTCCACGACGGCGGGTCCAGGCTTTCCTCTGGGATCGTCACCCGACCGAGCCTTCCCGTCCGATACGTCAATGACAAGTTCCGATCATGCCTACTTGGGTGATATTAATTGCGGCACTTCTGCGCCGACCGTCCGATCGGCGCACAACAGAGGAGTGCCCATGACCACCACCGACGCGGGACCAGACCTCGACGGCTCGACCGGTGTGCTGCTGGCGCCGATCCGGGGCAAGGACATCCGCCGCAATCTCGACGGGGAACTGTTCGTCAAGCGGCCAGGCTGGTTCACGGTCAAGTTCCTGTTCGCGGTCGCGATCATCGCGGCCTGCTGGGTCGGCGTCGCACTGGTGCGCGAGTGGTGGATGATCGTGCTCGCGGTGCCGGTGCTGGGCGTGCTGTACGCACACCTGGTCGAACTGCAGCACGAGTGCCTGCACGAGCACGCCTACCACCGCCGGTCGCTGAACCGGCTGGTCGGCTTCCTGTCCGGCGTCCCGATGCTCAGCTCGTACTGGCACTACAAGTACGAGCACCTGCGGCACCACGCGTTCCTCGGCACCCCGAACAACCAGGAGTTCTTCAACTACCGGTTCCGGGACATCGACACCCCGCTCGGCTTCCTGCGCAGCAGCTTCCACCTGGGGCGCTACCTCAACGTGGCCGCCGACATGGGCCGCAGCGTGCTCGGGCGGACCAACCCCACGGTGATCAAGCCGGCCGCCGCCCGCCGCATCCGGCAGGAGTACCAGGCCTTCGCGGTGCTGCTGCTGGCCGCGATCGTGTTCACCGCGGTCACCCGCGACCCGTACCTGCTCTGGGTGTGGGTGCTGCCGACGCTGTTGATCGCGGAGCCGACGCACTTCCTGATCGAGCTGCCGGAGCACTTCGGCCTGAACACCCAGACCAACCCGAACGTGCTGGCCAACACCCGCACCGTGTACGGCGGCCGGTTCGGCAAGTGGGTGACCAACGGCAACGACCTGCACACCGCGCACCACTTCCACCAGGGCGTGCCGATGGCCCAGGTGCCGAAGCTGCACACGCTGATCGCCGACCAGGTGGAGACGGTCGAGCCGTCGTACTGGTCGTTCTACCGGGGCGTGATGACCGGGAAGCTGCGCTACCAGGGCGACGACGCGACCTGCATGACCCGCTGAGTCCCCCCGCCGCACCGGCCCGGCGCACCCGGGCCGGTGCGGCGGATCCCGGCCGGCGCCGCCGCGCGCGCCCGCCCGCCGGGGTGTGACAGCCTGGGCCGATGCAGCCCCGGCGCGGGCGGCCCGGGCACGACCAGGACAGCGTGCTGCGGCGGGCCGTCGACCTGTTCAACCGGCAGGGGTAAGACGGCACCAGCATGGGCGACCTGGCCCGGGAGCTGGGGGTGGGCAAGTCCGCGATCTACCACCACGTGCCCGGCAAGGAGGCCCTGCTCGCCGCGGCGCTGGACGAGGCGCTGGACGGGCTGACCGAGGTCCTGGACCGGGCCACCGGCGACAGCGCGTACGAGCGGCTGCGGGCGGCGGTGCGGGACAGCGTGCGGGTGCTGGTCGACCACCTGCCGGCGGTCACCCTGCTGCTGCGGGTGCGCGGCAACTCGCCGGTCGAGCAGGCCGCGCTGCGTCGCCGCCGGGAGATCGACGACCGGTTGGCCGCGCTGGTCGCGGCGGCGGTCGCCGAGGGGTCGCTGCGGGCCGACCTGCCGCCGGACGTGGTGTCCCGGCTGCTGTTCGGCATGGTGAACTCGCTGGTGGAGTGGTATCGGCCGGGCGGACCGGTGGACGGCGACGTGCTCGCCGCGACGATCACCACGCTGGCCTTCGACGGGCTCGCCCGCGGCGGGCCGGCTCAGGCGTCGTAGTCGACCGTGACCCGCTCGCTGACCGGGTAGGACTGGCAGGTCAGCACGAAGCCGGCGGCCAGCTCGTCCTTCTCCAGCGCGTAGTTGCGGCGCATGTCCACCTCGCCGGAGCACAGCAGTGCCCGGCAGGTCCCGCACACCCCGCCCTTGCAGGCGAACGGCAGGTCCGAGCGGACCGCCTGCGCGCCGTCCAGGATCGTCCGGTCCCGGGGCAGCGCGGCGGTCGAGCTGCGCCCGTCGATGGTCAGGGTGACCTCGCTGGTGACCCCGGCCGCGACGGCGTCCGCGCGGACCGGCGCCGGCGGCGGGGCGTCGACGAAGAACAGCTCCCGGTGGATCCGGTCCTCGGGCAGGCCCAGCCCGGTCAGCACGACCCGGGCCTCCGCCACCATCTCGTACGGCCCGCAGAGCCAGGCGTGGTCGACGGCCGGCACCGGCACGAACAGCTCCAGCAGCCGGCGCAGCCGGGCGCCGTCGAGCCGGCCGGACAGCAACTCGACGTCGCGCGGCTCCCGGGACAGCACGTGCACCAGCTCGAACCGCGGGCCGAAGCGGTCCTTCAGGTCGGCGAGCTCCTCGGCGAACATCACCGTGCCGGTGCTGCGGTTGCCGTACAGCAGCGTGACCGTGGCGTCGGGGTGCCCGGCCAGGACGGACGAGGCGATGGACAGCATCGGGGTGATGCCGGAGCCGGCCGCGACGCACAGGTGCCGGCCGCCGGCCGCGGCGTCGGCGCGGAACCGGCCGGTGGGGGTCTGCACCTCGATCCGGTCGCCGGGCCGCACGTCGCGCACCAGCCACCGGGAGAACAGCCCGTCCGGGATCTCCCGCACGCCGACCCGGGGCCGCTCCCCGGCCGGCGCGCAGATCGAGTAACTGCGCCGCTGCTCCACGCCGTCGATCACCCGGCGCAGCGTCAGCGACTGGCCGGGGGCGAACGCGTACGCGTCCCGCAGGTCCGGCGGGACGTCGAAGGTGACCGCGGCCGCGTCGTCGCAGACCCGCTCGACCGCGGCGACCGTGAGCGGGTGGAAGGCCATCACAGCTCCTTGACGTGCTCGAACGGCTCGCCGCAGGACGGGCAGCGGTAGAGCGCCTTGCAGGCGGTCGCGCCGAACTCCGACACCAGCGCCCCGCGGGCGCCGCACCGGGGGCAGTGCACGGCCCGGTCCGGGACGCCGAGGGTGAGCGGCACCGGGCCGCGGCGGCGCGGCGCCGGCCCGGGCGGGGAGATGCCGTGCTCGGCCAGCGTCCGCCGGCCGCGCTCGGTGATCCGGTCGGTCGACCAGGCCGGGTGCAGCTCGACCCGGACCCGGACGTCCGGGTAGCCGGCCCGGTGCAGCCGGGCCACCAGGTCGTCCCGCATCGCGGTCAGCGCCGGGCAGCCGGAGTAGGTCGGGGTGATCGCCACCTCGACCACCCCGTCCACCTCGGACACCTCGCGCAGCACCCCGAGGTCGGCCAGGGTGAGCATCGGCAGCTCGGGGTCGACGACGGTCTCGGCGACCTCCCGCGCGGTCACCGGGCCGCCCGGGCCGGTCGCCGGGCCGGTCACCATGCCGCCCGGGCCGGTCACCGGGCCGGTCACCAGGTGCCCTCGGGGTGGGCCCGGGCGACCTCCTGCAGCTCGGCCAGCATCGTGGCCAGCGCGGGGGTGTGCGACCCGTCCCGCCCGCCGCCGGGCGCGTCCGCGACGTCGGGGCGGTCCACCCCGGCCGCGGTCAGCACCTGGTCCAGCACCGCGTCGACCTCGGCGGCCACCGCGGCCGGGTCCACGCCGATCCCGGCCGCCGCCATCCGCGCCTCCACCGGATGCGGGACCAGCAGCTCGGCCCGCAGCGGCCACAGCCGGTCCAGCGCGGCGACCAGCCGGCGCCGGGACTCCGCGGTCCCCCGGGCCAGCGTCACCACCCAGCGGCCGGCGTGGTCGCGGTGGTAGGTCAGCTCCTTGACGCCCTTGGCCGCGACGGCGGCGAGCACCCCGTCCCGGCTGCCGGCCAGCCGGTCCAGCACGGCCAGCCGCCACACCGAGAACAGCAGCAGCCGGACCACCGCGTCGGCGAAGTCGACGTCCTCGCCCTCGACCAGCCGCACGTTGCGGAACTCCGCCGGCCCCCGGAAGTACGCCAGGGCGTCCTCGGGCTGCTGGGCCACCGCGGGCACCAGGTCCGGCGCCACCCCGCCCGCCCGGGACAGCAGCAGCCGGGCCTGGCCGAGCAGGTCCAGCGCCACGTTGGCCAGCGCGATGTCCTCCTCCAGGTCCGGTGCCCGGCTGGTCCACCAGGACAGCCGCTGGGACAGCACCAGCGCGTCGTCGCCGAGCATGAGGCAGTAGCGCCCGAGGTCGGCGGGGTCGACCCCGGCCGGCACCGCGGCGTCCACCCCGGCCAGCGGCTCGGCGAACCCGGTGCCGAAGGCCCAGTGCGGGTCGGACTCGCCGAGCAGTCCCGAATAGACGGAGTCGCTCATATGTGCGGCACCCCCTCGGGGATCGAGTAGAACGTCGGGTGCCGGTAGACCTTGTCGCCGCTCGGCGCGAACAGCGGCTCCTTCTCCGCCGGCGCCGACGCGGTCACGTCGGTCGAGCGGACCACCCACACGGCCGCGTCGGTGCCCCGCCGGGTGTAGACGGCGAACGCCCGGTCCACCGCGTGGGCGTCCGAGGCGGCCCGCAGCGACCCGGCGTGCACGAAGTTGAGGCCGCGCTTGCCGCGGACGAACACCTCGTACAGCGGCCAGTCGGCGCCGATCACCGCTGCCCCGCGTACGCCGCCGCCGCCTCCCGCACCCATGCCCCGTCCTCGTGCGCCCGGGTGCGGTGCGCCATCCGCTCGGCGTTGCACGGCCCCTCGCCGGAGACCACCCGCTTCAGCTCCGACCAGTCCGGCTGGCCGAAGTCGTACGCGCCGCGGTCGGGGTTCCAGCGCAGGTCCGGGTCCGGCAGCGTGACGCCGAGCGCCTCGGCCTGCGGCACGGTCATGTCGACGAACCGCTGCCGCAGCTCGTCGTTGGTGTTGCGCTTGATCCCCCAGGCCATCGAGCGGGCCGTGTTCGGCGACTCGACGTCCGGCGGGCCGAACATCATCAGCGACGGCCACCAGAACCGGTCCACCGACTCCTGCACCATCGCCCGCTGCTCGTCGGTGCCCCGCATCATCGTCATGAGCAGCTCGTAGCCCTGCCGCTGGTGGAAGGACTCCTCCTTGCAGATGCGGATCATCGCCCGCCCGTACGGCCCGTAGGAGGTGCGGCAGAGCGGGACCTGGTTGCAGATCGCGGCCCCGTCGACGAGCCAGCCGATCGTGCCGACGTCGGCGTACGACGGGGTGGGGTAGTTGAAGATCGAGCTGTACTTCTGCTTGCCGGACAGCAGCATGTCGGTCAGCTCGGCCCGGGTGACGCCGAGCGTCTCGCAGGCGGAGTAGAGGTAGAGGCCGTGACCGGCCTCGTCCTGCACCTTGGCCAGCAGGATCGCCTTGCGGCGCAGCGACGGCGCCCGGCCGATCCAGGCCCCCTCCGGCTGCATCCCGATGATCTCGGAGTGGGCGTGCTGGGCGATCTGCCGGACCAGCGTGCGGCGGTAGCCCTCGGGCATCCAGTCCCGCGGCTCGATCCGGTCGTTGCCGGCGACGGTCGCCTCGAACGTCGCCTCGTCCTCGATGACCGGCACGGAGCCTCCCGGAGCGATTAACTGACCGATCGTTCGGTAAAGGGTCCCACGCCGGCCGCGCCGCCGCAACGGACCGCGCCCCGGGCCGGGCGCGCCACCGGTCCACCGGCCCGGGCGGGGCGGGCCAGGTCCGGGCGCCGGCGGGGAGGTCGCCGTCGGTCCTGCCGGCTCACGCCAGCTTGCGGATCTCCGCGGCGAGCGGCGGCAGCTCGTCCGCCGGGTCACGGAAGACGTGCAGCCCGGAATCGGTCCGCAGCCGGCCGGCCAGCCGGGCCGGCACCACCACCGTGGCCAGGTGGCCGACCCCGCCGAAGCCCTCCACCAGCCAGCTCGACCACGCCGTCGGCAGCGGGATCTCCGGGCAGAAACAGGCCGGGCGGCCGCCGTCGAAGGTCACGTCGTACGCGCCGGCGCGGGACCAGTTGGTGAGGAAGAACGTCCGGTTCTCCGGGTCGAACCCGACCGGCATCGTGTCGAAGACCCGGTCCGGGCCGATCCGGGCCAGGAACTCGCGGTTGGCCCGGACGCTGAGGTGGGTGCCGACGAAGTCGTCGACCGCGGCCCGCACCGCGGCGGCGATCTCGGCCGGCCGCGCCGCCGGGGCGCAGACGAAGTCGACCTCGCTGACCAGGTTGCCGACCGCGGCCGGCGGCAGGCCGACGTGCCGGCGGTAGTTGACCGGCATCGCCAGCCGGCGCGCGGCGGTGTCGCCGTCCAGCCGGCGGATCGTGGCCAGCAGGTGGCCGAGCACGGCGTCGTTGGTGGACAGCCGCCGGTCCGCCTCGACGCTGTACGCCGCCCGCATCCGGTCCACCTCGGCCGGGGCGAAGTAGACCTGGACGATCCGGTTGGCCCGGGGCGCCGCCCGCAGCTCCCGGCCCAGGTGCTCGCGTTCCTCCGCGTCCGGCAGCCGGTAGCCCGACCGGCCGACCGCGTGGGCGGGCAGCACCGAGTCCAGCTGGGCCTCCCGGTCCGCGACCAGCACCACCTCCGGCGGCGGCGTGCCCTCGACCGCGGCCGACCAGGCCCGCATCAGCAGCATGAAGCTCTGCAGGTCGCCGATCGCGTGGTGCCACGAGCAGCCGACGACCATCCCGCCGTCGCCGAGCCGGGTCACCTTCACCGAGGTGAGCGGGGCGTCGGCCGGCCGGTCCCGGCCGGCCGGCACGGTGTCGACGAACCCGGCGGTCGGCAGGGTCATCCGGCCGGCCGCGACGGCCAGCGGGTCCGGCGAGTCGGCCACCGTCAGCGGCACGCCGGCGTCGTCGCAGACGATCTCCGGCAGCCCGCCCGGCGTGGTCCGCAGGCTGCCGCCGAACACCGGCACCCGGGCCAGCGCCGCGGCGAGCCCGGCGGCGAGCCGGTCCACCGGGACCGCCCGCTCGTAGAGGAAGACCAGGGACACCGCCATGCCGGAGAGCAGCGTGTCGGTGGCGCCGCACCGCACGACGGTGCCGGGCGCGACCCCGGCCCGGACCACGCGGGTCTGTCCGGGCGCCGTCGCAGCGGGCGGCACGAGCAGCTCGGTCACAGGCGAAACTCCCGTCCGGGGGGATAACTGGGACGGTAGGGCGCGGACCGGTCAGCCGTCAGGGCCTTCCGGCCCAGCCCGGGTACGCCGCTCGGCGCCGCCAGCCGGGACACCCGGCGCCCACGGCCCCGGAGGCGGGCCGCTCGGGCCGCCAGCCGGGCGCGGGACCGCCCGGCGCCGCCGGCTCGGCCGCGAGCCGGTCGCAGGACCAGC
>CADCTP010000046.1 GCA_902805565.1 uncultured Mycobacteriales bacterium
GCCGCGCTCCGGGCGGAGCTGGCCCCCCGCCTCGGCGCCTGACCGGCCCGGTCCCGACCGCCGCCCGCCGACCGGGTGCCGCTGCCGGGACCGGGTGGCACCGACCGGACCCGGTGCCGCCGCCCGGACCGGGGTGGTGCCGACCGGTCGGTCAGACCGCGCCGAACTGGCGGTCGCCCGCGTCGCCGAGCCCGGGGACGATGTACGCGTTCTCGTTCAGCCGCTCGTCGACCGCCGCCGTCACCAGCCGCTGGACCAGCCCGCTGTCCGCCAGCGCCCGCTGCCCCTCCGGTGCCACCAGCACGCAGGCCACGGTGATCGACTCGCAGCCGCGCTCGGTCAGCAGCCGGCAGCAGTGCAGCAGCGAGCCGCCGGTGGCCAGCATCGGGTCCAGCACCAGCACCGGCCGGCCGACCAGCGAGGTCGGCAGGGACGCCAGGTACGGCTTCGGCTCGAAGGTGTGCTCGTCCCGGGCCAGCCCGACGAAGCCCATCTGCGCCTCCGGCAGCAGGCCCAGCGCGGCCTCGGCCATGCCGAGGCCGGCGCGCAGCACCGGGACGAGCAGCGGCGGGTTGGTCGGGCGGGCGCCGATCGCGGGGCCGACCGGGGTGCGCACCGGCACCGGCTCGGTCGGCAGGTCGCGGGTGGCCTCGTACACCAGCATCGTGGACAGCTCCCGCAGGGCCACCCGGAATCCGGTGTTGTCGGTACGCTCGTCCCGGATCGTGGTCAACCGGGCGGCGGCGAGCGGGTGGTCCACGACGAGGGTCTGCACGAGCCCACACGGTAACGGGTGGCGATGCGTGGCAGGCTCGGTGGTGTGAGCGACGAGACCTGGGACCTGGTGGTGATCGGCGGCGGACCCGCCGGCTCGGCGGCGGCACTGGCCGCCCGGCGGGCCCGGCCGGACGCCCGGGTGCTGCTGCTGGACCGGGCCGAGTTCCCCCGGGACAAGGCCTGCGGCGACGGGATCGCCGCGCACGGCCGGGACGAGCTGGCCAAGCTGGGCGTGCCCGACCTGATCGCCGACTACACCGCGACCGACAAGCTGTCGGTGGTCTCGCCCGGCGGCGTGACGGTGTCGGCGACCGCGGCCCGACCCAACCACGTGGTGCCGCGGAAGGTCTTCGACGCCCGGCTGGTCGACGCGGCCCGGGCGGCCGGGGTGCAGGTGCGCAGGCACCGGGTCCGGGAGGTCACCCCGGCCGGGGACACCGTCATGGTCGACGGCATGGCCGCCCGGGCGGTGGTCGCCGCCGACGGCGCCAACTCCACCGTCCGCCGGCTGCTCGGCGTGCCGGCGCCGAAGCAGAAGCACGTCGCGATCGCCGTCCGCGGCTACGCCGACATCCCGCCCGGCAGCGAGCGCGCGGACGGCGCCCAGTTCATCGCCATGCAGAAGGCCGGCTGGCCGGCGTACGCGTGGTCGTTCCCGATCGGCGACGGCACCGCGAACGTCGGCTTCGGGAT
Source organism: uncultured Mycobacteriales bacterium (assembly GCA_902805565.1). Classification (GTDB taxonomy): domain Bacteria; phylum Actinomycetota; class Actinomycetes; order Mycobacteriales; family CADCTP01; genus CADCTP01. The sequence continues at coordinate 1,471 of CADCTP010000046.1, forward strand.
GCTGCTGCCCCGGCTGCACGCGGCCGGCGGCCCCGGCAAGGAGGTGCTGCACGGCCGGCTGGCCGAACTGCTGCCGGACCTGCCGGCCCGCGACCTGCTCGCCCACCACCTGCCGCTGTCCCCCGGCCGGCCCCGGGTGCCCGGTCGCGGCCGGGTGCTGCTGGCCGGCGACGCGGCCGGGCTGATCAACCCGCTGACCGGCGAGGGCATCTACTACGCGCTGGTCAGCGGTCGGGTCGCCGGGACGGCGGCGGTGCGGGTGCGGTCGAACCCGCTGGGTGCGTACAAGGCCGGGCTGCGGCAGTCGCTGGGCGAGCACCTGCGGACCACCGACGTGCTGGCCCGGGCCGCCCAGTCGACCCGGTTCCTGGACGCCGCGATCGCCACCGCCAAGCGCCGCACCGACGTCTTCAACCTGCTCGTCGACGTCGGCCTGGGCGCGGGCACGGTGCCCCTCCCGCTGGCCTGGGCCGTGGTGCGGGCCTGGGCCCGCGGCGGCCGCTGACGATCATGCCGGGGTGCCCGCCGACCGCGTAGGGTCGGGGGCGTGACGGTGATCGAGTCGTACGCCGACGTCGTGCGGGACTCCGGGACGCTGCGGCGGTTCCTGCACGGGCTGCCGGGCGTGGACCAGGTCGGGGCGGAGGCGCGGGCCGCCGTCCTGGCCACCCGCAGCATCAAGAAGGACGCCAAGGCGTACGCGCTGGACCTGGCGATCCGCTGCGTGGACCTGACCACCCTGGAGGGCGCGGACACCGCCGGCAAGGTCCGGGCGCTGTGCGCGAAGGGCCGGCAGCCGGACCCGACCGACCTCTCGACCCCGCCGGTCGCGGCGATCTGCATCTACCCCGACCTGGTCGGGACCGCGGTCCGCGAGCTGGCCGGGTCGACGGTGAAGGTGGCCAGCGTGGCCACCGCGTTCCCGTCCGGCCGGGCCAGCCTGAGCACCAAGCTGGCCGACGTGCGGGAGGCGGTCGCCGCCGGCGCGGACGAGATCGACATGGTGATCGACCGGGGCGCGTTCCTGGCCGGCGACTACCTCCGCGTGCACGACGAGATCGTCGCGGTCCGCGAGGCCTGCGGCGCCGCCCACCTCAAGGTGATCCTGGAGACCGGCGAGCTGTCCACACTGGACAACGTGCGCCGGGCGTCCTGGCTGGCCCTGCTGGCCGGCGGGCACGTGATCAAGACCTCGACCGGCAAGGCGGCCACCTCGGCCACCCCGCCGGTGTCGCTGGTGATGCTGGAGGCGGTGCGGGACTTCGCGCTGGCCACCGGCGAGCGGCGCGGGGTGAAGCTGGCCGGCGGCATCCGCACGGCCAAGGAGGCCGTCCGCTACCTGGTGCAGGTCAACGAGGTCGCGGGGCCGGAGTGGCTGGACCCGGACCTGTTCCGGTTCGGCGCGTCGAGCCTGCTCAACGACATCATCCTGCAGCGCCAGAAGCTCCGGACCGGTGCGTACTCCGGCCCGGACTACGTGACCCTGGACTGATCCCCCGGTCCGGCGCCGGCCCCGTCGGCCGCGGCTCGAGGCGAGCACCCAGGGCCGCGGCCGGATCGCGGGTTCTTCGCCCGGCACCGTCCGGTACGTCGCCCCCGGCACCGCCCCGGCCAGCACGGGGGCGGATCCGCCGGGCGGGGGTGCCGGGGCCGGCGCCGGCCGCGATCAGCACCGCCCCACCACGTCGCCGGCCTCGACACGTCCCCGCTCGGAAAAATGTCCGGGATCCGCGTCAACCTTTCGCCCGGTTTTGGCGTTATAGGGAGCACACGTCGCCGGCGTCGGGGCCGGACGGCAGCTTAGACGGCAGGAGCGTTACGGATGGGACGAACCAGGACGACCGCGGTGGTGCTCGGCGCCACCGCGGCGGCGGTGCTCGGGGTGCTGGGCCCCGTGCCGTCGGCGGGAGCGGCGCCTCCCGCGGGCACGGCGGCGGCCACCCGCGCCGCGGCAGCCGGCGAGCAGGTCGGCCGGGTGACCCTGGTGACCGGGGACCGGGTGCTGGTCCGGCCGGGCGGCCGGGTCGACGTCCGGCCCGGACCGGGTCGGGCCGGGATGACCTTCGTCCGGCAGACCGTCCGCGGGCACACGATCGTGCTGCCCGCCGACGCCAGCCGCGGGGTCGCGGCCGGGACGCTGGACCGCCGGCTGTTCGACGTCACCGCACTGCTGGCGTACGGCTACTCCGACGACCGGCGCGCGGACCTCCCGCTGGTCGTCAGCCACCCGGAGGGCGTCACCGCGCGGACCACCGGCGCGACCGGCACCCGCAAGCTGCCCGGCGGCACCGCGACCGCGCTGCGCGCCCCCAAGGCGACGACGAACCAGGTCTGGCGGTCGCTGACCACGGCCCGGTCCGGCGTGACGAAGGTCTGGCTGGACGGCCGGGTCACCGCGACCCTGGACCGCAGCGTCCCGCAGATCGGCGCGCCCGCCGCCTGGGCGGCCGGGCACACCGGCGCCGGCGCGACGGTGGCCGTCCTGGACACCGGCATCGACACCGACCACCCGGACTTCGCCGGCGCGGTCGCCGGCTCCCGGGACTTCACCGACAACCCGGCCGGCGTCGAGGACGGCGACGGCCACGGCACCCACGTGGCCTCGACCGTCACCGGCAGCGGCGCGGCCTCCGCCGGGCGCTACCGCGGGGTGGCCCCGGACGCGCGGCTGCTGATCGGCAAGGTGCTCGACGACACCGGCAGCGGCTACGAGTCGCAGATCATCGCCGGCATGGAGTGGGCCGCCACCGAGGGCGCCGACGTGGTGAACATGAGCCTGGGCTCGCCGTTCGAGAGCGACGGCACCGACCTGATGAGCCGGGAGCTCAACCGGCTGACCCGGGAGACCGGCACGCTGTTCGTGGTCGCGGCCGGCAACAGCGGCCCGTCCGAGGGCACCATCGGCAGCCCGGCCGCCGCCGACGAGGCGCTCACCGTCGGCGCGGTGGACGCGCGGAACGCGCTGGCCTACTTCTCCAGCCGGGGGCCGCGCGCCGGGGACGCCGCGATCAAGCCGGACCTGACCGCCCCGGGCGTGGACATCGTCGCCGCCCGGGCCACCGGCTCCGGCCTGGGTGACCCGGTCGGCGCGGACTACCAGCGGCTCAGCGGCACCTCGATGGCCACGCCGCACGTCGCCGGCGCGGCCGCGATCCTGGCCGGGCAGCACCCGGACTGGACCCCGGCCCGGATCAAGGCCGTGCTGGTCGGCTCGGCCGCCCCCAGCCGGGGCGCCCCGGTCGACGCGCAGGGCGCGGGCCGGGTGGACCTCGCCCGGGCCACCCGGCAGACCGCGTCCGTGTCGCCGGTCAGCGTCGCGGGCGGGGTGGCCCGCTGGCCGCACGCCGACGACACCCCGATCAACCGGCGGATCACCTACAGCAACCCGGGGACTGCCCCGCTGACCCTGACCCTGACCACGGACTTCCGCGGCCCGACCGGGGCCCGCGCGCCCGCCGGCCTGCTCCGGCTGTCCACCGGCTCGCTGACGGTCCCGGCCGGCGGCACCGCCAAGGCCACCGTCCGGTTCGACACCCGGGTCACGGCGCCCGACGGCCGCTACAGCGGCCTGCTCACCGCCACCGGCCGGGACGGCCGGACGGTGATCCGGACCGCCCTGTCCGTCGACCGCGAGGTGGAGAGCTACGACGTGACGATGCCGGTCACCGACCGCACCGGCGCGCCGACGCCGTACGCGAGCGCCTGGTTCCTCGCGCTGGACGGGACCGTCGCCAAGTACGCCGGCAACGGCCGGCCCGGCACGCTCGTCGCCCGGCTGCCCAAGGGCAGCTACTACATGGACGGCTGGGTGCAGCCCGCCGACGGCGGGTTCGAGCTGACCACGTTCGTGGAGCCGACCGTCGTGGTCGACCGGAACCGGACCCTGCCGCTGGACGGCCCGGCCGCGGTGCCGCTGGGCATGCGGGTCGAGCGGCCGGCGAAGGCCGGCCTGGCCGGCCTGATCGTGCAGCGCCGGAGCGCCGGGATCGAACTGTGGTCCGGGATCTTCGGTTCGGACTTCGCGCAGCTGTTCGCCCGGCCGTCGCGCACCTCGGCCCCGGCCGGGCAGTTCACCGTCTCGCTGGAGGGCACGCTCGCCCGGCCGGACGGCGCCGGCGGGTTCGCCGGCAGCCCCTACCAGTACCGACTCTCCTGGTCGGCGCAGCGGCGGATCCCGGCCAACCTGGTCCCGCGGTTCCGGGACCGCGACCTCGGGCTCTCCCAGACCACTGTGGCCTCGGCCGGGACCGGGCTGACCGGGGTCAAGGACGGGGTGGCGACCCTGGCCCTGCCCGCCCGGCTGACCGAGCTGTACAGCCCGGGCGTCGACTGGATCGGCGACGTCATGGTCTTCACCGGCACCCCGTGGGAGACCACGCCGGTCACCAGCTGGTTCTCCGAGGTCCCGCGCCGGTACACCGCGGGGCGGACGGTGAGCGAGCGCTGGGGCGGCGCGGTCAACGGCCCGCTGGTGCCGGGGTCGGCCGCCGGGATGGGGTCGGTCGCGGTCCGGGTCGACGACGAGCTGTACGTCGACCTGTCGCTGCACGGGGACGCCGCCGGTCACGTCGGCTACGCGGAGTCCGCCGGCACGACGACGCTGACCCGGAACGGGGTGCCGCTGGCCAGCACGCCGTATCCGGGCGGCGGGATGTGGGCGGTCCCGCGGGGCGCCGCGACCTACCGGATGACGATGACGGCGACCGGGCCCGGTGCCGGCGGGCTGAGCACGTCGGTGACCGCGGCGTGGACGTTCCGGTCCGGGCGGCCGGCGGAGGGCGTGCAGTCCCTGCCGCTGCTCGGGATCCGGTTCCGGCCGCCGGTCGACCTGCGCAACTCGGCGCCGGCCGGCGAGCTGTTCGCCGTGCCGGTGCGGGTGCAGAAGACGGCCGGGGCCCCCTTCGGCCGGGTCGGCGCGCCGACCGTCTCGGTGTCCTACGACGAGGGCAGGACCTGGCGGGCGGCGCCGGTCGTCGGCGGCCACGTCCTGCTGACCCACCCGGCCGGCGCCACCTCGGTGTCGCTGCGGGCGAAGGCGTCCGACTCGGCCGGCAACAAGGTCGAGCAGACCATCCTGCGGGCGTACACGCTGCGCTGACCCAGGGCCGGGGACCCGCGACGTGCGGGTCCCCGGCTCCCCGCACGTCCGAGCGCCCCGCCCGAGTTCCCGGGCGGGGCGTTCGGCATGTCGGGGGCACCGGCCGTCACCGATCGGGCCGTCCCCGGTCACGCCGCGGCGGAATTGTTCGTCATCGGACGGCTCGATGGGGGGCGCGGGCCGGCCGGGCCGGGGCACGGGCCGCGGCGGCCGGCGCAGTGGCATGCTGGGGCACATGCCCGACTGGACGTACGCCCCCGCACCCGAGTCCCGGGACATCGCGCGGCTGCGCGAGTCGTACGGGATGTTCGTCGACGGCGCCTTCACCGCCGGCGGGGAGACCCTGAAGTCGGTCAACCCGGCGACCGAGGAGGTGCTGGCCGAGGTCGCGGTCGCCGGCGCGGCCGACGTGGACCGGGCCGTGGCCGCCGCCCGCCGGGCGTACGAGCGGGTGTGGGGGCCCATGCCGGGCCGGGAGCGGGCGAAGTACCTGTTCCGGATCGCCCGGATCATCCAGGAGCGGGCCCGCGAGCTGGCCGTGCTGGAGACCCTGGACAACGGCAAGCCGATCCGGGAGTCCCGGGACGTCGACGTCCCGCTGGCGGCGGCGCACTTCTTCTACCACGCCGGCTGGGCCGACAAGCTGGAGTACGCGATCCCCGGCCGGCCGGACCCGCGCCCGCTCGGCGTCGCCGGCCAGGTCATCCCGTGGAACTTCCCGCTGCTGATGGCGGCCTGGAAGCTGGCCCCGGCACTGGCCGCCGGCAACACCGTGGTGCTCAAGCCGGCCGAGACCACCCCGCTGACCGCCCTGGTGCTCGCGGAGATCTGCCAGCAGGCCGACCTGCCGCCGGGCGTGGTCAACGTGCTGCCCGGGGCCGGCCCGACCGGCGCGGCGCTGGTCCGGCACCCCGGCATCGACAAGGTCGCGTTCACCGGCTCGACCGAGGTCGGCCGGGAGATCCAGCGGACGCTGGCCGGCACCGGCCGCCGGCTGACCCTGGAGCTGGGCGGCAAGGCCGCGAACGTGGTGTTCGACGACGCCCCGCTGGACCAGGCGGTCGAGGGCATCGTCAACGGCATCTTCTTCAACCAGGGCCACGTCTGCTGCGCCGGCTCCCGGCTGCTGGTGCAGGAGTCGGTGCACGACGAGGTGGTGGAGAAGCTCCAGCGCCGGCTGGGCACGCTGCGGCTGGGCGACCCGCTGGACAAGAACACCGACCTCGGCGCGGTCAACTCGGCCGAGCAGCTGGCCCGGGTCCGCGAGCTGTCCGACATAGGCGAGGCCGAGGGGGCGCACCGCTGGTCGCCGGCCTGCACGCTGCCGGAGCGGGGGTTCTGGTTCCCGCCGACGATCTTCACCGACGTGGCGCAGTCGCACCGGATCGCCCGGGACGAGGTCTTCGGCCCGGTCCTGGCGGTGCTCACCTTCCGCACGCCGGCCGAGGCGGTGGAGAAGGCGAACAACACGCCGTACGGGCTCAGCGCCGGGGTGTGGACGGAGAAGGGCTCGCGGATCTTCTGGATGACGCAGAAGCTGCGGGCCGGGGTGGTGTGGGCCAACACGTTCAACAAGTTCGACCCGACCTCGCCGTTCGGCGGGTTCAAGGAGTCCGGCTTCGGCCGCGAGGGCGGGCGGCACGGCCTGGAGGCCTATCTTGACTGAGTCGTCGCGCGAGCGCTCCTCCGCCCCGCCCGGCCGGATCGCGGTGCGCAAGACCTACAAGCTCTACATCGGCGGCGCGTTCCCGCGCTCGGAGTCGGGGCGGTCGTACGAGGTGTCAGCTGTGGACGGTCGGTTCCTGGCCAACGCGGCGCAGGCGTCCCGCAAGGACGCCCGGGACGCCGTGGTCGCGGCCCGCAAGGCCCAGCCGGGGTGGGCGAAGGCGACCGCGTACAACCGGGGGCAGGTCCTCTACCGGGTCGCCGAGGTGCTGGAGGGGCGGCGGGCCCAGTTCGTCGCCGACCTGCGGGACGCCGGCTCCCCGGACGCCGAGGCCGAGGTGGACGCGGCGATCGACCGCTGGGTCTGGTACGCGGGGTGGACCGACAAGGTCGCCGCGGTGCTCGGCACGGTCAACCCGGTCGCCGGGCCGTACTTCGACTTCTCCGCGCCGGAGCCGACCGGCGTCGTCGCCGTCCTCGCCCCGCAGCGCTCGGCGCTGCTCGGGCTGGTCAGCACGGTCGCCCCGGTGATCGCCACCGGCAACACCTGCGTGGTCGTGGCCTCGACCGACCGCCCGCTGCCGGCGATCACGCTGGCCGAGGTGCTGGCCACCTCCGACCTCCCGGGCGGGGTGGTGAACCTGCTCACCGGCTCCACCCCGGAGATCGCGCCGTGGCTGGCCGCGCACGCCGACGTCAACGCGCTCGACCTCACCGGCGCCGACCCGGCCGGGGCGGTCGAGCTGGAGATCGCGGCCGCCCAGACGGTCAAGCGGGTGCTGCCGGCCCCGGCCGCGGAGCCGGACTGGTCGGCCGACCCGGGGCTGCGGCGGCTGTCGGCGTTCCTGGAGACGAAGACGGTCTGGCACCCGCTCGGTGTCTGAGCCGAGCGGGTCCCGCCGGCCGGGCAACTTCCCGCCGGCCGGCGGCATCTACCGGTGCATGCAGCTCACCACCGACCACGCCGGCCGCTCCCGGCGCCGGGCCGCCCCCGGCACCGCGGCCGCCGCCCTCGCCGTCGCCGTCGCCGCCGAGAAGCTCGTCGTGCTCACCGACGTGGAGGGCCTCTACGCCGACTGGCCCGACCGCGACTCGCTCGTCGAGCAGATCGACGCCCGCGAGCTGGCCGAGATCCTGCCGACGCTCGACTCGGGCATGGTCTCCAAGATGGCCGCCGGCCTGCGGGCCGTCGAGGGCGGCGGGGTCAATCGCGCGACGGTGGTCGACGGGCGCC
>CADCTP010000047.1 GCA_902805565.1 uncultured Mycobacteriales bacterium
GCCGACCCGGTCGCCGACGCCCGGGCGGTCGCCGCGGTCGCGGCCGCGTACGGGGCGACCGAGGTGCGGCCGCTGCCGGCCGGCTGGCCGGGCTCCCGGGCCGCCGCCGACGACCCGGCGACGCTGGCCGAGCTGCCGGCACCGGTCCGGGACATCCTGCTGCGCTGGCGCCCGCCCCGCCCGCGCCGCGGCCTGACGGTGCTGTTCACCGGCCTGTCCGGCTCGGGCAAGTCGACGCTGGCCCGGGCCCTGGTGGACCGGCTGCTGGAGGACGGCCGGCGCACGGTCACCGTGCTGGACGGCGACGAGGTGCGCCGGATGCTCTCCGCCGGCCTGGGCTTCTCCCGGGCCGACCGCGACCTCAACGTCCGCCGGATCGGCTGGGTCGCGGCCGAGGTGAGCCGGCACGGCGGTGTCGCGGTGTGCGCGCCGATCGCCCCGTACGCCGCCACCCGGGCCGCCGTCCGCCGCGACGTCGAGGCCACCGGCGACTTCGTGCTGGTGCACGTGGCCACCCCGCTGGCGGTCTGCGAGGCCCGGGACCGCAAGGGCCTGTACGCCAAGGCCCGCGCCGGCCTGATCCCCACCTTCACCGGGATCAGCGACCCGTACGAGGAGCCCGACGACGCCGACCTGGTCCTGGACACCTCGACGATGCCGGTCGCGGAGGCGCTGGACCGGGTGCTGGCCGTGCTGCGCCGGGGTGGCTGGCTCTCCGCCGGGTGACACGGAATTCCGGTCCGTTCGGGGAATGGACCGGCCGGTGTGGAGTCATACGCTGAGGTCTCGCACGTCGGTCACTGGGGGGTGTATCGATGGCACAGGATCGACCGGGTCCGGGCGTCCGGGCGGACGGGACCCAGGCCGCGAGCGGACCGGGCGGGCAGGACCCCGCACCGGTGCCGCTGCCGCGCCGACCGCTGGACGCCGACGCACCACCGCCCGCGGCGTCCCCGGACGGGACGGCGGACGAGGAGCCCACCTGGCAGCCGGTCGAGCCGGCCCGCCGGCGCCGGCCCCGCACCCGTACGGTCCTGCTGGCCGCACTGGCCGTCCTGGTCCTGCTCGTGGTGGCCGGCGCGGTCGGCGTCGAGCTGGCCAGCCGCCGGGTGCTCGGCAAGGTCGAGCGCATCCCCGAGGTGTTCGCGCCGCTGGACGAGGCCAAGCGGCCGCAGAAGCCGGCCGGCACCGACAAGACCCTCAACGTGCTGCTCGTCGGCGTGGACACCGGGACGGCGGGGGCCCGCGACAGCGACGCGATCATGCTGATGCACGTGGCGGCCGACCGGCGCACCGCCGCGTTCGTGTCGATCCCGCGGGACAGCTGGGTGGCGGTCCCCGACCGCGGCCCGGACACCATCGCCTCGGCGTACGCCACCGGCGGCCCGACGCTGCTCGTCCGCACGGTCGAGCAGCTCACCGCCCTGCGGATCGACCACTTCGCGGTGATGGACTTCGCCGGGTTCAAGGACATCACCGACGACGTGGGCGGTGTCGACGTCCGGGTCCGGCGGGCGAGCGCCGGCTTCCCGGCCGGGCCCGCCCACTTCGACGGGGACGCGGCGCTGCGGTACGTCCGGCAGCAGAGCCGGGGTCCGGGCGGCGACCTGGAGCACGCCCGCCGCCAGCAGCAGGTCATGAAGGCACTGCTGACCAGGATGGGCGAGGTCGGGTTGCAGGCGAACCCGGCGCGGACGCTTGGCCTGCTCGAGTCGGTCGCCCGGACGACGAGGGTGGACGACTCGCTGGGCGACGGCAAGATGCGCTCGCTGGCGCTGTCGCTGCGCAACCTGCGGCCCGAGCAGGTGGACTTCCTCACCGCCCCGACCGGCCCGCCGGGCCGCGCGGGGGAGCCGCGGGTCCGGCTCGACCCGGTCCGGGCCACCGGGCTGTGGGACGCGATGGTCCGCGACGACGTCCCCGGCTACCTCCGCGGCCACCCGGAGTTGCGGCCGGGCCCGCTCTGACCTCCCGACCGAGTTACTACGTTGAGTGACAGACAACCACTCAGCGTTCCCCCTTATGATCCGAGCGACCCCGAATGCGGAGTTCGCCCCGCACCCGTTCGCAGGTTCTCTTACTCTGCGTGACGAACCTGCGGAAGGATGGCCCATGCGAGGCGAGTACGGCGCACCGATCGGCGAGGACGTCGCCGTCCCGCCGCCCCGCCCGGCGCCGGACGACCAGCCCTGGGCCCACGCCCCGAACCGGGACCGGCCGGACCCCACGCCACCCGCACCCCGCGAGCGCCGGCTGTCCCGGGGCCGCAAGGCGCTGATCGCGCTGGGCGTCCTGCTGGTCGTCCTCGTCGCCGGGGCGGCGGCCGGCGTGCAGGTGCTCACCAACCGGGTGCTGGGCGACGTGGAGCGCATCCCGGACGTCTTCGGCCCGATCGACGAGGCGACCCGGCCGCAGAAGCCGGCCGGCACCGAGAAGACGATCAACTTCCTGCTGGTCGGGGTGGACACCCGGGCCGGGGAGCAGACGACCGGCTCGGACGGCGACGGCGCGGCCTTCGTGCCCGGCCGGCAGCGCAGCGACGTCATCATGCTGGTGCACGTGGCGGCCGACCGGCGGACGGCCTCGGTGGTGTCGCTGCCCCGGGACAGCTGGGTGACCGTCCCCGGCCGCGGCAAGAACAAGATCAACGCGGCGTACTCGATCGGCGGCGGGTCGCTGCTCGTGCAGACGGTCGAGGGCCTGACCGGCCTGCGGATCGACCACTTCGCGGTCGTGGACTTCGCCGGCTTCAAGGACATCACCGACGCCGTCGGCGGGATCGACGTCCGGGTCGCCAGGGCGACCGGCGACAACCGCGGCTCGTTCCCGGCCGGGATGAACCACCTCGACGGCGACCAGGCGCTGGCCTACGTCCGGCAGCGCTACAACCTGCCGGGCGGGGACCTGGACCGGGTCCGCCGGCAGCAGAACGTCATCAAGGCGCTGATGTCCAAGGCCGCGTCCCGCGGGCTGCTGGCCAGCCCGACCGGGACGCTGAAGCTCGCCGACTCGGTGGCCCGGGCGGTCAGCGTGGACGACTCGCTGGACAACGGTGGCCTGCGCTCGCTGGTGCTGTCCCTGCGCGGCCTGCGCCCGGCCGGCGTCACGTTCCTCACCGCGCCGGTGAGCGGGCTCGGCCGGGAGGGCAGGCAGAGCGTGGTCCGGCTGGACGGCACCCGCTCGGCCGAGCTGTGGCGGGCGGTGGCCCGCGACGACGTCACCGGCTACGTCGCCGCCCACCCCAAGGACGCCCTCGGGTCGAACCCCCGCTGAGGCCTCAGCTCGTCCCGATCACCATGCCGGCGCCGGCGGTCGCGTTCGTGGTCTCGTCGACCAGGATGAAGCCGCCGGTGGTGCGGTTGCGGCGGTACTCGTCCAGGAACAGCGGCTGGGTGGTCCGCAGCCGGATCCGGCCGATGTCGTTGAGCCCCAGCTCGCCGGCGCCCTCGTCCCGGTGCAGCGTGTTGATGTCCAGCCGGTAGCGCAGCTCGCGGACCACCGCCCGCGCCGTCCGGGTGGTGTGCTTGATCGCCAGCTTGCCGCCCGGCCGCAGCGGCCGGTCGGTCATCCAGCACACCATCGCCTCGACGTCCTGGGTCGAGGTCGCCGCGTTGTTCGGCCGGCAGAGCATGTCGCCCCGGGAGACGTCCAGGTCGTCCGCCAGGCGCACCGTCACCGACATCGGCGCGTACGCCTCGGCGACCGGCCCGTGGGCGGTCTCGATCCCGGCGATCCGGCTGGTCAGCCCGCTGGGCAGCACCAGCACGTCGTCGCCCGGCTTGAGCACGCCGCCGGCCACGGTGCCGGCGTAGCCGCGGTAGTCCGGGTGCGCGCTGGACTGCGGGCGGATCACGTACTGCACCGGGAAGCGGACGTCGATGAGGTTGCGGTCGCTGGCGACGTGCACGTTCTCGAGGTGGTGCAGCAGGGACGGCCCGTCGTACCAGGGGGAGGCGTCCGAGCGGGTCACCACGTTGTCCCCGTTGAGCGCGGAGATCGGGATCACCGTCACGTCGCTGACGTCGAGCTTCGCGGCGAAGACGGTGAACTCCTCGCGCAGCCGCTCGTAGACGGCCTCGTCCCAGTCGACCAGGTCCATCTTGTTGATCGCGACCACGATGTGCGGGACGCCGAGCAGCGAGACCAGGAACGCGTGCCGCCGGCTCTGCTCCAGCAGCCCCTTCCGGGCGTCGACCAGCACGATCGCCAGGTCGGCGGTGGAGGCGCCGGTGACCATGTTGCGGGTGTACTGCAGGTGCCCCGGGGTGTCGGCGATGATGAACTTCCGCCGCGGGGTGGCGAAGTAGCGGTACGCGACGTCGATCGTGATGCCCTGCTCGCGCTCGGCCCGCAGCCCGTCGGTGAGCAGCGCCAGGTTGGTGTACTCGTCGCCGCGGTCCCGGCTGGTGCGCTCCACCGCCTCCAGCTGGTCGGAGAAGATCGACTTGGTGTCGTACAGCAGCCGGCCGATCAGGGTGCTCTTGCCGTCGTCGACGGAACCCGCGGTGGCGAACCGGAGGAGGTCCACTAGAAATAACCTTCCTTCTTGCGGTCTTCCATGGCGGCCTCCGCGGTCCGGTCGTCGGCCCGGGTCGCGCCGCGCTCGGTGATCCGGGTGGCCGCGACCTCGGCGATGACCTCGGCGACCGTGGCCGCCGTGGAGGACACCGCGCCGGTGCACGACATGTCCCCGACCGTGCGGAACCGGACGGTGGCCTCGAAGGGCGTCTCGCCCTCCTCCCGCTGGGCCGGCGGGCAGTCGTAGAGCAGCATCCCGTCCCGGTCGAAGACCTGGCGCCGGTGCGCGTAGTAGATCGACGGCAGCTCCAGCCGCTCCCGCTCGATGTAGTGCCAGATGTCCAGCTCGGTCCAGTTGGACAGCGGGAAGACCCGCATCGACTCCCCCGACCTGACCCGGGTGTTGTAGAGCGACCACAGCTCGGGCCGCTGGTTCTTCGGGTCCCACTGGCCGAAGTCGTCGCGGAAGGACAGGATCCGCTCCTTGGCCCGCGCCTTCTCCTCGTCCCGCCGGGCGCCGCCGAACAGCGCGTCGAACCGGTGCCGCTCCACCGCCTCCAGCAGGACCGGCGTCTGCAGCCGGTTGCGGCTGGCCCGGCGGCCGGTCTCGGCCGGGACCCGGCCGGCGTCGATCGCCTCCTGCACGGACGCGACGACCAGCCGGACGCCGGCCTCGGCGGCCCGCCGGTCCCGGAACTCGATCACCTCGGGGAAGTTGTGCCCGGTGTCCACGTGCAGCACCGGGAACGGCACCGGCGCCGGCCAGAAGGCCACCTCGGCCAGCCGCAGCAGCACGATCGAGTCCTTGCCGCCGGAGAAGAGCAGCACCGGCCGCTCGAACTCCGCCGCCACCTCCCGCATGATGTGGACGGCCTCCGCCTCCAGCACCTCCAGGTGCGACAGCCGGTAGTCGACGGTCACGAGCTCTCCTCCCGGTGCAGGGTCACCAGCTCCACCATCCGCCCGGCGGCGCCGGGCGGACAGACCATCAAGTCTGGAGACCACGGATCGGGGCGGTTGTATTCCAGCGGGGAGCCGTCGATGCGCGCGGTGTGCAGTCCGGCGGCCCGGGCGACGGCCACCGGGGCGGCCGAGTCCCACTCGTACTGGCCGCCGTCGTGCAGGTACGCGTCCACCTCGCCGCGCAGCACGGCCGCCACCTTGGCCCCGGCCGACCCCATCGGGACCAGCTCGGCGCCGAGGTCCGCGGCGACCGCGGCGGTCCAGGCCGGGGCCCGGGTCCGGCTGACGGCGATCCGGCGCACCGGCCGGTCCGGCCCGACGGCGACGGCCCCGGACGACCACAGCTCCCCCAGCGCCGGCAGGGTGACCGCCCCGGCGACCAGCTCGCCGCCGGACCACAGCGCGACGTGCACCGCCCAGTCCGTACGGCCCGGCGCGCGGTACTCCCTGGTCCCGTCCAGCGGGTCGACGATCCACACCCGCGCCGACGCCAACCGCGCCGGGTCGTCCGGGCTCTCCTCGGACAGGACCGCGTCCCCGGGCCGGCGGGCGGCCAGCTCGGCCAGCAGGTACGCGTCGGCGGTGCCGTCGGCGGCGACCCGGTCGGCGCCGTCCGCGCGCAGCCTCAGCAGCAGCTCGCCGGCCGCGCCGGCCAGCTCCTCGGCCAGCGCGATGTCCGCCAGGAGGGCTGCCGGGAGGTCCGACCCGAGGTTCGGCGGCGGGTCGGCCGAACGGTCCGGCCGGAGGTCGGCCGGGGTGTCCTGCGGGGCGTCCTCGGGGGTGGCGGGCATCCGGCCAGTGTGCCGAAGCCGGCCTCAGCGGGCGAGGGCCGCCACCGCCTCCGCCATCTCCGCGCGGTAGCGCGCCGGGTCGAAGCGGCGGCGGGCCTCCTCCCGGCCGGCCGCCGCCAGCTCGGCCGCGTACGCCGGGTCGTCCAGCAGGGTGCGCAGGGCGCCGGCCAGCGCGGCCGGGTCGCCGGGCGGGACGACCAGGCCGGTCTTGCCGTGCTCGACGATCTCCACCAGGCCCTGGGTGCCGGAGACCACCACCGGCCGGCCGGCGAGCTGCCCCTCCACCGCGGTGTTGCCGAACGGCTCCACCCGGCTGGGCACCAGCACCACGTCCCCGGCGGCGTGCGCCTCCCACACCGACGACACGAAGCCGAGGAAGCGGACGGCGTCGCCGAGGCCGTGCGCGGCGACCTGGGCGCGCAGCCGCTCCTCGTACCACTCGTAGCCGGGGAAGACCGAGCCGGCGAGGTCGAGGGTGACGTCCCGGCCCTCGGCCCGCAGCAGCGCCACCGCGTCCACCGCCACGTCGGTGCCCTTGCGCGGCGACAGCCGGCCGACCAGCACCAGCCGGGCCGTCCCCGCCGGCGCGGGCAGGTCGGCGGCCGGGCCCGGCACGCCGTTGTAGAGCAGCCGGACCTTGCGCCGCAGGCCGGGCACCACGTCCAGGGCGGCCCCGCTGGCCCGGCTGTTCACCACCACGGTGGCGGCCAGCAGCAGCGGCAGGGCGAGCGCGGCCCGGACCGGCCGGGGCACCCCCTCCTCGGCCTCGTGCACGTGCCCGAGCACCGGCCGGCCGGTCAGCCGGGCCGCGGCGAACCACAGCGGGATCGTCACGGTGTTCACGTAGACCGCCGCCGGCCGCTCCCGCCGCAGCAGCCCGAACACCGCCGGCAGCGCCCGCAGCGTCCCGGCGGCGAACCGCAGCAGCCCCGGCGGGGACAGCAGCGACTTGCGCAGCACCGGGACGTCGATCACCGCGGTGCGCACCCCGCGGGCGGCCAGCTCGGCCAGCAGCGGCCCGGGCCGGGGCACGGTCACCACCACCCGGTGCCCGGCCTCCCGCAGGCCGTCCACCGACTCCAGCAGCATCCGGTCGGAGCCGTAGAGGTCCGGTGACGGGTGCGCGACCAGGACGGTGCTCACGCCGTCGTCCCGCGGCGGCGCCCGGAGGCGTGGCCGCGCACCGACCAGCCGGCGGCGAGCCGCTCGCAGAGCTGCTCGTACGCCTTGGCGACCTCGTCCCAGTCGTACCGGCCGGCCTCCACCCGGGCCCGCGCGGCCCGGGCCGCGACGTCCGCCGGGTCGGCCTCGGCCGCCTCCAGCAGCGGGGCCAGCGCGGCGGCCGAGTCGAAGAACCGGCCGGAGGCGCCGAGCACCTCCCGGTTGAACGACACGTCCCAGCCCAGCGTGGCCGTGCCGGCGCCCATCGCGCGCAGCAGCGAGGGGTTGGTGCCGCCGACCGAGTGCCCGTGCAGGTACGTCAGGGCGCCGGCGTACAGCTGGTCCAGCAGCCGCTGGTCCCAGACCCCGCCGACCAGCCGGATCCGCCCGTCGCCCGCCGCCGCCGCGGTGATCCGGGCGGTGTAGTCGTCGGCGTACGGCGCGGAGCCGACGACGACCAGCGGGCGGGCGGCGGCGCTGGCCCGGTAGCCCCGGACGATCTCCAGCACGTGGTTCTCCGGCTCGAACCGGGCCACCACCAGGTGGAACCCGCCGGCCGCCAGGTCCATCCCGCCGAGCAGGTCGGTGCCCGGGTCGGCCAGCACCGGCGCACCGTACGCGATCTGCTCGGTGGCCGCGCCGAACTCGGCCCGGTAGTAGTCGGCGATGCCGGCCGCGTCCGCGATCAGCGCGTCCGACCAGCGCACGGCGAGCGCCTCGGCGGTGCGGTAGTAGCGCCGGCCGGCGCCGCTCCACTTGGCCCGCCGCCACTCCAGCCCGTCGACGTGGGTGGCGACCGGCAGCCGGGCCGCCCGCAGCGCCGGCAGCAGCGGCGCGTTGGCCGCGTTGAACAGGACCACCACGTCCGGCCGGTGCCGGACCGCGTGCGCGGTGGCGTGCGCGGTCGAGCTCAGCGTCTCCAGGACCTTCTTCTTCACCGAGCGCACCTCGACCCGGGTCATCCCCAGGTGCTCGGCCGGGCCGGGCTCGCGGCAGTAGACGACCACGTCGTGGCCGAGGTCGGCCAGCCGGCGGCCGACCTCCTCCACCGCGGTCTCGAAGCCGCCGTAGCGGGCCGGCACCCCGCGGGTGCCCATGAGCGCGATCCGCACGGTCGTCTCAGCTCCGGCCGAGCGCGGCCATCGCGCGGTACCACTTCACCAGGGCGGCGGCGAGGTAGACCGCGTTCGCCGCCAGCAGCAGGCCGTAGCCGGCGAGGAAGCCGGCCTGCCAGCCGAGCAGCAGGAAGGCCAGGCAGAGCACGCCGTAGTCGGTCGGAAGCACCAGCAGCGACCGGCGCAGCGACGGGACCACCGGCCCGCTCCGCGCGGCCACCCGGCCGCGCTTGAGCTGGTCGTTGAGCGTCATCGCGAAGAACGCGGTCGAGTCCACCACCACGTACGCCACCGGCAGCAGCAGCCAGCCCGCCGGCAGGTCGGCGAACCGGAACAGCGAGATCAGCACGGCCAGGTGCAGCGTCAGGATCTTCATGCAGTCCACGACGTGGTCGAGCCACTCGCCGGCCGGCGAGCCGCCGCCGCGCAGCCGGGCCAGCTGCCCGTCCGCGGAGTCGAGCGCGTAGCCCAGCGCCAGGGCCACCGCGACCAGCACGCCGACCCACCAGGCCGGCTCGACCAGCGCGATGGCCAGGATGCCGGCCGCGGAGAAGGCGGCGCTGACCGCGGTGACCTGGTTGGGCGTCATCCCCAGCTGGAAGGCGGCGGCGGCCAGGTAGCGGCCGATCCGGCGGTTGACGAAGCGCGAGTACGCCGGGGAGCCGACCGCGGGCGGCTTCTGCGCCCCGGCCAGCCGCCGCACGGTGTCCCGGTAGCCCTCCCGGCCCGCCGGCGGCGGGACGCTGCCGGCGGCCGGCGCGCCGGCCCGGCGGGCCGGCGCGACCGGGGCCGCGGCGCCCAGCTCGTCCAGCTCAGGCACGGGGCCGCACCTGGCCCGGCAGGTCTTCCAGCACCCGGCGCAGCCGCGTGCTCGACGTGTGCGCGGTGTACGGCAGGTACCCCAC
>CADCTP010000048.1 GCA_902805565.1 uncultured Mycobacteriales bacterium
CTGCGGCCCGGCAGCCGTGGTCGGGCAGCCCCGACCGGCCTGCGGCCGGGCAGCCGTGGTCGGGCAGCCCGACCGGCCTGCGGCCCGGCAGCCGTGGTCGGGCAGCCGTGACGGGCCCTGGGCCGGGCACTCGCGGCCGGGCCGGGCGGGTGGCTCAGCCGGTGCCGCAGGCGGAGGCGACGTCCACGGGCACGGAGCTCGCGGTCGTCTTGGTCGAGGACGGCTTGGGCCGGCTCGGCGTCGGCCTGGGCGTCATGGGGGCGGCAGTGGGGGCGGCGGTGGGGGCGGCCGAGGCGGACGGGCTCGGCGCGACCACCGGCGGCTCGATCGCGGCGCGGGCCAGCCGCCGGATCCTGACGAAGTCCGGCCGGCCGGTGTTGATCACCGGCGGCACGAACGCGATGCTGCGGATCTTGCCGGTGCCGCTCATCTTGTCGCCGAGCGAGACCAGGTCCGGCAGCACCGAGCGCGGGATGTCGGTGGACGCGAGCTTCTTCGTCGCCGAGGCCAGGGCCTGGAAGTTCTGCAGGACCTTGACCGGCTCGGCCTGCTTGACCATCGCCCCGATCAGGCACCGCTGCCGCAGCATCCGGTCGTAGTCGGAGCCGTCCCGGCGGGACCGCGCGTACCAGAGCGCGTCCTCGCCGTTCAGCGTGCGGGTGCCCGGCTCCAGGTAGCCGACCGGCGGCACCCGGCTGCCGTCCGCGAGCAGCCCGCCGATCGGCAGCCGCTCGGTGATCGTCACCGTCACGCCGCCAATCGCGTCGATGAACTGGCCGAAGCCGGCGAGGTCGACCATCGCGTAGTAGTCGATCGGGATGCCGAGGATGAACGAGATGACCTGCTTCGCGCCCTGGGCGCCGCGGTCGCGCGCCCCGGCCAGCAGGCCGGGCTTCTCGGTGACCTGCTCGTAGACGGCGTTGAGCAGCTCGGAGCTCGGGAAGCCGTTCGGCCAGGCGTCGCTGAGCGGGCCGGGCGGCAGCGGCACGTTCTGCAGGTTGCGCGGCAGGCTGAGCAGGACCACGTCGCCGGTGCGGGTGTCGATGCTCGCCGCGATCATGCTGTCGGTCCGCACGCCGGTGCGGTCCGGGCCGGCGTCGCTGGCCAGCAGCAGGATCGTCACCCGGTCCCGGCCGGCGAACGGCTCGGCGTTCCCGGCGCCGTTCTGCCCCGAGGCCAGGCCGGTGTTCGGGTCCTCGTCCGGGAACAGGTCGGTGATCAGGTCCCGCTGCACGTACGCGTACCGCGCGACCAGGACCGGCGGGGCCGCCACGAGCACGCTGAGCGCGGTCAGCCCGAGGATGGTGGCGACCTGCGCGGCGCCGGTGGTGCGCACCGGGCCGAGCACCCGGTAGGAGCCGGTGACCAGCACCACCCAGGCGACGGCGAGGATCGGCGCGGCGCCGATCAGCACGGCCAGCCAGCCCGGCCGGACGGCCAGGCGGAGCAGCTCGGCGCGGGAGGTGGTGAGGCCGAGGACGGCCAGGCTGACCAGCAGCACGACCGCGACGGAGGCTATCGTCACCGCGGCCCGCCGACGGCCGGCGATCCAGTGGGCGAGCCCGGGCAGCACCGCTGAGGCCCACGTGAGGGCCATCGAGCGACCCGGCGGGCGGCCCGCCGATCGGCTCGAGGGGTGCGCGTGCATCAGACGGGCTCCACCCTTTCCGGGGCCGTCGGGCCCTGCGTCAACGTACCCGGCCGACCTGTCCCCCGCCGATCGGTCAGGATGGCAGTGTGACCAGGGCTTCGCTGGACAAACAGCCGCGGGATGTCGCCGCCATGTTCGACGCCGTCGCGCGGCGTTACGACCTCACCAACACCGTGCTGTCCGGGGGCCGGGACCGCGCCTGGCGGCGGGCCACCCGGGACGCGCTCGGACTCCGACCCGGGCGGGCGGTGCTCGACCTCGCGGCCGGTACCGGCGTCTCCACGGTACAGCTCGAAGGGGCCGGCGCCAGGGCGGTGGCCTGCGACTTCTCGCTGGGGATGCTGCGGGCGGGGCGGCGCAGCGGCAGGGGTGTGCCGATGGTCGCCGGGGACGCGCTGGCGCTGCCGTTCGCCGATGGATCCTTCGACGCGGTGACGATCTCGTTCGGGCTGCGGAACGTGGCCGACGTCCCGCTGGCGCTGCGCGAGCTGGCCAGGATCACCCGCCCGGGTGGCACCCTGGTGGTGTGTGAGTTCAGCCGCCCGACCTGGCGGCCGTGGCGGGTCGTCTACACCGAGTACCTGATGCGCGCGCTGCCCCCGGTGGCCCGCCGGGTCTCCAGCAATCCCGAGGCGTACGTCTACCTCGCCGAGTCGATCCGGGCCTGGCCGGACCAGGCCGGCCTCGCGGCGGAGGTCGAGGCGGCCGGCTGGACCAACGTCCAGTGGCGGGACCTCACCGGCGGGATCGTCGCCCTGCACCGGGCGACCAAGCCGGCCGACTGAGCCGGCCCGCTGGGTGAGCCGGCCGCCGGGGGGCCGGTCGGTCAGGCCAGCGCGCGCAGCTTGACCGGGTTGTTGGTCAGGTAGATGGCGGCGATCCGGCCGCCGTCGCTGTCCAGCACCAGGGTGCCCAGCGGTGTCCCGCCGACGAACGCGACCAGCCCCGGCCCGCCGTTGAGGGTCGCCGGCACGATCCGCACGTCGTCCGGTGCCTGGGTCATCCCGACCAGCAGGAACCGGGCCACCGTGGTCGCCCCGCGCAGCGGCATCAGCGGGGCCCGGGCCACCCCGCCGCCGTCGGCGACCAGCGTGACGTCCGGCGCGAGCACGCCGACCAGCTCGGCCAGCTCGCCGCTGGCGCAGGCGGCCAGGAACCGCTCGCTGACCGTACGGTGCGCGCGGGGGTCGGAGGCGTACCGCGGGCGGCGGGCGGCGACGTGCGCCCGGGCCCGGTGCGCGACCTGCCGGACGGCCGGCTCGGTGGAGCCCAGCGCCTCGGCGATCTCCCCGTACGGCAGCTCGAAGGCCTCGCGGAGCACGAACACCGCCCGCTCCAGCGGGGACAGCGTCTCCAGCACCACCAGCAGCGCCATCGACACCGAGTCGGCCTGCGCGACCTCCTCGGCCACGTCCGGCCCGGTGGCCAGCGGCTCGGGCAGCCACGGGCCGACGTAGACCTCGCGCCGGCTGGTGGCGCTGCGCAGCCGGTCCAGCGACAGCCGGCTGATCGTACGGATGAGGTAGGCCCGGGGGTGCCGGACGGCGGCCCGGTCGGCCGCCGCCCAGCGCAGCCAGGCGTCCTGCACCGCGTCCTGCGCGTCGGTCACCGACCCGAGCATCCGGTAGGCGATGCCGAACAGGGTGTCCCGGTGCGCGGAGAACTCGTCGGTGGACGGGGGAGAGACGGACACGCGGGACCCCTGCGCTGCCGGAAGCCGGGACCCCCCGATACTAGGCCGTCACCCCCGGTGACCTCAGGAGACGCTCACCACGGGCTCGCCGGAGGCGGCGCCGGCGTCCTCCATCTCCTCGGCCAGCCGCAGCGCCTCCTCGATGAGGGTCTCCACGATCAGCGCCTCCGGCACGGTCTTCACGACCTTGCCGCGGACGAAGATCTGGCCCTTGCCGTTGCCGGAGGCGACGCCGAGGTCGGCCTCGCGGGCCTCGCCGGGGCCGTTCACGACGCAGCCCATGACCGCGACCCGCAGCGGCACGGTCATCCCGTCGAGGCCGGCGGTGACCTTGTCGGCGAGCGTGTAGACGTCGACCTGGGCCCGCCCGCAGGACGGGCAGGAGACGATCTCCAGCTTCCGCGGGCGCAGGTTCAGCGACTGCAGGATCTGCAGGCCGACCTTGACCTCCTCGACCGGCGGCGCGGACAGCGACACCCGGATGGTGTCCCCGATCCCCTTGCTCAGCAGCGCGCCGAACGCGACCGCCGACTTGATCGTGCCCTGGAACGCCGGCCCGGCCTCGGTGACGCCGAGGTGCAGCGGGTAGTCGCAGGCCTCGGCGAGCAGCTCGTACGCCCGGACCATGACCACCGGGTCGTTGTGCTTCACCGAGATCTTGAAGTCCCGGAAGTCGTGCTCCTCGAACAGCGCGGCCTCGTTCAGCGCCGACTCGACCAGCGCCTCCGGGGTGGCCTTGCCGTACTTCGCCAGCAGCCGCTTGTCCAGCGACCCGGCGTTGACCCCGATCCGCAGCGACACCCCGGCCGCGGCCGCCGCGCGGGCGATCTCGCCGACCTTGTCGTCGAACTGCTTGATGTTGCCCGGGTTGACGCGGACGGCCGCGCAGCCGGCGTCGATGGCCGCGAAGACGTACTTGGGCTGGAAGTGGATGTCGGCGATCACCGGGATCTGCGACTTGCGGGCGATCGCCGGCAGCGCGTCGGCGTCGTCCTGGGACGGCACCGCGACCCGGACGATGTCGCAGCCGGTCGCCGTCAGCTCGGCGATCTGCTGCAGGGTCGCGTTGACGTCCGAGGTCAGGGTGGTGGTCATCGACTGCACCGACACCGGGGCGTCACCGCCGACGAAGACCGAGCCGACCTTGATCCGGCGGGACCTGCGCCGCGGTGCGAGCACCGGCGGGGGCAGGGCGGGCATGCCCAGGGACACACCGACGGCACTGCCGGTCATCGAGCGCTCCGTTCGACCATCGCGTGGTCCGCCGCCGGGGCCGGCGACGGGAGGGTGTGCAGCGCCTGCATGGTCCGCTCGGCCACCCCGGACGGGGTGAGCCCGACCGCGGCGAGCAGGTCGGCCCGCTTCCCGTGGTCCAGGAACTGCCGGGGCAGCCCGAGGATCCGCAGCGGGACGTTCACATCGGCGTCCTGCAGGGTGGTGGCCACCATCGAGCCCGCGCCGCCGGAGCGGCTGGAGTCCTCCACGGTGACGACGAGGCGGTGCCGGGCCGCCAGCGGGGCCAGCGCGGGGTCCAGCGGGGAGATCCACCGCGGGTCCACCACGGTGGCCCCGATCTCCTGCTCGGCCAGCAGCGCGGCCGCGCCGAGCCCGACGCCGGCCATCGAGCCGAAGGCGACGATGAGGACGTCCTCGCTCTCCGAGCGGTGCAGGACGTCCATCCCGCCGGCCCGGTCGACGGCCGGGATCGACGCCGGCACCGGGCCCTTGGGGAACCGGACCGCCGTCGGGCCGTCGGAGACGGCCACGGCCTCCCGGAACAGCTCGCGCAGCCGGTCGCCGTCCCGGGGCGCGGCCAGCCGCAGCCCGGGGATGAGGTTGAGGATCGTCAGGTCCCACATGCCGTTGTGGGAGGCGCCGTCGTCGCCGGTCACCCCGGCCCGGTCCAGCACGAACGTGACGGCCTCGCGGTGCAGCGCCACGTCCATCAGCGCCTGGTCGAAGGCCCGGTTGAGGAAGGTGGCGTAGATCGCCACCACCGGGTGCACGCCGCCCAGCGACAGCCCGGCCGCCGAGGCGACCGCGTGCTGCTCGGCGATGCCCACGTCGTAGACCCGCCCCGGGTACGCCCGGGCGAACGGCGCCAGGCCGGTCGGCTCCAGCATCGAGGCGGTGATCGCCACCACGTCCGGCCGCTCGGCCCCGACCGCCACCAGCTCCTCGCTGAACACCGAGGTCCAGCTGCGGCCGGAGCGCGGCCGGTCCGGCAGCGGGGCCGGGCCGACGGCGTGCAGCTTGTCCAGCTCGTGCTTCTCGGCGGCGGCGTAGCCGCGGCCCTTCTCGGTCATGCAGTGCACGATCACCGGGCCGCCGAAGTTGCGGGCCGCGTTCAGCGCCTGCTCGACCGCCTCGACGTCGTGCCCGTCCACCGGGCCGACGTACTTCAGGCCGAGGTCCTCGAACAGCCCCTGCGGGGCGATGAAGTCCTTCAGGCCCTTCTTGGCACCGTGCAGCGCGCCGTAGACCGCCTCGCCCACGACCGGGGCCGCCTGCACGGTCTGCTTGCCCCACTCCAGGAAGCGCTCGTAGCCCCGGCTGGTGCGCAGCGTGGCCAGGTGGTCGGCGAACCCGCCGGTGGTCGGCGCGTACGAGCGGGTGTTGTCGTTGACCACGACGACCAGCGGCCGGTCCTTGCCGGCGGCGATGTTGTTCAGCGCCTCCCAGCACATGCCGCCGGTGAGCGCGCCGTCGCCGACGACGGCGACCACGGTCCGGTCCTCACCCCGCAGCTGGTACGCCTTGGCCAGGCCGTCGGCCCAGCTCAGCGCGGAGGAGGCGTGCGAGCTCTCGACCAGGTCGTGCTCGGACTCGGCCCGGCAGGGGTAGCCGGACAGGCCCCCGGCCTGCCGCAGCCCGCCGAACTCCGGGGCCCGGCCGGTGACGATCTTGTGCACGTACGACTGGTGCCCGGTGTCCCAGACGATCTTGTCGTGCGGCGAGTCGAAGACCCGGTGCAGCGCGAGCGTCAGCTCCACGACCCCGAGGTTGGGGCCGAGGTGGCCGCCGGTGCGGGTGACCTCGGCGACCAGGAAGTCCCTGATCTCCTTGGCCAGCCGGTCCAGCTCCGACCGGTTCAGCCGACGCAGGTCCGCGGGACCATGGATCGAGTCCAGCAGGCTCATTCGCTCCTCCTCGGCCGGTCCGAGCCGGCGGCCGTCCCGGTCGCCGGCTCGAACCGCACAGCCGTCTCCGGGAGCAGTCCCAGCTCAGCGCCGGTCAGCGTCTCCGACGTTGCGATCAGCACGTTGTAGTGGTTGGGGAAGTGGCAGCCGTCGAAACCGAGCACCGTGCCGACGAGCCGGTCACCGACCCACACCCGGTCGCCCCGATCGAGCACGCCGGCCCGGGTGATCTCGGCGAACCCGAGGAACGCCACTCGATCGATCCGGGAACCCGGCAGGGTCTCCTGGTGGTCGGTGGTCACGAGCTCGTGCACCTCGCCGGCACGGACACACCGGCTCGCGAACGGCTCGAGGCTCATGCCTCGGTCGTCCCGACGGTGTACCAGAACCTTGACCACGACGCCCTCCACCGTACGCTTTGCGCCGTCCTCCCCGACAGCCACGGGATGGGGGACATCCGGCAGTATTGTGCTCTCCGTCACGGTCACCGTGCGCCTCCGGTCAGTGCGGCCCGCTCCCACTCGTACGCCTCCGTGACCAGGCGGAGCGGGTCCAGCCCGTCCGGCCACGCGTCGACCCGGCCGCGGAGCACGTCCGCGAAATGTGTCAACACTCCGACGTACTCGTGTTCCAGGCTGCTCTTGAACGCCAGGTGACCGGCGAGCATGTCGGCGGAGTAGATGGTGCCGTCGGTCAGCTCGATCCGCATGTCCTTGGCCTCCCCGTGCGGGTACGACCAGTCCAGCTCGACCGTCGCGGTGGCCCCGGTGGGGGCCCGCAACCGCAGCGTCGCCTGCCGGTCCACCCCGGCCGCGTCCCGGACCACGTCCGCCCGCTCCAGCGCCACCGGCCCGAGCAGGAGGTGTACCAGGTCCAGGGCGTTCGGGCCGTTGTCGGCGACGCAGCCGCCGCCGCAGCGGGCCGGGTCCAGGTACCACCGGTCCCGGCCGACGTGCTCCTCGATCCGCTCCAGGTAGCGGACGGTCAGGTGCCGCACCGGCCGGTCGCCGACCCGCCGGGCCAGGGCCAGCACGTTGTCGTTGTAGCGGCGGTGGAACGCGGTGAGCAGCGGCAGCTCCCGCATCCGGGCCGAGCCGGCCAGCTCCTCGCCGTCGATGAGCAGGGTGGCCAGCGGCTTCTCCACGCAGACCGGCAGCCCGGCGGTCAGGACGTCCCGGACCACGGGGTGGTGCGCGTCGTTCGGCACGTTGACGACCACGGCGTCCACCGCGCCGGCCGCCAGCAGCTCCCGGTGGTCGGTGAAGCAGGCCAGGCTGCCGCGGTGCGCGGCGAGCACCGCCGGGTCGCGGTCGCAGACCGCGGTGAGCACCAGGTCGGGGTGCGGGTGCTCGGCCAGCGCCTTGAGGTAGTAGCGGGAGATCACGCCCAGCCCGACGATGCCGAGCCGGATCGGGGCGCCGGTCACCCGGCGCCCAGCCCGAGCCCGACCAGCTCGGCGTGCAGCGCGGCGGCCAGCGGCACCCCGTCGGCCAGCGCCCGCTCGGCGTGCTCGGCCTCCGGCCAGCCCGGGTAGCGCACCGGCGACCCGGGGTCCACCGCCGGCGCGCCCAGCAGGGCGCCGAACATCCCGTCCGCGGCCCGGCCGAACTCGCCCGCCGGCGTGGCCGGGGACAGCGCCAGCACCAGGAAGCCGATGTCGTCGTCCCGGCCGGACGGGCTGCCCGTCCCCGCGTACGCCGCCGGCGCCGGCCCGAGGCCCGCGCCGGGCAGCAGCCCGGCCAGCACCTCGACCATCAGCGCCAGGCCGTACCCCTTGTAGGCGCCGGTCTCCGGCCGCCCGCCCAGCCACTGCAGGTACGCGGTGCCCGCGTCCAGCGCGTTCGGGTCGGTGACCGGGGTGCCGTCGGCGGTGGCCAGCCAGCCCTCCGGGATCGGCCGGCCGGCCCGCGCGGCCTGCCGGATCTTGCCGGTCGGCACCACCGTCGTGCTCATGTCCAGCACGTACGGGTGGTGCCGGCCGGCCGGCGCGGCCACGCTGAACGGGTTGGTGCCGAGCATCGCCGGCACCGCGCCCGGCGGCCGGATGATCCGCTGGCCGCCGCAGTTCGAGGCGACCACGCCGACCATGCCGTGCCGGACGGCTTGCAGCGCGTGGTGCCCGGCGCAGCCGAAGTGGGTGCCGGCGCGGACGCTGACCAGCCCGACGCCGTACCGGGCGGCCCGCTCGACCGCCAGGTCCATCGCCTCCCGGGCCAGCCACAGCCCCAGCCCGCGGTGCCCGTCCAGCAGCACCGCGGCGCCGCGGTCGGCGACCACCTCCGGCTCGGCGTCCGGCTCCACCCGCCCGTCGTCGAACAGCGGCAGGTAGAGCCGGCTGAGGTTGGTCAGCCCGTGCGAGCTGAAGCCGTGCAGGTCGCCGTGGCAGAGCGCCTCCGCGGCCACCCGGGCCCGGCCCGCCGGCACCCCGCGGTCGGCGAAGGCGGCGGCGGCGAAGTCGACCAGCTCGTCGTACGGCACCCGCACCCGTTCGGCGGTGCCGGCCGGTGGCGTCGCGGTCCCTGTCATGCGCTCCCGTCCCTGATCAGTTCCGGTCGTCGTGCGACGGCGGCGAGCAGCCGGGCGACCCCGGCGGCGTACCGGGACAGCGCCGGCAGCTCGGCGAACTCGCCGGCCGCGTGCGCGTGGTTGCCGGCCAGGTCGCCCGGGCCGAACACGACGGTGATCCCGGGCAGCCCGGCGGCCCAGATGGCGTCGCAGGTGAAGCCCGGCTCGGCGGCCGGCCAGCGGTCCAGCCCGGCCGCGCCGGCCAGCGCGGCCAGCCGGGCCGGGTCGGCCGGCGGCAGCGCGGGCAGGCCGCGCTTTAGCCAGCGGACCGCGGTGATCCGGGCCGCGTCGGCGGCGGTGCGGGCCAGCAGCGGGTG
>CADCTP010000049.1 GCA_902805565.1 uncultured Mycobacteriales bacterium
CGCGCTGACCGCGGCGCTGGCCGCGCTGGTGGCCGATCCGGGCCGGCGGGCAGCGCTGGGGACGCGGGCCGCGGCCGCCGCCGACCGGTTCGACGAGCGGGCCACGGTCGCCGCCGTCCGGGACGTGTACGCCGCCGTGCTCGGCGCCCGCGCCCGCTGACCGCGCCGGGTCAGCGGGCGGGCAGCAGCGCGACCTGGTCCAGCACCGCCCCGACCGGGATCCGGTCGGCGCACCGGTGGTCGATCGGGCAGTCCAGGTGCGGACACGGGTTGCAGCCGACGTCCGCCCGGACGACCCGGTGCCGGTCCCGGGGCAGGCCGGCCCACCGGCGCGGGTCCCCGGACAGGAACACCGTCACGCTCGGCGTCCTGACCGCCACGGCCAGGTGGGCGGCGCCGGTGTCGTTCGAGACCAGCAGCACCGCGCCGGCCAGCAGCGCGGCGAACCCGCCGAGCGAGGTCGCCCCGCAGGCGTCCACCGCCGGCTCCCGCATCCCGCCCACCACCGCGGCGGTCAGCTCCTCCTCCCCCGGCACCCCGGTGACCAGGACCCGCAGCCCGGACCGGGCCAGCGCGTCGCCGACCTCGGCCCACCGCCGCAGCGGCCAGCGCCGGCTGGACGAGGTCGCCCCCGGGTGCAGCACCGCGTACCGGCCGCGGGCCAGCGGGGCGGCCTCGGCCCGGTCGGCCGCGGTGACCGGGAACTCCAGGTCCTCCCCGGCCGGCGGCACCCCGAGGTGCTGGAACAGGCTCAGGTGCCGGTGCACCTCGTGCATCGAGGCCGGGTACGGCAGGTGGGTGGCCGGGTCGGCCGGGTGCCGCGCCGGGTCGTGGAACCCGCCGACCCGCCGGGCGCCGACCGCCTCGGTCACCTCGTTCGCGGCCGGGCGGTCCCCGTAGACCTGCAGCGCGGCGTCGAACCGCCGGGCCCGGACCGCGGCCAGGAACCCGGCCGGGTCGCGCGGCGGCCGCTCCGGGATCCCCGGCCAGCCCGGGAACGGCACCAGCTCGTCGACGTACGCGCCGAACCGGGCCACCACCGGCTCCATCTCGGCCCAGGTCAGCAGCGCGACGTGCAGGTCGGGCCGGGCCGCGCGCAGGGCCCGCAGCGCCGGCACCCCGCAGAGCAGGTCGCCCAGCCCCACCCGGAGCCGGACCAGCAGGACCGTACGGACGTCGGGATCGCGCAGCAGCACGCCGCGTACATGCCCGCCTCCGGCCGGATCAGTGCTCCGGCCCACCCTTGACACCCGCCGGCCGCGCGCCCTTCAGTGTCGGCATGATGTCGGCATGACGGAGCACGGGCCGCCGGTCGTCGTCGAGGGCCTGCGGGTGGTGCGCGGCGGCCGGGAGGTGCTGCCCGGCCTGGACGCGGTGCTGCCGCGCGGGGTGGTCACCGGGCTGCTGGGGCCGAGCGGCTCGGGCAAGTCGACCCTGCTGCGGGCGGTCGTCGGGGTGCAGGCGGTCACCGCCGGGCGGGTCACCGTGCTCGGCCACCCCGCCGGCAGCGCGCCGCTGCGCCGGCGGGTCGGCTACTCCACCCAGGCGCCGGCGGTCTACCAGGACCTCACCGTGGCCGAGAACCTGCGGTACTTCGCCGCCGTCCGCGGCGACGACCCGCGGGACGCCGACCGGGTGCTGGAGCTGGTCGGGCTGACCCGGCACGCGCACCGGCTGGCCGGCGCGCTGTCCGGCGGCGAGCTGGGCCGGGCCAGCCTGGCGGTGGCCCTGCTCGGCCGCAACGAGCTGCTGGTGCTGGACGAGCCGACCGTCGGGCTGGACCCGGTGCTGCGGGCCGAGCTGTGGGGACTGTTCCGCCGGCTGGCCGGCACGGGGGTGACCCTGCTGGTCTCCAGCCACGTGATGGACGAGGCGTCCCGGTGCGACCAGCTGCTGCTCATGCGGGAGGGCCGGATCCTGGCCCAGGACACCCCGGCGGCGCTGCGGGAGCGGACCGGCGCGGCCGACGTCGAGGGGGCGTTCGTCCGGCTGGTCGGCGCGGGGGCCGGGTCGTGACCGCCGCGGTCACCGTGGCCACCGCCCGCCGGGTGCTGGCCCAGCTGCGGCACGACCGGCGCACGGTCGGGCTGCTGCTGGTCTTCCCGGCCGTGCTGATGACGATCCTGCGGTACGTCTTCGACGACGGGCCGGCGTTCGACCGGATCGCCCCGGCGCTGCTGGGGATCTTCCCGTTCACGGTGATGTTCCTGGTGACGTCGGTCGCGACCCTGCGGGAGCGGCGCGGCGGGACCCTGGAGCGGCTGATGACGATGCCGATGGGCCGGCTGGACTTCCTGCTCGGCTACGCCCTGGCCTTCGGCCTGGTCGCGCTGCTGCAGGTCGCGGTGGTCACCGCCGTCACGGTGGGGCCGCTCGGCCTGGACGTCGCCGGCCCGCTCCCGCTGCTGGCGCTGGTGGCCGTGCTGGACGCCCTGCTCGGCACGGCGCTCGGGCTGGCGGTCAGCGCGTTCGCCCGGACCGAGTTCCAGGCGGTGCAGTTCCTGCCGGTGGTGGTGCTGCCCCAGGCGCTGCTGTGCGGGCTGTTCGTGGCCCGGGACCGGATGGCGCCGCTGCTGGAGTGGGTCTCGGCGGCGCTGCCGCTGTCGTACGCGGTGGAGGCGATGAACCTGGTGACCCGGTTCGCCGAGCCGCCGGGCGAGCTGTGGTGGGACGTGGCGGTGGTGGCCGGCGCCTCGTTGCTGGCGCTCGCGGTCGGCGCGGCGACGCTGCGCCGGCGCAGCCCCTGACCCGGGGGGGGCGGTGCTGACCGAGAGGCCGGGCGGCCGGCGATGATCGGGGCCGGGCGGCCGGCGCG
>CADCTP010000050.1 GCA_902805565.1 uncultured Mycobacteriales bacterium
CGGGGCGGCCGGGCCCGGCGGTGGGGAGGGCGGCGGGCTCGCGGCGACGGGCGCCGTGGGCGGGGGTCGGGCGGCGGCGGTGGGTCGGACCGTCGACGGGGACCGCCCGGCCCACCGCCGCCGGACGGCTCGCCCTCGGGCCGCTCGGCGTCGGGCCGCTCGGCGTCGGACCGCTCGGCGTCGGACCGCTCGGCGTCGGCATCGGGTGGCGGCCGGACATCGACCTGACCGTGGAGCGGCTTGCCGGCGTCGACTTCGTCGAGGTGGTCGCGGAGAACGTCTGCCCGGACCGGCTGCCCGAGTCGCTGCGGGTGCTGCGGGCCCGCGGGACGCCCGTGCTGCCGCACGGGGTGACGCTGGGGCTGGGCGGCGCCGACCCGCCCGACCCGGCCCGGCTGGCGCACCTGGCCCGGTGCGCCGAGGCGCTCGGGTCGCCGCTGGTCAGTGAGCACGTCGCGTTCGTCCGGGCCGGCGGGACGGAGGCCGGGCACCTGCTGCCGGTGCCGCGCGGCCGGGACGCGCTGGACGTGCTGGTGGCCAACGTCCGGATCGCCCAGGCCGCGCTCCCGGTGCCGCTGGTCCTGGAGAACGTGGCGGCCCTGCTGGGCTGGCCGGACGACGAGCTGACCGACGGGGAGTTCCTGGCCGAGCTGGTCGAGCGGACCGGGGTCGGGCTGCTGCTCGACGTGGCGAACCTGTGGACCAACCAGGTCAACCTCGGGCTGTCCGCGGTCGACGCGCTCGACGCGCTGCCCCTGGAGGCGGTCGGCTACGTGCACGTCGCCGGCGGGGTGCTGCGCGACGGCATCTGGCACGACACCCACACCCACCCGGTGCCACCGGAGGTGCTCGACCTGCTGGCGGCGCTCCGGGCCCGGGTGGCGCTGCCCGGCGTCCTGCTGGAGCGGGACGGTGCCTATCCGGCCGACGCCGCACTGGCGGCGGAGCTGACCGCGATCCGCGCGGTCGTCGACTCCCCCGGCCCGACCGCGCGGACCGTTGCACGCAGGCCCCGCGCCGCGACGGGCCCGGACCCGGCCGGCGCCCGGGAGCGGCTGGGACCGGCCCAGGCCCGCCTGGTCCGGGCGCTGGTGGCCGGGGGCGACGCGGCCGGCTTCGACCCGGAGCGGATCCGGGTCCAGGCCGACGCGCTCGCCGCCAAGCGCCGCGGGCGGGGCGGCCGGTCGGCGCCGGTCGCGGAGCGGGCGGCCGGGCAGCCGGGTTCGGTACGGTCCCGGCCGTGAACTGGACCCTGGAAGTGGTGTGCGTGCCGGTCACCGACGTCGAGCGCTCCAAGGCGTTCTACGCCGAGCAGCTCGGGTTCACGGTCGACCACGACACGACCATCGGCCCGGGGAACCGGATCGTGCAGCTCACGCCGCCCGGCTCGGGCTGCTCCGTGGTGATCGGCGACGCGGTGGTCGACATGCCGGCCGGGACGCTGCACGGCCTGCAACTGGTGGTCAACGACGTCCGGGCCGCCCGGGCCGAGCTGGCCGGCCGCGGGGTCGAGGTGACCGAGGTCCAGGTCCTCGGGCCAGGCGGGGCCCGGCCCGCCACGGACGACGACGACCTGAACAACGTCGGCTTCGTGTTCTTCGCCGACCCGGACGGCAACGGCTGGGGCGTGCAGCAGATCACCGCCCGACCCTGACCGGCCTCACTCCTCGATCTCGCCGCCGATGCGGCGCAGGTGCCGGCGGAACGTGTACGCCGGGTCGGCCGCCCGCCGGCTCAGGTAGTCGGCGAACTCGGTCTGCTGCCGCAGCGTGCGACCGGCCCGGACCTCGGCGGCCTGCCTGCGCTCCACGTCCTGGATCCGGCGGCCGGCCGCCAGCACGTCCTCCAGCCGGTCCGCCGGCACGAACAGCACGCCGTCCTCGTCGGCGAGGACGTGGTCGGCGTCCGAGACCTCGTGCGGCCCGAACCGCACCGGCGCCGGCTCGGCCGGATCCAGCCGCACCGGGCCCAGCGGGTAGCGGCCGTAGCTGAACACCGGCAGGCCGATCTCCACCAGCTCCGGGGTGTCCCGGTGCAGGCCCCAGACCACCAGCCCGGCCAGCCCCGCGGCCGCGGCCTCCAGCAGCACCAGGTCGCCGATGCACGCCTCGTCGGTGCGGCCGGCGTTGTCGATGACCAGCACGTCGCCGGGCAGCGCCGCGCCGAGCGCCGCCAGGAACGCGTCCACGCTGCCGTGGTGCCGCACCGGCAGCACCCGCCCGGCCAGCCGGTGCCCCGGGACGACGGCGCCGATCCCGGGCGGTGCCGCCCGCAGCGGGACGCCGACCCGCAGGCAGGCGTCGGCGGCGACCGGGGTCGGCAGCGGCGCGGTCACCGACGGCCCCGGCGTACCAGCGCGACGAGGCCGGCCACCGCGGTGGCGATCGCCATCGCCGGGAAGCCGTAGACCAGCCAGCTCGCGGCCAGGTCGATGATCCCGCCGCCGCCCTCGCCCCGGCCCAGCAGCATCGCGACCAGCGACGCGGCCAGGAACACCAGCGGCGGCGCGAAGACGACCATGAGGATGTCGCGGGCGCGGACCAGCAGCGCGGCGACCAGCGTGCCGGCCACCAGCCCCACCGAGAACACCAGCCGCAGCGAGTCCCCGGCGAACACGTCCACCGCACCCGCCACCCCGGCGATGCCGGCGAGGAGCAGGACCGCCCCGATCCCGGTCATCGACGGGCCGCGCGCCGGCGGCGGCGCCCCCATCGGCGGGGCCTGCTGCGAACGACGCTGATCGACGTACACGCCACGCTCCTGTCCGTCTCGGTTCCGGCGCGGCACGCGGGCACCGTACTCCGACCGCTCGGCCCTCCAGTGGACCAGACGCCCCGAACCCGCTCCGTGTTGCCGCCGCCCCGGCCCGGGCCGGGGTCAGCTGCCGGACGCCTCCCGGCCGCCGAGCAGGTCGCCCTGGGCGGGGCGCTGGCGCGGGGCCCCCATCGGCACGATGGTGTCCCCGGAGACCAGCACCTCCTTCTCCAGCGACCGGGCGGCCGACTCGACCTGCCGCGGCGCCGGCAGGTCCGCCTCGGTGACCTTGAGCTCGCGCAGCTTGCGCGCGCTGACCAGCACCCGGCTCTCCAGCGAGCTGACCGCCTTGTTGTAGCGGTTGACCGCCGAGTTCAGCGAGGAGCCGACCGCGTCGATGTGCGAGCCCATGGTGGCCAGCCGGGTGTAGAACTCGCGGGCCAGCTCGTGCACCGCCTGCGCGTTGCGGGCCAGCGCCTCCTGGCGCCAGGCGTACCCCACCGTGCGGAGCAGGGCGACCAGGGTGGACGGCGTCGCGATCACCACGTTGCGCTCGAAGGCGTGCTCCAGCAGCCCCGGCTCCTGCTGCAGCGCCGCGTCCAGGAACACGTCCGCCGGCACGAAGCAGACGACGAACTCCGGGGTCGGCTCGAACCGCTCCCAGTACGCCTTCGCGGCCAGCTGGTCGACGTGCGTGCGCAGGTGCCGGGCGTGCGCCTTCAGCCGGGCCTCGCGGGTCGCCTCGTCCCGGGCCTCGGACGCCTCCAGGAAGCCGCTGAAGGCGACCTTCGAGTCGACCACCACGTTCTTCCCGCCGGCCAGGTGCACGACCAGGTCCGGCCGCAGCACCACCCCGTCCTCCGAGGTCGAGGTGGCCTGCTCGGTGAAGTCGCAGTGCTCCAGCATGCCGGCGGACTCCACCACCCGGCGCAGCTGCAGCTCGCCCCAGCGACCGCGGATCTGCGGGGCGCGCAGCGCGGTGACCAGCTGCGCGGTCTCCGTCCGCAGCTGCTCGGAGGTCTGCCGCATGGTCGCCACCTGCTGCAGCAGCGACGCGTACGCCCCCTCGCGGCCGCGCTCGACCTCGCGGATCTGCGTCTCCACCTTGCCGAGCGTCTCCCGCAGCGGCGCCACCATGTTCTCGATGGCCTGCTGCCGGTGGGCCAGGTCGCCGCCGGCGGCCGTGGTCGCCTCCCGCAGCCGGGCCTCGGCCAACTGCACGAACGCCTCGTTGTTGCGGGCCAGCGCCTCCCCGGACAGCGCCGCGAACGTCTCCCGCAGCCGCGCCTCGCCGACCCGCTCGGCGTCCAGGGCGGCCGCGCTGGCCGCCGCCTCGGCCTCGGCGTACCGGGCCCGGTCCTCCAGCCGCAGCAGGTCGGCCCGCAGCCCGTCCCGCTCGGCCCGCACCGCCTCCAGCGAGGCCATCGCCCGGATCCCGGACGAGCGCCCGAGGACGAGCCCGACGACCAGGCCGGCGGCCAGGGTCAGCAGGGCGAGCAGCAGCGTGGTGACGTCCACGGCGGAGATCGTCACACCGTCGTCGGACAGTTTCGGTCAGGCGGCCCGGCGAGTCGCCCGCGCTCCCCCGTCAGGGTGGCCGGCGGCCCCGCCGGCGACCGGACCGGTCACGGGCAGCCGGCGTCCGCGACGGTGTAGTAGCCCGGCGGGCTCTGCCGCAGGGTGTGCCGGATGAAGACGTTGTGCAGGCCCATCGCCTGACCGGAGCCGCGGGCGTACACGTAGCCGCCGGTGGTGGTGGCCCGGCCGGCCTGGACGTGCTCGTAGTTGGTGCCCGGGTGGCAGGTCGCGGGAACCGGCGGCGGCGCGGTCGTGGCGGTCGGCGCGGGGCCGGGGCCGCCGGCGTCCAGCCCCCAGAACCGGGCCGTGTAGTAGGAGGAGCAGACCGTGTCGAGGAAGTACGCCCCCGCGGTGCCGCACTGCTCGGTCGCCCCGCCCGGGTCGACCGGCGTGCCGTGACCCATTCCGGCGACCCGGTACACCCTGACCTGCCCCGACCCGTACGTCTCCACCGTGGTGCCGGGGAGGGTGCCGGTGGACGTGGGGGTCGCGGCGACGCCGTGCACGGCGGTCCACTGGTCGCGCAGCTCGTCGGCGTTGCGGGGCACCACGGTGGTGTCGGCGGTGCCGTGCCACACCGCCACCCGCGGGTACGCCGCGGCCGGCTGCACCGCCGCCCGCCACTGCGCGGGCGTCCGGTCCACCCCCGGGTTCATGCAGGAGAACGCCGACACCACGTCGCTCGCACACCCGGCCGGCAGCCCCGCCACCACCGACCCGCCCGCGAACACCTCCGGGTACGCCGCGAGCAGGACCGCCGTCATCGCGCCGCCGCCGGACAGCCCGGTCACGTACGCGGCGCCGCCCGGGTGCCGGGACCGCGCGCTGTCCACCATCTGCCGCACCGACAGCGCCTCGCCCTGCCCGCGGGTGGCGTCACCCGGCTGGAACCAGTTGAAGCAGCGGTTGGCGTTGTTGCCGGTGCGCTGCTCCGGGAACACGACGACGAAGCCGTACGCGTCGGCGTACTTCGGCCAGCCCGAGCGGCCGTGGTAGTCGGCCGCGGTCTGCGTGCAGCCGTGCATCGCGACGACGACGGCCGGCGCCGCCCGCACCGACGCCGGGACGTACTCGTACATCGCCAGGTTGCCGGGGTTGGAGCCGAAGTCCGGCACGGCGGTCAGCCCGGCGGCGGCGGCCGGGCCGGGCAGGAGCGGGACGGCGAGCGCGGCCACCAGCACGGCCACGGACAGCAGGATGCGCCGCACGGCGGCCTCCTCGGCGAGGGTGTGTCACCAGTGTGGATCCGGACACCCGGGCATCCCATGGGCGCGCGGCCCACACCTGCAGCCGCCGGTGTGGCGGTCCGTAGACTGAACCGTCGTGGCCCTCACCATCGGCATCGTCGGTCTGCCCAACGTGGGCAAGTCGACGCTGTTCAACGCGCTGACCAAGAATTCCGTGCTCGCGGCGAACTACCCCTTCGCCACCATCGAGCCGAACGTCGGCGTGGTCGGTGTCCCGGACGCCCGGCTGGACCGGCTGGCCGCGCTGCACGGCAGCGCCAAGATCGTGCCGGCCACCGTGTCCTTCGTGGACATCGCCGGGCTGGTCCGCGGGGCCAGCGAGGGCCAGGGCCTGGGCAACAAGTTCCTGGCCAACATCCGCGAGTCCAACGCGGTCTGCCAGGTGATCCGGGCGTTCGCCGACCCGGACGTGGTGCACGTCGAGGGGCACGTCTCGCCGAAGGACGACATCGAGACGATCAACACCGAGCTGGTGCTGGCCGACCTGCAGACCGTGGACAAGGCGCTGCCCCGGCTGGAGAAGGAGGCCCGGATCCAGAAGGACCGGGCCCCGCTGCTGGCCGCCGTCCAGGCCGCCCGGGAGATCCTGAACAGCGGCCGCACGCTGTCCTCGGCCGGTGTCGACGTCGAGCCGCTGCGCGAGCTGTCCCTGCTCACCACCAAGCCCTTCCTGTACGTGTTCAACGTCGACGAGACGCTGCTGGCCGACCCGGCCGCGCTGGACGGGCTGCGCGCGCTGGTCGCGCCGGCCGAGGCGGTGTTCCTGGACGCCAAGGTCGAGTCCGAGCTCATCGACCTGGACGCCGCCGACGCCGCCGAGTTGCTCGCCTCCATCGGCCAGGACGAGCCCGGCCTGGACCAGCTGGTCCGGGTCGGCTTCCGCACCCTCGGCCTGCAGACCTACCTCACCGCCGGGCCGAAGGAGGCGCGGGCCTGGACGATCCCGGTCGGCGCCACCGCACCCGAGGCCGCCGGGGTCATCCACACCGACTTCCAGCGCGGCTTCATCAAGGCCGAGATCGTCTCGTACGACGACCTGATGGAGGCCGGCTCGATGGCCGCCGCCAAGGCCGCCGGCAAGGTCCGCATCGAGGGCAAGGACTACGTCATGCGCGACGGCGACGTCGTGGAGTTCCGCTTCAACGTGTAGAGCAGCCCATAACCGCAGGTCAGCCCGACAAGCCCGGCCGATATTCGTCAGCGGTTAGTCAGCAGGACCGAGGACGTCGGCAATCAACGAGGACGCCGCGCCACGAGTCCGGTCCTCGGCACTGGGCCAGAGATGCGCGTACGTGCTCAGGGTCACCGTCGCGCTTCGGTGACCGAGAGCGCGTTGCACGGTCACCACGTCGCATCCCTCGGCGATGAGCCCGGACGCGTAGAAGTGCGACAGGTCGTAAAGCCTCACAGCGGGGCCATCGAGGCCCTCGGCGCGACCTACGAGGGCACCTGGCGGAATCACCGCATTCTTAGCGACGGACACCGCCGAGACAGCGCGTACTACAGCGTCATCGACGTCGAGTGGCCCGCCGTACGCCAGCGGCTCGCTCAGGCGTTGGCCGCCCCGGAACCCTGACCCCGGGCGGCACCTCCGGTGAGGGAGAGGTCACCGTCGTGAAGTAGGCGACGAGATCTCTGACCACGCTGCTCACTTCTGGAACCAGCGGCCGATCAATACGGCAGCCACCAGCAGCATGAAGCCAATAACGAGCACGTTCCATAACGGGTTGCTAGCACCGCCCTCGCGGACCGCGCCATCGGCTGCCCTGCTATAGACCCTACGGCAAGCAAAGCCCGCATGTTGCCCATCTGCCGTCTCCGTTACAGCCCGAGAACCGGACGTGTGCGCGTCGACTGACGCTTACCCGTCAGTCGTCAAACGGGGTCGAACAGCCCATCCTCCGTCAGTGTTCAGAGTTTCTTCCCTTCATCAAGGCGGCCCCTACGGGGCCGCTCCGGTCGCTCTGCTCTCCCCGGCGCTCGGAACGGCCGGGGCCCCGCCTTCGGCACCCCAGCCGTCCGGCGCCGGGAAGTGCAGACCGGAGCGGCCAGGGCCATGGAGGGAAAGTCCAGCCGAGGCGGTGGTACGCGGGGCATTCGCCATCCCCGCACCCCCGGCAGGTCTCCGGGATGGCGGCAGAGCAGCCGGCCGGCGGTCCCGGGGGAGCCGAGCGCTATCCCTCTGCTGGAGATGAGACGAGCCGAACGTGGGGCACACGTCGGCTACGTGGACGACGGTTGGCCGGTTGAGCTGCTCGGCGTAGGTTCTAGCGGTGACCAAGGGCGCGAACGGCGACCGCAGGACCGGCCGCGGGGAGCCGTCGGCCGACTACACCGGTGAGACGTCCGGGTGGAACGAGCTGGCCGAGAAGCTCAGCGACCTGTCGCGAACCCTTCAGGACACAAAGGACGTCGAGGGGACGCTGAAGGCGATCGTCCGAGCCGCGGCCGACACCGTGCCGGGCGTGGAGCACGCCAGCATTTCCTCCGTCGTCAAGCGCCGCGAGGTCCGGACCTTGGCCGCCACCGGTGATCTGCCGCGTGCCGTTGACCAGGCTCAGTACGACACGAGCCAGGGTCCGTGCCTGGACAGTCTGTACGAGCAGCAGACCGTGCGGCTGCCCGACATGGCAACAGAGACGCGGTGGCCGGAGTTCGCCGCCCAGGCCCATGAGGTCGGGCTGGGCAGCATGCTGGCCATCCAGCTCTACGTCACCGGGGAGGACTTGGGGGCGCTGAATCTGCACAGCACCCAGCCGGACGCCTTCACCGACGAGTCCGAGCAGGTCGGGTTGCTGTTCGCCTCCCATGCAGCCGTCGCGATTGCCGGCGCCCAGGACCAGGAACAGCTACGGACCGCAGTCAACTCGCGCGACCTCATCGGCCAGGCCAAGGGCATCCTCATGGAGCGCTACAAGATCAGCGCTCACGAGGCGTTTCAGCTGCTCGTCGTCGCCAGCCAAGCCACGAACATCAAGCTGGTCGACGTGGCGGACTACCTGACCCGGACCGGCCTGCTCGCCTCCAGCAAGCCCTGAGCGGAGCGGCACCGCCGATCGTCTCGGCTACTCGCAGGATTGCAGTCGTGGGCGCCTGAGCCGTTCGTCAGTCGTTCGTCAGGACGCCCACCGGCACCCCATCACGACGGCAGCCGACCAGGGGTACGAGCCCTCGCATCAGGCGTGCATCGGCCGGACTCGCAGGTCGCAGGCCAGCCCGACTCGTTCCGCTTCAACGTGTAGAGCAGTCTCAATCGCAGGCCAGGGGCCTGCGGAGGTCAGTTGGTCCGCACACGGTCCGCAAGTAGGTGGTCAGCGTCGTTGTCGCCCTGGCGTGACCGAGGGCCCGCTGGACGGTCACCACGTCGTAGCCGGCGGCGATGAGTCCACTTGTGCGCGCTGGGCCTCGGGTGCTCGAGCGCCAGGGTCGGACCGCGCGGCGCCGCCGGTGTGACCGTGGGCCGGTGCGGCAGCAGCCTCAACGGAGGCTGCTGGGCTCAGGGGAGGTACCGGTTGTGACCCCAGATGCAGCCGAGGCAGGACCACCAGCCCGGTCACCAGCAAGACCGCGGTGAGCGCTGCCAGTGCGAGAACGGCTCCCGGCAGGCCCACCGCAGCGGCCCATCCGCCGACGTACGCCGGGCCGGCCAGGAACCCGAGGTAGGCGACAGCGGTCACGACAGACGTCGCGGCTCCTCGCTGGCGATGGGGCACACGGGCAGCGAGGACGCTCAGCAGCGCCGGGAAGAGCACAGCCGTGCCGGCGGCAGCCGTGGACAGCCCAACCAGGGCCACGGCGAACGACGGCGCCAGCCCCACCACAAGCGTCCCCAAGCCGGCTGTCACCGAACCTGCGGCGACGAGCGCCACCGGATGCCGGAGGCTGGCGGAGGCCGTCGCGACTCGTGTCACCGCGACGGCGGCGGCGAAGACCGCCGGGCCGGATGCGGCGGCCAGGGGACCTGCGTCCAGCACGTCGCGGAGGTAGAGGGAGCTCCAACTCTGGTGCCCGTTCTCCACGGCGAAGCCGAGGGCGCCCAGCGCACCGAGCGCGAGCAGCGGCCGCGAGAAGCCGAGTCCCGCTGCGCTCCTGCGGACGATCACGTCGGGGTCGGTGACAGGACCCGACGGCCGCTCCGTTGTTCGCCGGGCGAGCGTTGCGCCTGACGCGGCGGCTGCGACTGCGAGCACGACGAAGCCGGTCACCGTCGGCGCGCCGATGGCGCGCAGCACGCCGGCCGTCAGGCTGGAGGCGACGACGCCGGCGGAGAACACGGCGTGCGCACGGCTGATGACGGGACGGCCCGTGCGCTGCTGCGCGTCGGCCGCCGCCGCATTGATGGCGACATCGGCAGCGCCGGAGCAGGCGCCGAGCACCGCGAGCGACAGCGCGAGCGAGAGCAGGTCCCGGGAGGCGCTGGCAGCGAGCAGGCCAGCGGCACCGAGGGTCGCGAGCAGGGCGCCCGTGAGGCGCCGGCCGTGCCGGTCGACGGCACGGCCGGCGACGAGCATGGCGGGCAGTGCTCCCGCGCCGACGAACAGCAGCGCAGTGCCCAGCTGTCCGTCGCTGACGTGCGCTTGATCGCGGATCGCCGGTATCGACGCTCCCCAGGTTCCCCAGAGGGCGCCAAAGACGGCGAAGCCCAGGTACGCAGAAGCGGCTGGCGAGCGGAGGCGGGACATCGTTTGTAACGATACACAAGAGGAGACCTGCCGTTGCTTCCGTACGCTTCGGCCATGGCAGGCGGTCGGCGTCCCTCGATGGCTGATGTCGCCCGGGCGGCCGGCGTCTCCGTCATGACCGTGTCCTACGCCTTCGGGCAGCCGGCGCGTGTGTCCGCTGACGCGGCCGCGAAGGTGCGCCGGGCAGCTGAACAGCTCGGCTATCCGGGACCGCACCCGGGGGCGCGCTCGCTGCGCAGGGGGAGCGCGGGCAATCTCGGCGTCGTGCTCGGCGAGCACCTCACCTACGCCTTCGAGGACCCGCAGGCGGCTCGCTTCCTCGCCGGCGTGGCGCAGGTGTGCGCCGACGCCGGGGTCGGATTGGTCCTCGTCCCCGTGACAGGCGGAGCGGAGGACGCAGTCAGGGTGCAGCAGTCGGCCGTGGACGGCTTCGTGGTGTGGACCACCGCTGACGACGACCCGGTCCTGGACGCCGTGCTGGCGACCGGACACCGCTCAATCGTGCACGGCGGAACCGCGCGGGCCGGGCTGGCGACCCTCTCCATCGACGACCGCGCGGCGGCTCGGGCGATCGGCCTCCTGGCTTTCCGTGGCGCCGAGCGCCCGGCAGTGCTCAGCTTCCCCCTGGACCGGAGCCGCCAGCAGGGGGTCGTGGTCGGCCCTGATGCGGGCTCGGCCACCTTCCCGGTGACCCGCAACCGGCTGGCCGGCTTCCGGGACGCGTGGGAGGAGACCGGCGGGTCGTGGTCGCAGGTCCAGGTGGCGGTCTGCGCGGTCAACGCCGGACCGGGAGGAGAGTCGGCTGTCTCGGCGTTGCTCGCGACCGACGTGGGGGTCGACACGGTCGCGGCCATGAGTGACGAGCTCGCGCTGGGAGCGCTGCAGGCGTCGGCTGCCGCTGGTCGTTCGGTGCCGGATGCGCTGGCGGTGACCGGTTGGGACGACACGGTCGCCGCAGCCCCCGCCGGCCTGACGACGGTGCGCCAGGACCTCCGGGCACAAGGAGTGGCATGTGCTCAGGCAGCGCTCGGCATCACGGAGCTGCCACGGCCCGAGCCGCCGTGGGAGGTCGTCCTCCGCAGCACCACCCGCGGCGCCTGAGGGTCTCCGGGCCCGGAGCAACGGCGCGCGGCGCTCACGGCAAGCCGTCGATCCAGTTGGCCGCGTTGGGTCCGTGGGCAGTCACCGGCGCGGCCAGGGTCTCCATGTACGCCAGGCCACGCACGGCCGTCGGGTGCCGGCGCGCCCGGTCGACCGCGAGCACGCCGCCCCGGTCGTGCCCGACCAGGAGAACGCGGTGGCGGACGTCGAGTCGCTCGAGCAGCTCGTCGAGGTAGCGGCGGTGCCCGCCCAGGTGCCGCGGCTGCTGCAGCGCGGTGGCGACGGTGTGGTCGAGGGCTACGAGCGCGCCGCCCGGTGCGCGCACGCAAGGATGCCGGGAGGTCGCACACGCGTCGTGGTCCGTCGCCCCAGGTACGGGCGCGCAGGCGCGGCCACTCAGGTGTCAACGCCCGCGTGCGGGGTGGCCGACCGGGCGATGATCTCGCGGGCTGCGTGCACCAGGGAGAGGTTGTCAGGCGCTGGGGATCCGTCGGGGAGGTGGAGGACGTCCTCCAGTCCGATCCGGGTGGCCAGTCCGGCCGCTGCCGCCATCCGCAGTGCCGGCCAGGCACTGGTGCCCTCACCGTGCAGGAGCACCGGGAGCACGTTGCCGCTGCTGTGCACGGCCGTGAGCATCTTCCTGGCTTCACGGGCGGTGCCGTCGCTGTCGAGTCCGTCCGGCAGCTCGATCAAGACCCGGAGGCACTGCTGCCGGTGGCCGGACTCGAGCCACAGCGCGACGGCGTCCTGGTGCCAGAGCCCGGCTTCCACGTCGATGCCGCGGCTGAGCAGTGCTCCAGCGACGTCCTCGGCGCCGTCCTCGTGCCAGTTCACCGAGGCGAAGTCCGGCAGGCTGGTCCAGCTTCGGATGAGGCCCGTCCGCTCGTCCGGATCGGACACGGCCCACGCCCCTGTCGTGATACCGATCGGCAGGCCCGGTGATGCCTCGCGCACGGCGTCCAGCGTCCTCGCGAGGGCGCTGCCGTCCAGCGTGTCCTTCCCCTCCTGGTCTTTGACATGCAGATGGACGGCCGATGCGTCTGCGGCGCGGCACGCGGCGGCGTCAGCAGCCAACTGCCGTGGCGTGATCGGCAGCGCGGGGTGCTCCGGCGGGAGGCGTGCTCCGTTGAGGCATGCCTTCAGCAGGACCGGTAGCCCCCGGCCGTCTCGTCGTTCGACGTCGCGTTCGGGTCCGTCAGCCGCCCGGGTCACGGCGTGCCGACATGGACTGGTCCGAAGGAGCCCGCGTGCCTCATCTGCACTCCTTCCAAGGCGATCCGACGGCGTGTCGACTCCGCCCTGCACGACGCAGACCGGGCGGGGCGCCCGGCCCCGGTGGCCCAAAGTACCTGGGGCCTCGAGGTCGACGCGTCGCCCGACAGCGCCGGAGGTGTCGACGCCGGAGCTGAGCAGGGTAAGGCGCGGGGCGTCTACTGGGGTCATGCGGATCCCGGTGCTGGCGGGTGTGGTCGAGCGGCGCGTGCTGCTGAACTACGCGGTGGACCCGGAGGTCGTGGCCCGGCTGCTGCCGCCGCCGCTGGAGCCGGTGCTGGCCGGGGGCTCGGCGGTGGCCGGGGTGTGCCTGATCCGGCTCGGTCGGCTGCGCCCGGCCGGGCTGCCCGGCGCGGTCGGAATCCGGACCGAGAACGCGGCGCACCGGATCGCGGTCCGGCACGGCGACCGGACCGGCGTCTTCATCCCGCGCCGGCACTCCGCGTCCCGGCCGACGGTCTGGCTCGGCGGTCGGCTGTTCCCGGGGGTGCACGGGCACGCCCGGTTCACGGTGCGGGAGGACGGCGACGACCTGCGGGTGGCGTTCGCGTGCGCCACCGGCTCGGTCGACGTGGCGCTGACGGTGACCGACGACTGGCCGGGCAGCGCGCTGTTCGGCGGCCTGGCCGAGGCCTCGGAGTTCTTCCGGGCCGGCTCGGCGGGCTGGTCGGCGACCCGGGACCGGCACCGGCTGGACGGACTGGAGCTGCGGACCGAGGACTGGTCGGTACGCGCGGCGGTGGTGCGGCGGGCGGAGTCGACGTTCTTCGCCGACCCGGCGCTGTTCCCGCCCGGCAGCGCCCGGCTGGACGGCGCGCTGGTCATGCGGGACC
Source organism: uncultured Mycobacteriales bacterium (assembly GCA_902805565.1). Taxonomy (GTDB): domain Bacteria; phylum Actinomycetota; class Actinomycetes; order Mycobacteriales; family CADCTP01; genus CADCTP01. The sequence goes on from CADCTP010000050.1 coordinate 13,468, forward strand.
TGCCGGTCAGCTGGCACTCGCTGCCCTCGCTGGCGGTGGACCGGCCGGCGCAACTGGTCTGACCACTTGACCAGCTGACCTGCCAGGGTCGATGCTCCCGGCGTGACGTTTGCACAGGTGCGGCGGGAGTCAGTCGCCGACCAGGTCTTCGTCCGGCTGCGCGACGCCATCCTCTCCGGGGAGCTGGCGCCCGCGGCGGCGCTGCCGGCCGAGCGGGAGCTGGCGGCGCGGTTCGGGGTCAACCGGCAGGCGGTCCGGGAGGCCGTCGGCCGGCTCGCCCAGGCCCGGCTGGTACGGGTCGCGCAGGGCACGGACACGAGGGTCGAGGACTGGCGGCGCAGCGCCGGCCTGGACATCGCCGCCCAGCTGGCCGGCTCCCCGGACCCGCTGGCCGTGGCCACGCTGACCCGGGACATGCTGGAGATGCGGGCGGTGATCGGCGCCGACGCCGCCCGGCTGTGCGCCGAGCGCGGCGACGCGGCCGCCCGGGCGGCCGTCCGCGCGCTGGCCGAGGACTACGCCGGCATCGGCGCCGACCTGGACGTGCTGGCGGCGGCGAACGTCGAGCTGTGGCGGGCGATCGTGCTCGGCTCCCGCAACGTCGCGTACCTGCTGTCCTTCAACAGCCTGGTCGGGCACGCGCTGGCGGTCGCCCCGGTGCCGCCGTCCCGGCGGACCGCCGAGCTGCTCGACGTGCCGGGGTACCTGCGGCTGGCCGTGGCGATCGAGTCCGGCGACGCGGACGGGGCCCGGGAGCGGGCCTGGCAACTGCTCGGCCGCGGCGTCGCGGCCGTGGACGGGAGGTGCTGACATGGTCGGTGCGATCGCGTACGCGATCCCGGTCTTCGTGGGGCTGCTGGTCCTGGAGATCCTGTCGTACCGGTTCCTGCCGGGCGACGGCGAGCGCGGCTACGAGCTGCGCGACACCACCACCAGCCTGAGCATGGGGATGGGCAGCCTGATCGTCGGGGTGCCGTGGAAGCTGGTGGTGCTGGTCATCTCGGCCGGCGTCCACCAGCTCTCGCCGTGGCAGCTGCCGATGGACACCTGGTGGGCGTGGGGGCTGCTGTTCGTGGCCGATGACCTGGCGTACTACTGGTTCCACCGGCTGCACCACGAGGTGCGGGTGCTGTGGGCGAGCCACGTCGTCCACCACTCCAGCCAGTACTACAACCTCTCCACGGCGCTGCGGCAGAGCTGGACGCCGATGACGTCGATGCCGTTCTGGCTGCCGCTGGCGCTGCTCGGCTTCCCGCCGTGGGCGATCCTGACCCAGCAGGCGATCAGCCTGGTCTACCAGTTCTTCCTGCACACCGAGCGGGTCGACAGGCTCTGGCGGCCGGTGGAGTGGGTGTTCAACACGCCGTCGCACCACCGGGTGCACCACGCGTCCAACCAGACCTACCTGGACCGCAACTACGGCGGCATCCTCATCGTGTGGGACCGGCTGTTCCGCAGCTTCGCGCCGGAGACCGAGAAGGTCGTGTACGGCCTGACCACGAACATCACCACGTACAACCCGGTGCGGGTCGCGTTCGGCTCGTTCGCCGGGCTGGCCCGGGACATGCGGTCGGCGACCCGCTGGCGGGACCGCCTCGGGTACGCCTTCCGGCACCCGGGCTGGACGCCGGCGCCGGTCGCCGGCTGAGCCGGGTCGGCCGGCCGCTGGTGCTCAGACCTTGCCCGTCTCCATCCGGCGCAGCTCCCGCGGCAGGGCGAAGGATTGCTTCTCCTCGGCCGCGGTGACCTCCTCGACCTCGCCGTACCCGCGCTCGGCCAGCCAGGCCAGCACGTCGGTGACCAGGATCTCCGGCACCGACGCGCCGCTGGACAGGCCGACGGTGCGCACGCCGGCCAGCCACGCCTCGTCGATCGCGCTGGCGTCCTCGACCAGGTGGGCGTCGTTCGCGCCGTGGTCCAGGGCGACCTCGACCATCCGCACCGAGTTCGACGAGTTGGCCGACCCGACGACCAGGAACAGCTCGACCCGCGGGCTGATCACCTTCACCGCGGCCTGCCGGTTCTGCGTCGCGTAGCAGATGTCGTCGCTCGGCGGCGAGTGCAGCCCGGGGAAGCGGGTGCCCAGGGCGGCCACCGTCTCCAGCGTCTCGTCCACCGACAGCGTGGTCTGGGACAGCCAGACGACCTTGTCCGGGTCCTTGACCTGCACGGTCGCGGCATGCTCGGGCCCGTCGACCAGGACGGTCACCTCCGGGGCCTCGCCGGCGGTGCCGACGACCTCCTCGTGCCCCTCGTGACCGATCAGGAGGATCTCGTAGCCCTCGCGGGCGAACCGCTTGGCCTCGTTGTGCACCTTGGTGACCAGCGGGCAGGTCGCGTCGATGGTGGTCAGGCCGCGGGCGGCCGCCTCCTGGTGCACCACCGGGGCGACCCCGTGCGCGGAGAAGACCACGGTGGCGCCCTCGGGCACCTCGTCGGTCTCCTCGACGAAGATCGCGCCCCGGGCCTCCAGCGCGCGGACGACGTGCAGGTTGTGCACGATCTGCTTCCGCACGTACACCGGGGCGCCCTGCAGCTCCAGCGTGCGCTCGACCGTCTGAACCGCCCGGTCGACGCCCGCGCAGTAGCCGCGCGGGGTGGCGAGCAGGACCTTGCCGGAGTCGCTCGGGGTCATGCATCGATCGTACGTGCGGGGGTGTGTGGGCGTCTGCGCCCCGAGTGGGGCAGGCTGTTGTCATGAGCACGCCGATCCCGCCCCCGCTGCGCGCCGCCGCCGGGCTGGCCGCGCTGGCCATCGACACCGCCCGCAAGGTCCCGCAGCAGGTCATCGGCCTGCCCGTGCTCGCGGTGAGCACGGCACTGCAGGCCTCCCTCAAGGCGCAGCAGACGTACGCCGGCCTGGTCGCCAAGGGCGACGAGGTGCTGGGGCAGCTGCGCGGCCAGCAGGAGGACGCGCCCTGGGCGCGCTTCGACGACGAGGAGCCCGCGCCGGGCCGGCCGCGGTCGGCGTTCGACGCGGCGCCGGACCCGGTGGCCGCGGAGGTCGACCAGCTCCTCGACCCGGACGTGGATCCGGATGTGCTCATCGCCGTCGACGTCGAGCCGGAGTTCGCCGGCATGCCGGAGCTCAGCGAGGCCGACGCCGGCAACCTGGACACCGTGTCGCTGAACGGCTCCGCCGCCCGGCCGGCCGGGTCCGGCACCGAGCCCGGCACCGACCTGCCCGCCGACGCGGTCCTGGACGCCGTCCTCGACGCCGAGGAGACCGCCGAGGCGCTGGACGGCTACCTGGCCGTCGAGCCGCCGATCCCCGGCTACGACGACCTGTCCATCCCGCAGCTGCGCGGGCGGCTGCGCCGGCTGACCGCCGAGCAGGTCGAGGCCCTGGTCGGCTACGAGCGCGCGCACGCCGCGCGGCCGCCGTACCTGACCATGCTGGAGAACCGGCTGACGACGCTGCGCTCCTCGCCGTGACCAACCCGACCGGGCCGGAGACGCCGTGGCCGGTCCGTACGGTGGCGATGAAGATCGCCGAGTGGGTGTCCCGGCTGGGCGAGGTGTGGGTCGAGGGGCAGGTCACGCAGGTCAACCGGCGGGGCAGCGCCACCGCGTTCCTCACCCTGCGCGACCCGGCGGCCGACGTGTCGGTGTCGGTGACCTGCCGCGGCGACGTGCTGGAGGGCATCGCCCTGGCCGAGGGCGCCCGGGTGGTCGTACGGGCCCGGCCGGACTACTACGTCGGCCGCGGCACCCTGACCCTGCGGGCCACCGAGGTGCGCCCGGTCGGCATCGGCGAGCTGCTGGCCCGGCTGGAGCGGCTGCGCCGGATCCTGCACGCCGAGGGCCTGTTCGCGCCGGAGCGCAAGCGCCCGCTGCCGTTCCTGCCCGGCAAGGTGGGGCTGGTGACCGGGCGGGCGTCGGCGGCCGAGCGGGACGTGCTGGAGAACGCCCGGCGGCGGTGGCCGGCGGTGTCGTTCCGGGTCGAGGCGGTGCCGGTGCAGGGGGTGACCGCGGTGCCGGCGATCGTCGACGCGCTGCACCGCCTGGACCACGACCGGTCCGTCGACGTCATCGTCATCGCCCGCGGCGGCGGGTCGGTGGAGGACCTGCTGCCGTTCAGCGACGAGGCGCTGATCCGGGCGGTGGCCGCGCTGCGCACCCCGGTGGTGAGCGCGATCGGGCACGAGCCGGACTCGCCGCTGCTCGACCTGGTCGCCGACGTGCGCTGCTCGACGCCGACGGACGCCGGCAAGCGGGTGGTGCCGGACGTGGCCGAGGAGCTGGCCCGGATCGAGCAGCTGCGGCAGCGCGGGCGGCGGGTGCTCGGCAACCGGGTGGACCGGTCGCTGGCCGAGCTGGAGTCCTGGCGGCGGACCGGGCGGCGGATCGTCACCCACGCGCTGCAGGTCGAGGTCTCCACGGTCGACGCCCTGCGGTCCCGGGCCCGGCGCTGCGTGACGACCCGGCTGGACGCGGCCGAGGCCGCGCTGGCCCACTCCCGGGCCCAGGTGGCGGCGCTGTCGCCGGCGGCGACCCTGCAACGCGGGTACGCGGTGGTGCAGCGGGCGGACGGGACGGTCGTCCGGGACCCGGCCGGGACGCCGGCCGGCACCGCCCTGCGGCTGCGGCTGGCCGGCGGGACCCTGGGCGCGGTGGCCGGGGACGCGGTGGCGGGGGGATCGGTGGGGCCGGCCGGCGCGGCGGGGTCGGCCGGGTCGGCCCGTTCGGCGGGATCGGCCGGGTCGGCCCGTTCGGCGGGGTCGGCCGGGGCCGCCCGCTCGGCGGGGTCGGCCGGGGAGTCGGCCGGGGTGGGGTCGGCGGCGACCGAGTAGCGTCGTCGCCCGTGACGGAGTCGGTGGGCTACGAGCAGGCGCGGGAGGAGCTGGCCGAGGTCGTGCGGCGGCTGGAGGCCGGCGGGCTCAGCCTGGAGGAGTCGCTCGCCCTGTGGGAGCGCGGCGAGGAGCTGGCCGACGTGTGCGCCCAGTGGCTGGACGGCGCCCGGCGCCGCCTCGACGCCGCCCTGGCCGAACCGACGGAGTGACCCGGTAGGCCCACGCCCGGTCAGCCCGGACCGGCCCGTTCGACCCGGCCCCGACCGGCCGGTTCGACCCGGCCCCAACCGGCCGGCTCGGCAGGACCCGGCCCGGGTCGTGCCGGCCGGCGGCCGGGCGACGGCAGGACCCGCTCAGCGCACCGACCCGGCCAGCCGGACCAGGTCCTCGACCGACGCGTCCCCGGTCACCAGCACCGCCGCCTTCCCCACGGTCGCCAGCAGCAGCGGCTCGTCCCGGTCGGACGTGTAGCGCTTCCAGGTCGCCGACCCGACCGCCACCGTCCCCTCCTCCACCGCCGCGGGCGCGGTCGCCCGCAGCAGCGCCGACTCCGTCCGGTCCCCGATCGCCACCTCGGCGTACCGGTCCTCGCCGGTCAGGTAGCCGATCGTCAGCGTCACCGGCGACCGCTTCTCCCCCGACGGGGCGTCGACGTGCGCGCTGGTCGCCCGCCACTCCGCGGGCAGCCCGCCCGGGGCGGGCAGCGGCACCGGCGAGATCCGCTGCGCGTACGCGGCCTGGGACGCGGCGTCGGCGGTCGGCACCGGCACGGCCTCCCCGCGCTGCCACCAGACGATCAACAGCAGGACCACCAAGGCCGGCACGAGCGCGCGCAGCAGACCGGAGAACGTACGCCCGGGTCCATGGTCCGTCGAGGTGCTCACCGTCCCATTGTCACCGGTGCCCGGCCGACCCCGCCGTCTGGGAGGATGCCCGGACATCTGGGTTCCCCCAGTGCGCACCCCGGAGGCCGCCGTGACCGATGTCCCGCCCGAGCTCGCAGTCCACCGGGAGGCGCCGGACCGCAACCTGGCCCTGGAGCTGGTGCGGGTCACCGAGGCGGCGGCGATGGCGGCCGGCCGCTGGGTCGGCCGCGGCGACAAGAACGGTGGGGACGGCGCGGCGGTGGACGCCATGCGCACCCTGATCGGCACCGTGTCCATGCGCGGGATCGTGGTCATCGGCGAGGGCGAGAAGGACGAGGCGCCGATGCTCTACAACGGCGAGGAGGTCGGCGACGGGCTCGGCCCGGAGTGCGACGTCGCCGTGGACCCGGTGGACGGCACCACGCTGATGGCCAAGGGGATGCCGAACGCGGTGGCCGTGCTGGCGGTGGCCGAGCGGGGCACCATGTACGACCCGTCGGCCGTCTTCTACATGGAGAAGCTGGCCACCGGCCCGGAGGCGGCCGACGTCGTCGACGTCACCGCGCCGCCGGCCGTGAACATCGCCCGGGTGGCCAAGGCCAAGGGCGACTCGGTCGAGGACGTGACCGTCTGCATCCTGGACCGGCCGCGGCACGACGACCTGGTCCGGCAGGTGCGGGAGGCCGGCGCACGGATCAAGTTCATCAGCGACGGGGACGTGGCCGGCGCGATCATGGCCGCCCGGGACGGCACCGGGGTCGACCTGCTGCTGGGCATCGGCGGCACCCCGGAGGGGATCATCGCCGCCTGCGCGCTGACCTGCATGGGCGGGGTGCTGCAGGGCAAGCTCTGGCCGCGGGACGAGGCCGAGCGGCGCAAGGCCCTGGACGCCGGGCACGACCTGGACCGGGTGCTGCACACCAACGACCTGGTCACCACGGACAACGTCTACTTCGCGGCGACCGGGGTGACCGACGGCGAGCTGATGCGCGGGGTCCGCTACCGGGCCGGCGGCGCCCAGACCCAGTCGATCGTCATGCGGGGCAAGAGCGGCACGATCCGGATGGTGGACAGCTGGCACTCGCTGACCAAGCTCCGGGCGTACTCGTCCATCGACTTCGACCGGCCGGGCACCGGGCTGTCAGGCTGACCGGGCCGCGACGGTGATGATCTCGGGACCGGTCGGGCTCCGGTCCCAGTCGCCGTACCGCGCCACGACCCGGAGGCCGGCGCCGGCCAGGTGCCGGTCCAGCGCGTCCGCTGCCAGGAAGCGCAGGGTGGCCGGGTCGGCCTGCCGGTGCCAGCGGCCGCCGTCGGTGGTCTCGGTGAAGCTCACCAGCTCGCCGTCGACCGAGTGCACCTCGTAGGAGATCCGCACCGCGGCGCCGTCGTACGGCACCTCGAAGGACGCGCCGTGCCACCGCTCCCACTCCCGGGCGGCCGGGTCGCGGGTCTCGAAGGCGATCCGGCCGCCGGGCCGGACGGCGTCCCGCATCCCCCGCAGGACGCCGTCCACCTCGGCGTCGGTACGCAGCTCCTGGAAGGCGTGCCCGGTCATGGTGACCAGGTCGAACTCGGCGTCGTACGCGCCCGGCCGGAGGTGGCCGCGCACCCACTCGATGCCCGGCGTCTCCCGGGCGACGGCCAGCATGCCGGCGCCCGGGTCGAGCCCGACGAGCCGGCCCCGGGAGCCGTCCTCCCGCAGCCGCGTGAGCAGCCTCCCGGTGCCGCAGCCGACGTCGAGCACGTCGCCGTCCGGTGGCACCAGCGACCGGTAGAACTCGTCGCCGGGCCCCCACGGGTTCTGCACGTCGTAGAGCCGTGCGTCCTCGACGTCGTCGTAGCTCACACCGGATCCCTCACGAGTCACCCAGGTAGAAGCGGAGGCCCTGGTCGTCGGTGCACTCCGCGGTCGTCCCGTACGGCATGCGGGTGGGCTCGGTGGCGGTGCCGCCGGCGGCCCGGACCCGCTCGACCGCCGCCGGGACGTCGTCAACCTTCCACATGGGTACGGCGGCGTACACCGCGTTTCCACCGTGCAGCCCGGTCATCGGGGCCACCCCCCGGGCCGCCCACCCGTCGGCCATCCCGCCCGCCTCGAACGACCAGCCGAGCACCGAGCCGTAGAACGCCCGGGTCCGGGTCGAGTCGACGACCTCCAGGGTGAGGTAGGACAGGTCGCCCGGGCGGGCGCCGTTGGCCGGCGAGCGCGGCGCGGCGCCGGCCCGGTGCAGCGAGAAGGCGACGCCCTGGTCGTCCACGCCGTCCGCGGCCGGACCGTACGGGCTCTGGCGTGGGTCGGTCGCCGTGCCGCCGGCCGCGCGGACCCGGTCCACGGCCGCGGCGACGTCGGCGACCGCGTAGCTGAGGTGGAAGCCGGGCTCCCCGGGCCCGATGCCCAGCGGGATCGACTGACCGGTGACGTTGCGACCACCCGGCACGTGGCCCGGGGTGTAGGTCCAGCCGAGGACGGCGGCGTAGAAGGCGGCGGCCCGGTCGGGGTCCGGCGCCGACAGCCAGGCGTAGCCGACGTCACCCGGCTGCTCGGACACCGGCAGCCGGTCCAGCGGGGTCTGCAGCAGCCACCGGTGCCCGAACGGGTCCAGGATCGTCGCGGTCCGCACGCCGTAGTCGTCGGACATCCCCCGCGGCATCGTCGCGCCGCGATCCATCGCCCGCCGCAGGCTCTCGGCGGAGTCCGGCACGGTCAGCACCAGGGTGACCGGCGTGCCGGCCGGCGGTGGCGCGATCACGCCGTACTCGGGGAACTCCTCGGCCACGTACAGCAGGCCGCCGGCCAGGTCCAACTCGGCGTGGCCGAGGACGCCGTCGGGCATGATGACCGGCTCGCCGACGAGCGTGGCGCCGAGGGCTTCGACGTACCAGTCGAGGGCCCGGCGGCCCTGGCCGGCGGGCACGGCGAGGTAGGGGACCGCGGCTCCCACCCGGGCGGCGAGATCGGTCGCGGGCCGGCCGGTCCCGGCCGGGGCCTGCTCGGTCCCGGCGGCGGGCCGGGTGGCTGCGGTGGACTCGGTGAGCGGGGCGGACTCGGTGGCGATGTCGGTCATGGTGACTCCTCGGGGCAGGGCCAGCGCGCGCTCCAGCCGGGCGCGCAGCGTGGCCGCGAAGTCGGGGTCCGGGTCGGTCGGGACGACCGGCGCCCGCAGGGCGCCGAACGGGTCGGTCACTGCTCGACCTCCGTCCCCGGCGTGTCGTACGCACGGCGGAATGCCGCACGGGCCCGGACCAGCAGTGCCTCGGTGGCGTGCAGGGTCCGGTCGAGCAGCCGCGCCACCTCGGGGACGGGCAGCCCGTCCAGGTAGCGCAGCGTGAGCGCGGTGCGGTGGTGCGGGCCGAGCCGGCCGAGCACCTCGTGGGCGGTGACCGCGTCGAGCACGCAGTCCTCCCACGGCGGCTCGATGGCCGGCTCCACCAGCGCCAGGCTCCGCTCCTCGCGGGACTGCCGGCGCCAGTGGTCGACCAGCTTGTGCCGGGCGACCCCGATCAGCCACGGGACGCTGACCTCGGCTTCGGCCCGGACCGCGGCCAGGAACGTCTCCGCGGTCAGGTCCTCGGCCAGCGCCCGCTCGCCGCACCGGGACAGCAGGTAGCCGTACACCTGCGGGAGCGCCTCGTCGTACAGCTCCAGCAGATCGCTCACACCCGTACGTCGCCCGGGCGGGCGCCGCTCCGACGGGGGCCGGCCAACTATTTGTGCCCGTGCAGCCAGCGGCGCCAGCCCGGCTCCGACTCCTCGACCCCGGAGGATCGGATCTTCACGTCGCCCATCACCGTGCAGGCCTTCACGTGGATCAGTGGAGTGCCGGGCACCCGGCGGGCCGGCGCCAGCCGCAGCTCGCGGTCGCCCATCAGGTCGAACCCGGTGAGCTCCACCTCGACGCCGTCCGGCACGACGATCTTCAGGTCGCCCATGAGCGTCCAGACGACGATCTCCACCTCGGGCTCGGAGCAGACCACCGCGCGCAGATCCAGGTGGATGTCCCCCATGAGCGTCCAGCCGCGGACCCGGGCCGGCAGCCGCCAGCGGCCGGTGCGCCGCTGGTCGCCCAGCACGCAGACCACGGTGGAGACCGTCCGGGTGGAGCCGACCGGTGGTGGCAGCTCGATCCCGGCGGTGGCGCGGTCCAGCGCGGTCCGGTCGTCGGTGCCCCACACCACGCCGACCCGGTCGCTGAACTCCTCCAGCGTCAGCCGGCCGGCACCGGCCGCGTCGGCGAGCCGCTCGGCGGCCGCCTCGCGCTCGGTGTCGGTGAGCGGGCCCGGTGCCCGCGGTTCGATCTCCACGGAAAGGACGGTACCGGGGGCGGTGTCCCGGCCGGCGCCGGAATGTCCCGGTGGAGCCGGGACCTTCTCCCGGGTCGGCGTGGCAGGACTCACTGCCGCCGGGACGGTGGGGCTGCCTAGGATCGGTCCACGTCAGCGTCGAAGGGGCCGCACGTGAGCAGCGAGGACTTCCGGATCGAGCACGACTCGATGGGTGAGGTACGGGTGCCGGCCCGGGCCAAGTGGCGGGCGCAGACCCAGCGCGCCGTCGAGAACTTCCCGATCTCCGGGCAGCCGATCGAGCGGGAGCTGATCCGCGGGCTGGCCCTGATCAAGGGCTTCGGGGCCAGGGTCCGGGCTGAGCGCGGGCTGCTCGACCCGGACAAGGCGGCGGCGATCACCGCCGCCGCGCTGGAGGTCGCCCGCGGCGACTGGGACGCCGAGTTCCCGATCGACGTGTTCCAGACCGGCTCCGGCACCTCCTCCAACATGAACGCCAACGAGGTCATCGCGACGCTGGCGTCGGAGAAGCTCGACGGCACCCCGGTGCACCCGAACGACGACGTCAACGACCCGCTGTCCAGCAACGACCAGTTCCCGTCGGCGATCCACGTCGCCGCGACGAACGCCGTGGTCAACGACCTGGTGCCGGCCCTGCGGGTGCTGCACGGCTCGCTGACCGCGAAGTCCGGCGAGTTCGCCGAGGTGGTCAAGTCCGGGCGCACGCACCTGATGGACGCCACCCCGGTGACCCTCGGCCAGGAGTTCGCGGGCTACGCCGCCCAGGTGGCGTACGGGATCGAGCGGCTGGAGTCGTCGCTGGCCCGGCTGGCCGAGCTGCCGCTCGGCGGGACCGCGGTCGGCACCGGCATCAACGCGCCGGCCGGCTTCGCCGCCGCGGTGATCGGCCTGATCGCCGAGGAGACCGGCCTGCCGCTGACCGAGGCCCGCGACCACTTCGAGGCGCAGGGCGCCCGGGACGCGCTGGTGGAGACCTCCGGCCAGCTCCGCACGATCGCGGTCGGGCTGATCAAGATCACCAACGACCTGCGCTGGATGGGCTCCGGCCCGCGCACCGGCCTCGGCGAGATCGCGCTGCCGGACCTGCAGCCGGGTTCGTCGATCATGCCGGGCAAGGTCAACCCGGTCATCCCGGAGGCCGTGCAGATGGTCTGCGCCCAGGTCATCGGCAACGACGCGACCGTGACGTACGCGGGGGCGGCCGGCAACTTCGAGCTCAACGTGATGCTGCCCGTGCTCGCCCGCAACGTGCTGGAGTCGATCCGGCTGCTGTCCAACTCCGCCACGCTGCTGGCCGCGCGCTGCGTCGACGGCATCACCGCGAACGTCGAGCGGGCCCGCGAGCTGGCCGAGTCCTCGCCGTCGGTGGTCACCCCGCTCAACCGCTTCATCGGCTACGACGAGGCGGCCAAGGTGGCCAAGCAGTCGCTGGCCGAGCGCAAGACGATCCGCCAGGTCGTGATCGAGCGCGGGTACGTGGCCGACGGCAAGATCAGCGAGGAGGAGCTGGACCGGGTCCTGGACGTCCTCGCCATGACCCGCCCGCCCCGGTAACCGCCGCGGGGCCCGCCGGCCGCCGGACCGGCGGGCTCCGACGCGGCCGAGGCGCCCGCCGCTGCGTCGCGTCCGAGGCCACCCGCCGGCTCCTCCCGGCCGAGGCCGCCGGGCTCTGAGGCGTTCGAGGTCGCTCCGACGCGTCCGAGAGCCACCCGGTGGGCTCCGACGCGGGTGGAGAGACCGGCCGACGCCGCCGGGGGCGGTCAGGCGGCGGTGGGGGTGCCGAGGGCGGTGGCGCGGTCGGCCAGGGTGCGCTGGGCGGCGGCCTCGCCGTCGCGCTGCCGTACGGCGGCGACCAGGTCCTCCCACAGCAGCCCGGAGCCCGGCTCCACCCGGAGCCCGGCCCGGGCCGCGGCGATCGCCCCGTCCAGCCGGCCGGTGGCCAGGTAGGCCGCGGCGGCCCGGTGGGCGACGTCCACCACGACCGCCGGCAGCTCCCGGGTGACCGGGTCGCGGGCGATCCAGGTGTAGCGCCGCGGCAGGTGCGGCTCGACCAGCGGCCCGCGGGCCAGCTCCAGCGCCCGCAGCACGTCCTCGTCCCGTGCCCGGGTGGCCAGCGCGAGGAAGAGGTGCCAGTCCAGCTGCACGTCCTCCGACAGCCGCAGCCGCCCGTCCTCGCCCAGCCGCAGCCGGGGCTGCCCGGCCGCGTCGGTGCCCAGCCAGTCGCCGACCCGGGCCAGGGTGGCGTCCCGCTCGGCCACGGTCACCCCGTACGGCCAGACCGAGGCGGCCAGCGCCCGCGGCGTCACCGCACCGGCGAGGGCCAGGTAACCGGCGATCTCCAGGGCGAGCGGCGTGCCCGGCGGCAGCCGGTCGGTCCCGTCCACGGCCGGCTCGCCGAAGATCCGCAGCAGCACGGCGGGCTCCCGGTCCGGGTCCACCGGCCGCGGCGGCACCGGCAGGGCCGGTGCGGGGTCCGCGGCGGGCAGCGGCACCCAGGCCGCGGCGGCGGCGGCCGGCGGCGGCGCGGTGGCGGCCACCTCGGCCCGCAGCAGCCG
>CADCTP010000051.1 GCA_902805565.1 uncultured Mycobacteriales bacterium
CTCCGAAGTCGTGGGTCGCCGGCCGAGTTCGGCGGTGGGGGCCTTGGGGATATCCGAGCCGTCGTCGGCGCGAGAAAGGCGCCGGCCTGATGCGTGACTAGGAGATCTCCGTGGTCCAAGCAGTCGACTTCGGCCGGGGCGTCGAGGACGCCTGGTCGACGGTGGCGACGTTCATCCCGAAGCTGCTGGCGTTCCTGCTCATCCTGCTCGTGGGCTGGCTCATCGCGAAGGCCGTCGAGAAGATCCTCGACAAGGTCCTGGAGCGCGTCGGCTTCGACAAGTGGGTCGAGCGCGGCGGGATCAAGCGCGCCCTCGCCAACTCCAAGTACGACGCGTCCAGCATCCTCGGGCGGATCGTCTACTACGCGATCCTGCTGTTCACCCTGTCCGTCGCGTTCGGAGTGTTCGGGCCGAACCCGATCAGCGACTACCTCGGCGTCGTCATCGGCTACCTGCCGAGGCTGTTCGCCGCGATCCTCATCCTGGTCATCGCGGCCGCGATCGCCGCGGCGGTGAAGACCCTGATCGAGAGCACCCTCGGCGGTCTGTCCTACGGCCGGATCCTGGCCAACGCCGCCTCCGTGCTCATCCTGGTGATCGGCGTGACCGCCGCCCTCAACCAGCTCCAGATCGCCCCGGCCGTGGTCAACGCGGTGCTGTACGCGGCCCTCGCCGCGATCGCCGGCATCGTGATCGTCGCGGTCGGCGGCGGCGGCATCCGCCCGATGCAGCAGCGCTGGGAGCGGGCGCTGTCCCGCTACGACGAGGAGAAGCCGCGCATCGCCGAGCAGGCCCGCCGGGCGCCGTCCGTCCGCGAGCAGGCCGAGCAGGCGTACGCCCAGGCGCAGCCCTCCGACGGCGGCCGCTACCCGAGTGACGGCTCCACCGCCGCGTACCAGCAGCGGTGACCCCGTGGCGGCGGTGACCGGGTCCCCGTCACCGCCGCCACCGGTCCACTGTGGTCGGCCCGGCACGCGCGAGCGTGCCGGGCCGATCACCGTCCGGGGCCTGTCGTCCGGGGCCTGTCGTCCGGGCCCGCGGTCCGGCCGTCCGGGGTCCGCTGTCCGGGTCCGCTGTCCGGGTCCGCTGTCCGGGTCCGCTGTCCGGGTCTGCCGTCCGGGGTCCGGCCGTCAGGCCACCCGGGAATCAGGCCGGGACGAGCACCGACAGGCAGGTGAGGCCGGCCTCCAGCTTCTCCAGCTCGCCGATGTCGACGGTCCGGACCTCGTGCCCCCGCCGCCGGACCAGCTCGGCGGTGCCCGGCGCGGAGGCCGCCACCACGACGCGGTCCCCGCTGAGCAGCACGTTGGCCCCGGCCGGCTCGGGCACCGGCAGCACCGGGAGCCCGGCGTCCGCGAACGGGGCGGGGTCCAGCACGTCCGGGTCGATCAGCACGGTGCCGTCCGGCAGGGCGGTGGCCCCGGTCTTCAGGTGCAGGCAGCCGTGCACCGGCAGCGGGACCACGGCCCGGCCGAGCGGGGCGACCAGCGATCGGAGCGCCGCCACCCCGTCGTGGTCGGTCCGGCCGCTCAGCCCGACGAAGACGCGCTCGGCGACCTGCAGGACGTCACCGCCGTCCAGCCTGGCCGGCGCCTCCAGGGCGGCGGTCCGGACCCCGAGCCCGGCCAGGGTGGCCCGCACGGTCGCCAGCTCGGGACGGCGGCCGGCCGCCCCCGGCCGGGTCAGCACGGCCAGCTCGCCCACCACCACGGCGGTGTCCTCGACGAACGTCCCGTCCGGCAGCTCGTCCGCCGCGGCGACGTGCACGACCCGGTGCCCGAGGCCGGCCAGCAGGTCCACGTACGCCCGGTGTTGGGCGACGGCGCGCGGCAGGTCGACCGGGACCCGGTCCAGGAACGTCAGCTCCGCGCGGTCGACCCGGGCGGACACGGCGCGCACGAGAGCGGTCGGCAGGGTCATGCTCCTCCTCGGTCGCGCTCCGACGTCGGCCACCGTATTGACCGCGGCCGGGCGCCGGCGGTCGCTCCCGGCCGGGGCCGCCCACGCCGCCGGTGCCGCCCGTGCGCCCGGTGCCGACGACCCACCGGTGCCGTACGCGGCCTCGCGGTCGGAGCGCCGGGCGGCGGGGCGGGTGTCCGTTTGGTTCCATGCTGGCCCCGACGGGCGTTCTTCCCAGGCTCGTGGGGATGTGATATTCATCAGGGCATACCTGTCTGCATCGTCGTTCTGAGGAGATCGCCGTGGACGCCGAGCCGTTGAGACTGGACCTGGACGACCTGCCGGTGGACGTGGTCGAGCTGACCGCGCAGGGCTACACGGTGGAGTCGCTGACCGCCGGGAGCGAGATCATCCCTTCCTGCATCTGCCCGTGCAGCTGCGCGTGCTCCGGCTGCAGCAGCTCGGTGCTCTGCTCCATCGAGTGACCTCTGGTCGGACCGCCGGCCGCCGCCCCGCACCCGGCACCGGGAAGGGGAGTGGCGGCGGTCGGCGCTGACCTGCGTCCGGTCGACCGGGAGGGATCGCCGCGCGACGCGGTCGCCGGGGCGCGGGTCGGTGCCGAGGTGCCGCCACCGGTCCTCCGGGTGGCCGGGGTGCCGGCCGGCGTGCTCTCCGGGTTGCGGTCCACCGCCACCGCCGGGGAGCTGGCCGAGATCGAGGCGCTCGACGACCGGCTCGCCGCCGACGGTGCCGCGCTGGCCGACGTCCTGCACGGGGTGATCGGTGCCGTTGCCGACCCCGCGCTCCGGCCCCGGCTGATCGGCCTGCGCCGCGCGCTGCACGGCGGCCGCCCGCCGGCACCGGCCGAGTGGGATCCGGCGGTCGCCGCGGCGCTGCC
>CADCTP010000052.1 GCA_902805565.1 uncultured Mycobacteriales bacterium
GCGACCCGCTGGGACCCGTCGCCCGCGCCGGCCGGGGCCGCTCCCGCCCGCCGGCACGCCGTGCGGCACCCGGTCCGGCTGGCGCTGTTCGCGCTGGTGCTCTTCGGCCTGGTCGCCGGCAGCGCCGCCTGGATGTCGATGGACAAGTCCGTGCGGCTCACCGTGGACGGCGAGGCCCGCGCGGTCTCCACGTACGCCTCGACGGTCGGCGGGGTGCTCGACGACGCCGGCGTCACCGTCGGCGACCACGACACCCTGGCGCCGGGCCGGGAGGCCGAGGTCTCCGACGGCGACGAGATCGTGCTGCGCCGCGGCCGGCTGCTCACGCTGACCGTGGACGGCAAGCCCAAGCAGGTCTGGGTCACCGCCACCACGGTCGACGAGGCGCTGACCCAGGTCGGCTTCCGGCAGAGCGGGCTGTTCGTCTCGGCCAACCGGTCCGAGCGGCTGCCGCTGGAGGGCTACCAGCTCACCCTGCGCACGCCGAAGAAGATCACGATCCTGGCCGACGGCCGGAAGGTCGCCCTGACCACCACCGCGGCCACCGTCGGCGCGGCGATGGAGGAGGCCGCGGTCACCGTCGACGGCGACGACAAGGTCTCCCAGCTGGCCGGCGCGCCGGTCCGGGCCGGCATGGTCGTCACCGTCACCCGGGTCGAGCGCAAGACCACCTCCACCCGCACGGTCATCGAGTACGAGACCGTGGAGAAGGACGACCCGAAGGCCGAGGTCGGCTCCCGCACGGTGGAGACCAAGGGCGTGAACGGCCTGCAGGAGGTCACCCGGGTCGAGACGTACGTGGACGGGAAGCTGATCAGCACCCGGATCGCCAAGACCACGGTGCTCACCGAGCCGGTCGACGAGGTCGTGGTGATCGGTCCGGAGCCGCCGGAGCCGGTGGCGGCCCAGCCGGCCGGCTGCGCGGACTTCCCGACCACGGGCGGGCTGAACTGGTGCGCGCTGGCCAAGTGCGAGTCCGGGCTCAACCCGAACGCCTACAACCCGGCCGGGCCGTACTACGGGCTCTACCAGTTCGACCAGGGCACCTGGACGTCCAGCGGCGGCAGCGGCTCGCCGAGCGGCAAGTCGGTCGCCGAGCAGACCCAGGTCGCCTACAACCTCTACCAGGCCCGGGGCGCGTCCCCCTGGCCGGTCTGCGGGCGCCAGCTCTAGGCGCCGGAGAGGATCGGATCAGCCCGCGCCGTGACGATGAGCTGGGCCGGGGTGAACCGGTCCAGGCCCACGCGGGTCAGCGTCGAGGAGACCAGGCGGTACCTGCGCCGCATCCCCCACCGCTGTGGATGCAGCTCCACGTCCGTGAGCCCGGCGGACCGGGCGAAGCGGACCGCCGAGGCCGGCGTGAACCAGCGCAGGTGCGTACGGTCGAAGATGCCCTCGTCGTCCTCGGGCCAGTCGCCCTTGAGGACCCGGCGGAACTGGGGCCAGTAGAGGACGTTCGGCACGCTGATCACCACGTGGCCGCCGGGCGCCAGGAGGGCGGCGCACCGGCGGAGCACCTCCGTCGGGTCCACCAGATGCTCCAGGACGTCGGCGCAGACGAGGCAGTCGAACGGGGCCTCCTGCGGGGGGCCGGACGCCAGGAAGTCCTCGACGCTCGCGGTGACGACCCGATCCAGCCGGGCCCTGGCGTCGGCCGCGTAGTCCGGGTCGATCTCGACGCCGACGACGACCGCGTCCTGCCGGGCCTTGATCGCCGCCCCGAGGGCGCCGGAGGAGCAGCCCAGCTCGAGGATGCGGCGTACGTCCCGGGGCACGTGCGCCTGGACGTCCGGCCGGGGACTCTCGTACCCGCGGGTGCGCAGGGCGCGGAGGTTCTTCGGTGCCAGCCCCTCGGGCATCCGACGACTGTACCAGAGATGTAGCCTATCGAGCCGGGAAACCGGGAGGTCCGTCCCGGTCCGGCCGGTCGGCGACCAGGTGGGACCGAGGCCGAGCAGCAGCGGCCGGGCGATCGGGCAAGATGGCGCGGTGACCGGGCAGCGGGCGGGGGACGGACTGCTCGGGCCGGCCGAGGTGCGGGCGCTCGCGGCCGGGCTCGGCGTGCACCCGACCAAGCAGCTCGGGCAGAACTTCCTGCACGACCCGAACACCATCCGGCGCATCGTCCGGACCGCCGCGCTCGACCCGGCCGACGTCGCGCTGGAGGTCGGGCCCGGGCTGGGCTCGCTGACCCTGGGGCTGCTGGCCGCGGCCGCGCACGTGACCGCGGTGGAGATCGACCCGGTGCTGGCCGCGGCCCTGCCGGCGACCGTGGCCGAGCGGGCCGGGGACGCCGGCCGGCTGACCGTCCTCACCGCCGACGCGCTGCGGATCGCGGCGGTGCCGGACCCGCAGCCGACCGCGCTGGTCGCCAACCTGCCGTACAACGTGGCGGTGCCGGTGGTGCTGCACCTGCTGGAGATCCTGCCGACGCTGCGCACCGGGCTGGTCATGGTGCAGTCCGAGGTGGCCGAGCGGCTGGCCGCGCCGCCCGGCTCCCGGACGTACGGGGTCCCGTCGGTGAAGGCGGCCTGGTACGCGGACGTCCGCCGGGCCGGCTCGATCCCGCGGGCGGTGTTCTGGCCGGTGCCGAACGTGGACTCCGGGCTGGTGGCGTTCACCCGCCGGGAGCCGCCGCCGGGCGACCGGGCCGCCACCTTCGCGGTGGTCGACGCGGCGTTCGCGCAGCGCCGCAAGACGCTGCGGGCGGCGCTCGCCGGCTGGGCCGGGTCGGCCCCGGCCGCCGAGGCCGCGCTGCGGGCCGCCGGCGTGGACCCGGGGCTGC
>CADCTP010000053.1 GCA_902805565.1 uncultured Mycobacteriales bacterium
CGATCGGTGGGCGCGGCGGCCAGCAGCGCGTCCAGGGCGTCGAGGAGGGCGGCGTACCGGGCCCCGTTGAGGGCGGCGACCAGCGCCCGGCGTTCCCTGGCGGTGCGGGCGTGCAGGCCGCCGACCAGCCGGGCCCGGACCGGGCCGACGACCTGCTCGGCCGGCAGCGCGGTCAGCGACCGCTCCAGCCGCTCGGCCATCACCTCGGCGTCCCGGACCCGGCCCAGCACCTCGGCCAGCCACTTCAGCTCGGCGCGCAGCCCGTCGGCGGCGGCGCGGTCCCACAGCGGCCGGAACGTCTTCAGCGTCGAGCGCAGCCGGCGGGTCGCCACCCGCATCTTGTGCACCGAGTCCGGCTCGTCCCGCCGCACCCGGGGGTCGTAGGTGACCAGGGTGTCCCGCTGCTCGCGGACGTACGCCCCGACGACCGCGGCCGCGCTGCCGGCCGGGCCGCTCGCCGGGGTGTCGGTGGGCCAGCGGCCGTCCAGGGCCCGGGCCAGCTTCGCCGGGTCGGCGGAGCGGCGGGCACCGGCCTTGCGCAGCCGCTTGTGCACCGCCTTCAGCAGCGCCCGGTCGCCGTCGGTCAGCTCGACCTCCAGCTCCCGCCAGCGCTGCGCGGCCGCCGGGTCGGCGACGAGCTCGGTGTGCACCTCGTCGTCGGCGACCAGCGCCAGCACCCGGCCGTCCGCGCCGAGCACCGGCCACTCGGTGCGGATGGTGCGGATGCGGACCATCGGCCGCAGGGCGGCGCCGCGGGTGACCGCCCGGACCTCGGCGGCCACCGCGGCCGGCACCGCGCCGGTGCGGCCGGCGGGCAGCTGCACCTCGTCCCGCTCGTCCGCGCCGGCGTAGCGCTTGACGTGCCAGCCGGCGTCGTGCCCGCCGGTACGCCGGCGCAGCGCCACCCGGTCGGCGGCCAGCCGCAGGTCCGGGGTGTCGTAGTACACCGCGGACAGCTCGTGCACGGCCGGCTCGCCGAGCGGGACGCCGAGCACGTCGGCGGTCACGGCGAGGTCCGGCGGGACCTCGTACTTGCGCTCGATCTCGCTCGCCATGACCGGACGCTACCTCGACTAGAAGCGGTGGTCCTCCCGGTGCAGGCCGAGCGCCTCGGACACCTCGCCGATGTTCTGGTACTGCGTGCCGGTGGGCAGCTGCCGGACGAGGTGCCGCAGCCGGTCCGGGGCGTTGTCGTCGACCAGGTGCGCCAGCAGCGTCGACTCGTCGGCCGGGAACAGCGAGCGGGGGAGGGCGGCGGCGAGGTCGCTGCGCAGCTCCACGTCCCGGTTGGTCATCCCGGGCGGGGTGCCCGGCTGCCGGTCGGCGGTGGTGCCGAACGCGCCGGGGTCGGCCTGGTCCTCACCGGCCGGCTCGGCTTCCTTCCACTCCTCGGCCCGGGTCGGGCGTTCGGCGGTCATCATGCCCTCCACTTCGTGGTTCATCTGGTCGTCCACCCGTGCCGAGTGCTTGCTGCTCCCGCGTTCCATGTCAGTCGTCCTCTCCCAGTCGGGCGTGCACGGAATCGTCGGCGTCCACCCGGACCCGCAGCACCGGCTGCGGGTACGTCGACGGTCCACGCCTGACTTGCCCGTCTTTCAGCCTGAACACGCTGCCGTGCCACGGGCAGGTGACGCACACATCGTCCCCGGAGCCGGTCAGCTCACCCTCTGACAGCGGCCCGGACAGGTGCGCGCACTGGTCGAACAGCACGTCGACCTGCCGGCCGCGGCGCAGCACGAAGACCGGGACGTCGTCGAGCAGCAGCCGGGTCGGGGTGCCGTCGGCCAGGTCCTCCAGCGCGCACAGCCGGGTCCACGCGTCCGGCAGGTCGTACGGCGCCCGCTCGGCGTGGTTGGTCCCGCCGCCCTGCCGGTACGCCAGGTGCCCGCCCAGGTACGCCCCGGCGGTGCCCAGGCCCAGCGCGGCGATGCTGAGCAGCGCGCCGCGGACGTGCCGGTCCTGCCGGCGGGCCCGCCAGGAGGCGATCTGCAGCACCAGGCCGGCGGTGTTCGCCGCGGCGTGCACCAGGCCGGTGCGCTGCTGGCGGGGGTGCAGGTCGGTCCAGTCGGCGGCGCCGGCGGCGATCGTCGGCACCGCGCCGAGCACCCCCAGCCCGACCAGGGTCTGCGCGGCGCCCTGGGTGCCGCGGCGGGGGAGCAGGTCCAGGACGCTCGCGGAAATCCAGCTGCCCAGCGGGACGAGCATGATCGCCGGGTGCAGCGGGTGGCCGAGCCAGACCCCGTGCAGGGCGTCGCGGACGGTGGCCGAGGGCAGCGCGGCGTCGACGGCCTTCTTGGTCGCCGCGACCGCGGGGTCCAGCCCGGTGGCCTGCTCCACCGACTCGACCGCCGCGTCGAGCGGCTTGAGGGAACGCATGACCGGTACGTGACCGCGTGCGGCCCCGGCAAACATGAGACCGCCGATGATCGGGTAGCGGTCGGGGGACGACGTACGAAGGAGGCGCATCGTGTCCCATCCCCACGGCGTCCCGGCGGCCGAGCTGGCCGACGCGGATCTGCTGCGTGAGCTGACCCACCTGCACGAGACCCGCAACCAGACATTCCTGCACGGTTCGGACGACGCGCTGGCGGCGCACACCCGGCGGACCCGGGAGCTGGAGGAGGACTACCTGCGCCGCAACCCGGCCCGGCACGTCGACCCGGAGCGGCTGCGGTCCGGCGCCCGGGACCGCTGAGGGTGGACACGCCGAAGGGCCCCGACCGCTCCGGTCGGGGCCCTTCGGCGTGCGCCACAACTTGGCGCCGTGGTGCGCTACGGGGTGGGGCGCTCGACGTCGCCGCGCCAGGCGCCGGACTCGGTGCCGCGCTGCTCGATGAAGGTCTTGAACCGCTTCAGGTCGCCCTCGGCCCGGCGGGTGACGAAGCCGAGCTTGTCGCCGACGGTCTCCACGATGCCCTCGGGCTCGAAGTCCATCTGCAGCATGACGCGGGTCCTGTCCTCGGCCAGCCGGTGGAACGTGACCACGCCGGCCTGCTTGGGCCCGTCCAGCGTGGTCCAGGCGACGCGCTCGTCCGGGTGCTGCTCGGTGATCTCGGCGTCGAACTCGCGCGTGACCCCGCCGATGGTGGTCACCCAGTGCGTCTGGGTGCTCGAGGTCTGGTCGATCCGGTCGACCCCCTCCATGAACTGCGGAAAGGACTCGAACTGGGTCCACTGGTTGTACGCCGTGCTGACCGGGACCTCGACGTCGATCGACTTCTCGACGGTGCTCATGGAACCTTCCTCCTCGTGGGTCGCGTACTGATGACCCTCCCCGGTGCTCCCACGCCCAAACGGTCCGCGTCGAACAACCCGGGGCGCGGTCGGTCGGGGTTCCGCCGGGCCGCGGTCGGGTACCGGAGCACACCGTGAGCACCACTTCCGACACCTCCGCCGCCGACCAGGTCGCCGACGCCGCCGAGGCGGTCGCCGACGCGGATCTCCTGGAGACCGTGAAGAAGGCCGCGGTCGCGCTGAAGAAGGCCGACATCCCCTTCGCCGTGTGCGGCGGCTGGGCCGTGTACGCCCGCGGCGGCCCCCGCTCCGAGCACGACGCCGACTTCGCGCTGCGGGAGCGGGACGTGCCGACCGCGCTGGACGCGCTGCTGGCCGCCGGGTTCACCGGCGACGACGAGGCGCCCGAGGACTGGCTGGCCAAGGTCTGGGACCGGGGCAACCTGGTCGACCTGATCTTCCGGCTGTCCGGCGAGCCGGTCAGCGACGACATCCTGGGCCGGGTGGAGACCCTCGAGGTCGGCTCGGTGCAGATGCCGGTGCTGTCCGCGACGGACCTGGTGGTGACCAAGCTGCTGACCTACCGGGACCACTACGCCGACTTCGGCTCCTCGCTGCCGATGGTCCGCGCGCTGCGCGAGCAGGTCGACTGGGCCGAGGTCCGGGAGCGGACCGCGGCGTCGCCGTTCGCGGAGGCGTTCGTGTTCCTGGCCGACCGGCTCGGCATCACCGACTGACCGGTCGGCGACCGTGGACGGGGCGGGCGGCCGCGCGGGCCGCCCGCCCCTTTCGGTGTTCCCCCAGGGGGAGGGTCGCGGGCCGGTCAGTCGCCGGGGCCGCGGTTGGCCACCGCGCCGCGCGGCGCCAGCGCCGGGCTGCCGGTGCCGGTCCCGGCGGCCAGCGCGGCCAGGAAGTCCCGCAGCACCTCGCCGGTCGGGTGCGCCGGCACCCAGCCCAGCGACCGGGCCCGGGAGGTGTCCATGATGGGCACGTTGGCCGCCATGTCGATCCAGCCGGCGTCGGTCGGCTGCAGGTGCACCTTCCAGGTCGCGGCGACCGCGCCGCGGATCAGCCCGGTCGGCACGTCGAACGCCTTCGCCCCGAGCACCCCGGCGACCAGCTCCCGGGTCAGCAGCGGTTCGGTGGCCACGTTCAGGCCGCCGTCGATGCCGGCCACCAGGCCGCGCACGATCGCGTCGGCCAGGTCGTCGGCGTGCACGATCTGCCCGCGTACCCCGGCCGGCCAGGGCAGCAGCTTCAGCAGCGCGGGCCGCAGCAGCGACGTGGGCACGTACGGGCCGAGGAAGAACCGGGCGATCTCCGCCGCGGCGGCCGGCTGCAGCACGATGCCCGGCCGGATCCGCAGCACCGGGAAGCCCACCCCGTCCAGCAGCCGCTCCACCTCGGCCTTCTGCCGGCTGTACGTCGAGCCCGGGATGCCGGTGGTGGCCCAGCTCTCGCCCCGCCGCTCGGCGCCGGGGGACGGCGCGTACGCCCCGATGGAGGAGGCGTAGACCAGCCGGGGCACGCCGGCGGCGGCGACCGCGTCGGCCACCGCCCGGCTGCCCTCGACGTTGATCCGCTGCAGCGCAGCGACGTCCCAGCTCGGCTGCAGCCGCCAGGCCAGGTGGATCACCGCGTCCGCGCCGGCGAACACGCCGGTCAGCCGCTCCACCGCGGCCGGGGCGCCGATGTCGGCGGCCTCCCACCGGGCGGAGTCGTACGGTGCCCCCGCGCCGATCGGGGGGCGCCGGGCCACCCCGACCACCGTGTCCACCGACGGCTCGACGGTCAACCGCCGGAGCACCGCCGTACCGACGTTGCCGCTCGCTCCCACCACCACGACTCGCACCCGTGCCCCCTACCCGGGGTTCGCACCGCCACCCCTCGCCGCGCCGGGTTACGACGCGATCAGGACTGGGGAGGACCTTCCCTGGCCTGTTCGAGTCGGGGATACGGGGAGGAGGTCGTGCGGTGCCTGCTGCGCTGACCGTGCTGATGAACGCCGGACCGTGGCTCCCGGTGCCGCCGCCGGACTACGGCGGCATCGAGAACGTGGTCGCCACCCTCGTCCCGGAGCTGCGGGCCCGCGGCCACCGGGTGATCCTCGCCACCGTCGGCCGGAGCGACCTGGCGGCCGACGAGGTGATCAGCGTCTTCCCGGACCCCCAGTTCGGGTCGATCGCCGGGCCGTACAACCAGATGATGGGCATCGCGCACGCCCACATGGGCGCCGTGCTGGACCGGCTGCGGGCCGGCGGGGTCGACCTGGTGCACGACCACCTGGAGGTGGTCGGGCCGGCGGTGCTGGCCGCCGCCGGGGACGCGGTGCCGCCGGTGCTGCAGACGCTGCACTGGGACCTGGCCAAGCACCCGGACTTCTACAGCCGGTTCGACGGGCGCGGCCGGGTCTTCTTCGCCGGGGTGTCGGCCTCCCAGCTCAGCCGGGCCCACCCGACGCTGCGCCGGCAGTCGCTCGGCGCGATCCCGCTGGCCACGCCGTTGCCGGCGGAGCCGCCGCGGCCGCCGGCCGGGCACCTGCTGGCGCTGGGCCGGCTCACCCCGGTCAAGGGGTACGACCTGGCCGTGCGGGCCGCCCGCCGGCTCGGCCTGGAGCTGGTGCTGGCCGGCCCGGTGGCCGGGTTCGCCGGCCCGGACACCCTGGACCGCTCCTCCACCCTGGACGACGTCCGGTACTTCAGCACCGAGATCGAGCCGCACCTGGGCGGGGACGTGCGCTGGATCGGCTCCGTCGGCGGCCCGGCCAAGGCCGAGCTGCTGCGCTCGGCCCGGGCGGTGCTGTTCCCGCTGCGCTGGGACGAGCCGGGCGGCACCGCGGTGGTGGAGGCGCTGTCGGCCGGGGTGCCGGTGGTGGCGATGCGCCGCGGCTGCCTGCCGGAGCTGATCGAGCACGGGGTGACCGGCTGGCTGGCCGACACCGAGGACGAGTTCGCCGACTACCTGACCCGCATCGACGAGCTGGACCGGGCGGCCTGCCGGGCGGTGGCCGAGCGGCGGTTCACCCCGGCCGCGATGGCGACCCGGTACGAGACCTTCTACCGGCACGTCCTGCACCTGGCCGGCCGGCGCAACCCGCTCATCGCCCCGCACCTGCCACAGGTCGCCGCCGGCTGACCGGCCGGTGTCCCCGGCCGGCCCCGCCCGGGGCCGGCCGGGGCCGGTGGGCCGGCCGGATCAGGTGGCGAAGACGGCCTGGACGACGTGCCGGCGGCGCTCGGACAGGTCGGCGAACAGCGCCGGCGCGTCGGCCAGCGGCACCAGGTCGGTGACCAGGTGCTTGCGGATCGCCGGGCCGTACGCGTCGAGCAGGTCCACCGTCCCGGCCGAGAGCCGGGCCCGGTCCCACAGGTGGGCCTGGCCGCGCGGGACCCGGCCGATCTGCGCGCAGCGCAGCGCCAGCCCGTTGTGGTGGAACTCCTCGCCGAGCCGCACCTCCGGCGCCCCGCCCTGGTAGAACGCCAGGTCCACCACGGTGCCCTGGGGCCGGACCGCGGCCAGCGCCAGCGCCAGCGCGGACGCCTGCCCGCGGCACTGGAACGCCACGTCGGCGCCGTGGTCGCCCGGCCCGTGCCGCCAGCGGCGCTTGAGGACCGCCGCGGCGTCGCTCTCGGCCACCGGCACCAGGCCCAGCGCCTCGGCGACCTCCAGCCGCTGCGCCGTCGCGTCGACCACGGCCACCTCGGCGGCCCCGTGCAGCGCCGCGAACAGGCCGGTCAGCAGCCCGACCACGCCGGCGCCGACGACGAGCACCTGCCGGCCGGCCACCCCGTCGGCCAGCGACCGGACCGGCCCGCCGACCGCGTCGGCGGCGGCGTGCAGGACGCCGTTGGCGCAGATCGGGCCCATGTGCGCGACGTACACGCCGAGCACGGGGTCCAGGCCGTCCGGGAGCCGGACGACGTGCTCGGTGGTCGGGTCGGCGACGTACCCGGTGGCGTGGCCGTACGGGGCGGCGACCCGGGTGCCGACCGGCAGGCCGGCCGCGCGGCTCTCCACCACCGTGCCGGTCTCCATGTAGCCGACCCGGGTCACCGGGTACTCGTCGGCGGCCGGCCCGTCGCCGAACAGCCGCAGCTCGGTGTCGAACCGCCGGCCCAGGAACGGGTTGGTGCCGCGGAAGAACGACAGCTCGGTGCCGGCGGACAGCCCGGTGTACGCGGTGGCGATCCGGACCTGCCCGTCGGCCAGTTCGGCGTCGGGCTCCTCGACCAGCTCGGCCCGCCCGGGCCCGGGGATCACCAGCCGGGTGGTCACAGGGTCACCGGCTTCCCGCTCGCGGCGGACTCGGCGACGGCCAGCCCGGCGAGGTGGGTGCGCAGGGCCTCCCCGTACGGCATCCGGGTGCCGGCCCGGCGGCCGGCGACCGCGTCCAGGAACTCCCGGTCGACCGCCTCGTGCCCGTTCACCGCCGGGGTCAGCACCTCCGGGTCGGCGCCGGGGCGCTCGATCACCAGCCGCTGCTCGGACACCTCCAGCCGCAGCCCGTCCGCGGACACCGTCTCCAGCTCGGCGCGGCGCTTGGCCGGCAGCAGCGCGCTGGCGGCGAGGGTGCCGACCGCGCCGCCGCGGAACCGGGCCGCCACCGCGGTCACGTCGTCGACGTCGCCGGGGGAGGACTCCGCCCGGGACCCGGCGGCCCACACCTCGTCCAGCTCGCCGACCAGCAGCCGGGCCAGGTCGAGCACGTGGGTCAGCTGCTCCACGACCTGGCCGCCGGACCGGTCCCGGGACGTCCACCAGGCCGGCGGCGGCACCTTGTCCAGCCAGGACCCGACGGCGAGGCGGGCCGGGGAGTCGGCGAGCAGCCGCGCGGCCCGCTCGACGGTGTCCAGGCAGCGCCAGTGGTAGCCGGTGCCGGTGACCACGCCGGCCCGCTCGACCTCCTCGGCCAGCGCCTCGGCGGTGTCGCGGTCCACCGACAGCGGCTTCTCCACGAACAGCGGCAGCCCGCGGCCGAGCACCGCGCGCTCGGCGGTGCCGTGCGCGAACGGCGGCACGCAGACGTAGACGGCGTCGACCTCCTGGGCGTCCAGCGCCGCGTCGACGTCCGGGTACGCGCTGCCCCCGCAGTCCGCGGCCAGCCGCCGGGCGGCCTCGGCCACCGCGTCGGCGACGGCGACCACCCGTGCCCCGAGGCCGGTCAACACCCGTACGTGCCGGGCGGCGACGCCGCCCGCTCCCACCATCGCGATCCGCATGCGGTGCCCCTACCCCAGCGGCCCGCCGGCTCACCCGCCGCCGCCCGTGGCGCCGCGCACCCCGGAGCCGGGCGGGCGGCGGGCCGGCCGGTCAGGAGCCGGCGATGAGACGCTCGGCCACGGCGGCGGCCCGGTCGATCGGGATGGCGAAGCCGATGCCGATGTTGCCGCCGGCCCGGCTCAGGGTGGCGATCTGGGTGTTGACGCCGACGACCCGGCCGGCGGCGTCGACGAGCGGGCCGCCGGAGTTGCCGGGGTTGATCGAGGCGTCGGTCTGCACGGCGGTCGAGCGCCGGCCGTCGCCGAAGGACACCGGCCGGTCGGTGGCGCTGACGATGCCGGCGGTGACCGTGCCGGACAGGCCCAGCGGGGACCCGACGGCGAGCACCGGGTCGCCCACGGCGAGCCCGGCGGAGTTGCCGAGGCTGGCCGCCGGCAGGTCGCCGCCGGGCAGCCGCAGCACCGCCAGGTCGGAGCCGGAGTCCACGCCGACCACCTCGGCGGTGCGGGTCGCGCCGGTGGAGTCGACCACCGACACGGCCCTCGCGCCGGACACCACGTGCGCGTTGGTCAGGACGTGGCCGCGGTCGTCCAGGACGAACCCGGAGCCGGTGCCGCCGCCGGAGCCGGTCCGGGCCCGGACCGACACCACGCTGGGCAGCACCTGCCGGGCGACCTCGGCCAGCGACCCGGCCGGCCGGACCGGGGCGGCGGTGCCGGCCCGGGGCAGCCCGGGGGCCGGGTCGTCCCCGGTCACCGCGACCACCCCGGCGCCGGCCGCGCCGCCGGCCAGCACCCCGGCCAGCACCGCTCCGACCACCACCCCGCGCCC
>CADCTP010000054.1 GCA_902805565.1 uncultured Mycobacteriales bacterium
CGGCCGACTGCCCCGGGGCGGGGGTGGCCGACGGGCTCGCGCCGCCGGAGGGGGTTGCCCCGCCGGACGGGGTTGCCCCGCCGGACGGCGTGGCGCTGCCCGAGGCGGCCGGCGCCGGCGCCGCGACACCGCTGGTGATCACCGGGCGGAAGCGCAGCTGCGCGGTCTGGCCGAGGGACTTGGCCTCGTCGCCGTCGGCCCCGGGCACCGAGATGACCACCCGGTCACCGCCCTGGGTGACCACCTCGGCCTCGGCCACGCCGCGGCCGTCGACCCGGTCCTGGATGATCTGCCGGGCCTGGTCCAGCGACTCCGCGCTGGGCTGCTGCCCGTCGGTGGTGCGGGCCTGCAGGGTGACCTGCGTGCCACCCTGCAGGTCGAGACCGAGCCGCGGGGTCGCCTGGTCGCCGGTGAAGAACACCAGCGCATACAGGATCGCGAGGATCCCGACGAGGGCCGTGAGGTAGCGGCCGATGGGCAGCGATCCGGACGGTGCGGCCACTGGGCGTCATCTCTCCTGGTTTGCGGTCCCGCCACGGCGGGAAAGATGTTCTCTTGCCAGTATGACCCGGCACGCGCTGTGGTCGAGCTCAGGCCGGTCCCGGCTCGCCGTCCGCCCGGGTCTCCTCGACGGCCGGAGCGGCCGTGTCCCGGGTCTCGGCGATCGCCAGCTTGGCCCAGCGCACCACCACCCCGGGGGAGATCTCCAGGTCGACGGTGTCCTCGGCGACCGCGGTGACCCGGCCGTACAGCCCGGAGGTGGTCATCACCTCGGTGCCGGGGGTCAGGCCGGCCTGCAGCTCACGGGTCTTCTGCAGGGCTCTGCTGCGGGTGCGCATCGGCAGGACGACGAGCACGATGAACGCGAGCGCCAGCAGCAACAGGGGAACGAGCTCAGCCATGACGGTGCGGTCTCCTCCAGCTCACGACCACCACGCCCGGCTGCGGGCAGGACGGTCGGCAATCGTGGCAGTCTATACACAGCGTGCTGCGCTTCTCCTCGTGCTGATTACCGCAACGTGTCAGGCCCGATGCGGGTTCCGCCATCACTCGAACAGGGAGTCCGGACCCGTCCGGGGCGGGGTCAGGCCGAGGTGCAGCCAGGCGGCCGGGGTGGCCACCCGGCCCCGGGGCGTCCGGGCGAGCAGGCCGGCCCGGACCAGGTACGGCTCGGCGACCTCCTCGACGGTGCGCTGCTCCTCCCCCACCGCGACGGCCAGGGTGGAGACGCCGACCGGCCCGCCGCCGAACCGGCGCACGAGCGCGTCCAGCACCGCCCGGTCGAGCCGGTCCAGGCCCAGGTCGTCGACGTCGTAGACGGTCAGTGCGGCCCGCGCGACGGCCCGGGTGATCACCCCGTCCGCGCGGACCTCGGCGTAGTCGCGGACCCGGCGCAGCAGCCGGTTGGCGATCCGGGGCGTGCCGCGGGACCGGCCGGCGATCTCCTCGGCGCCGTCCGGGCGCAGCGGCACCCGGAGCAGGTCGGCCGAGCGGCGCAGCACCTGCTCCAGCTCGCCCGGCTCGTAGAAGTCCATGTGCCCGACGAAGCCGAACCGGTCGCGCAGCGGCCCGGTCAGCAGCCCGGCCCGGGTCGTCGCCCCGACCAGCGTGAACGGCGCGACCTCCAGCGGGATCGCGGTCGCCCCCGGGCCCTTGCCGACGATCACGTCGACCCGGAAGTCCTCCATCGCGATGTAGAGCAGCTCCTCGGCCGGCCGGGCGATCCGGTGGATCTCGTCCACGAACAGCACGTCGCCCTCGGTGAGCGCGGTGAGGATCGCGGCCAGGTCGCCGGCCCGCTCGATCGCCGGGCCGCTGGTGACCCGGATCCCGGCGCCGAGCTCGGCGGCGATGATCATGGCCAGCGAGGTCTTGCCCAGGCCGGGCGCGCCGGAGAGCAGCACGTGGTCCGGCGGCCGGCCGCGGCGCAGGGCCGAGGTGAGCACCAGGCCGAGCTGCTCGCGGACCTTGGGCTGGCCGACGAAGTCCGACAGCTGCCGCGGCCGGAGCGCCGCCTCCAGCTCACGCTCGTCACCCGCCGCGTACGGCGAGGCCAGATCGGTGTCCTCCACCGTCACACCCTCCGAGGTGTACGGCGGTGTACGCCCCCGCGTGGGGGTGTGTCGCGGGGTGTCATCGGGGGCTCAGCACCCGCAGCGCGGCCCGGAGCAGGGTCGGCACGTCCGGGCGGTCCCCCGCGGTCGGCGCCACCAGCTCGACCGCCTCGTCGGCGTCCCGCGCGGTCCAGCCCAGCCCCACCAGCGCCTGGCCGACCTGGTCCCGCCACGGCGCG
Source organism: uncultured Mycobacteriales bacterium (assembly GCA_902805565.1). Lineage (GTDB taxonomy): Bacteria > Actinomycetota > Actinomycetes > Mycobacteriales > CADCTP01 > CADCTP01. The sequence goes on from CADCTP010000054.1 coordinate 2,294, forward strand.
GTCGGGGTGCCCCCGGCCGCCGGCTCCACCGCGCCCACCTTGTCCCGCAGCTCCAGGACCAGCCGCTCGGCACCCTTCTTGCCGATGCCGGGCACCCGGGTCAGCGCGGCCACGTCGGCGGTGGCGACGGCCCGGCGCACGTCGGTCGGCGGCAGCACCGACAGCACGGCCTGGGCCAGCCGCGGGCCGACCCCGCTCGCGGTCTGCAGCAGCTCGAAGACCGAGCGCTCGTCGTCGTCGGAGAAGCCGTAGAGGGTGAGGGAGTCCTCCCGGACCACCAGGCTGGTCGCCAGCCGCGCCGGCTGCCCGACCCGCAGCCGGGCCAGCGTGCCGGGGGTGCACTGCACGGCCAGCCCGATGCCGCCGACCTCGACCACCGCGCCCTGCGGGCCGACCGCCGCCACCTGCCCGGCCACGCTGGCGATCACCGGGCGCCGCCCGGGCGCGGCCCGCCGGCGGCAGCCAGCGCGGCGGTGAGC
>CADCTP010000055.1 GCA_902805565.1 uncultured Mycobacteriales bacterium
TTGATGAACAACTGCTACCGCGACTACGCGCAGACGAACGCGTCGGACCTCATGGACCTCCTGACCGACATCGACGCGCAGGTCGAGCAGCCGGCGCCGGCCGGCTGAGCCGGCTGGGTCCGCTGGGCGCGGCCGGGTGGCGAGCGCCGGCCCGGAGCCGGAGGGTGATGGCGAACCCTTCCGGCCCCGGGCCGTCCCGGCGACGTCCCGCCCATCGGCCGGGCGCTGGGGGACGAGGTCCGGACGGTGCCCGTCGGGCTCCGGCGCGGCGGCGGGCCGGCGGCCGTGCGCGCCGGCCACCGCGGCGGCCAGCAGCGCCACAGTCGCCGCGCCGATACCCGCGGAGGCCCCGGTCACGACGAACACCGCTCCCTCCATACCTGGGTTCACGACAGTCCTCTCCGGCCGCATGGCCTGGGGGTGGTCGGGCACGCCGGACCACCGCACGGGCGTGCGGCGGGCGGCCCGTACGGCGGTCGCGGCGGCGTGGCCGCGAGGAGGTGCGGTCGGTCAGCGGGACCGGGCGACCGAGGGGTTGGGGTCGGCCGGGGCGCGGTCGGTGACCTTGCGGTGCAGGAGCTGCAGCGCGGCCTCGGACGGCGTGCCGGGCTCGGCGCTGTACATGAGGATGCGGCGCCCCGGCTCGTCGGCGAACTGCAGCGCCTCGAAGTCCAGCGTCAGCTCCCCGACCTCAGGGTGCCGGAAGTGCTTGGCGCCGGAGACGCAATTGGCCACCGGGTGCTTCGACCACAGGCGGGCGAACTCGGCGCTCTTCATGGTGAGCTCCCCGATCAGCTCGGTGAGCTCGCGGTCGTCGGCGTGCCGACCGGCGACCAGCCGCATCGCCGCCACCGCCCGGGTCGCCTCCTCGTCCCACGCCGGGTAGAGGTCGCGATGGTGCGGATCGAGGAACAGCATGCGGGTCAGGTTCGGCCGCTGCCCGGGCAGCTCCGGGGCGGCCACGTCCAGGTGCCCGGCGAGCAGGAGGTGCCCGAGCGAGTTCCACGCCAGGACCTCGTTGCGGATGCCGAGGATCACGGCGGGCACGTCGGCGGCCGCGTTGAGCAGTTGCACGGTGCCCCGGCGGGCGGACGCGGGGCGGGCGCCGCGCCGCGGCTTCGTCGGCGCCGGACGGGCCAGGTCGTGCAGGTGGGTGCGTTCGTCCTCGTCCAGCCCGAGGGCCCGGGCCAGCGCCTCGATGATGGCCTCCGACGCACGGGTGCTCTGCCCCTGCTCGAGCCGGGTGTAGTACGTCGGGCTCACCCCGGCCAGCTGGGCGAGCTCCTCCCGGCGCAGCCCGGGGACCCGGCGGGCGCCGTGCCAGATGATGCCGACGTCCTCCGGCTTCAAGCGGCTGCGGCGGCTCCGGAGGAAGTCACCCAGGGCGGATTCGTAGGTCACGGGCCCCATGATGCGCCAGGACGCACCGCTGCGCCTGTCCCTGTCAGGGCTAGGCAGCCCACGGGTGGTCGGCCCAGGGTGCTGGTTGATCCCCGCGTGCCCCGCGACCGTGGACCCCGGCCCGGTTCCGGGCCACGGACGTGCACGGGAGGACCTCGATGGCCATCGACAAGGCCGCGGTCGACGACCGCGGTGCCAGGACGCCAACGTCCTCACTCACCGGGCGGGAGCGGCTGGCCCTGACCTTGCTGCTCACCGCCAGCTTCACCCTCGCTGTGGACTTCTCGGTCCTCAACGTGGCGCTGCCGACCATTGGCGCCGACGTCGGCTTCTCGCTGGGCAACCTCCAGTGGATCGCCACCTCCTTCGCGCTCTGCGCGCCGGCTTCACGCTGCTCTTCGGGCGGATCGCGGACCTCCTCGGCCGGCGCAGGCTGTTCCTCGGCGGCATGGCCTTGCTCGGGCTGTCCTCCCTCCTCGGCGGGCTGGCGGTCTCCCCCTCCATGCTGTTGGTGGCCCGGGTGGGCCAGGGCCTCGCCACCGCGGCGATCACCCCGGCCGCCCTGTCGTTGCTCACCACGACCTTCGCCGAGGGGCCGGCCCGGGAGCGCGCGCTGGGGCTCAACGGTTCCCTCATGGCGGCCGGCTTCACCACCGGCGCGATCCTCGGTGGCCTGCTGACCGACCTGCTCAGCTGGCGGTGGGCGTTCTTCCTCAACATCCCGGTCGCCCTGTTCGCCCTGCTGGTCGCCCCGGCCGTGCTGGCCGAGAGCCGGCCCGACCGGCGGCCCCGGATCGACCTGCCGGGCGCGATCACCGTCAGCGGCGGCCTGCTCGCCATCATCTACGGCATCACCACGGCCGGCCAGAGCTCCTGGGGCGATGGCCGGGTCATGGTCTCGCTGGCCGTCGGGGCGCTGCTCCTCGTGGCGTTCTGGCTGGTCGAGCGCCGGGTGGCGGCTCCGCTGGTGCCCGTGGCCATCCTGCGCCGGCGTACGGTCGGCTGGGGCAACCTCGCGGGGTTGCTGGCGTTCCTCACGGAGACCTCCCTGGTCTTCCTGCTCACGCTCTACCTCCAGGAGGTCCTCGGCTACTCGCCGCTCAAGGCCGGTCTGTCGTTCGCCGTCCTCGGTGCCGGCACGGTCATCGGCGGCATTGTCGGCCCACGGCTGATCGGCCGGCTCGCCAGCAGCAGCCGCGCCATCGTCGTGGGCTTCGTCGTGCAGGCGGTCGCCACGGTGTCCCTGGTCCTGCTCGGCTCGTCCGCGACCTGGGTGGTCCTCCTGCTGATCGCGACCTTCATCGGCGGCGTGGCCAACCTGGTCGCCATCGTCGGGTTCATGGTCACCGCGACCTCCGGGCTGCCGCACGAGGAGCAGGGGCTGGCGACCGGGCTGACGACGATGAGCCAGCAGTTGGGCATCACCCTCGGCATCCCGATCATGAGCGCGATCGTCACCGCCCGGACCGCCGGTGACGACGGTGCCGACGCGGTGCTGAGCGGAGTCACCACCGCCATCGCCGTCAACGCCGGCCTGTGCGTGCTCGCCGCCGTCCTGGTCGCCGCCTTCCTGCCGAAGACCAACAGCCCGGTCGCATGACCACTGGGGAGGTCCCGCGGCTGCGTTGGGGTCCGGCCCGGATGCCGGCCGGCGACCACCGCGCGGACGACGCCCGCGGGCTGGCCGCGCGGCTCCGGGCCGACGGGGCCCTGGTGACCGTGCGGGAGGTGGCCGGGGCCGGGCACGGTCTGGTCCTCGGCCCGGACCAGGCGACCCGGCGCTGGCTCGGCGCGACCGCCCGGCCCTACCTCGACACCGGAGGCAACGACGATGACGACCACTGAAGGCTGGACGCCGGTATCCGCGCTGCTGAGGCACTTCACCGACCTGCGCGACGGCAGGCACGGCTCCGGTGCCGTCACCCGTCCCGAGAAGGAACGCCTGTTCGTCGCGGCGGTGGCCCTGCTGGATCCGTACGCGCGGCAGGTGCTCGACGAGCTGGACGCCGGGCTGCTCACCGGCACCGGCGAGAGTCCGGGCAACCGGGATCCGGCGGGAGGCCGACGGCGGCCTGGCGGCGGCGTGGCTGCTGAGCCGGCCCGAGCAGCGGGCGTCCGGCGTCGCTCCGGTCACCCTCCGGGCCCACTACGGCGCCACCTTCCACCACCCCCACCTGCGCGGCGGGACGGTCGGCGAGTGGCCGCTGAACGTCTTCGACGCCCCGCAGGCCGCCGCCGAGGTGGCGACCCTGCTCGCCATCGCCGCCGCCGACGTGCACAACCTCGTCTACCAGCGCGACTACCGGATCATCCCGGCGGTGGCGAGAGCCGGCGGCTGAGGCCGGTCCTCGGCGTCCACGGCCCGAGGTCGCCGGTGGCGGACGTGCCGGTGTGTTCGCCCGGCCCGTACGGGCCGGCGCCGCCCGGGGACCGGTCACCTGTTCCGGTCTCGGGCTCCGGGCCCGGAGCCGAGGGGCGGTCCCGGCCCGCGGCGGAGACCGGCCGCGACGGACGGGTCGGCGCCGGGGGCGTCGAGGACCTTCGTACGGCTGGTGGCGCCGGTGACCAGGGTGACCGCCCGGCGTGGCAGGCCGAGGGCGGCGGCGACCGCGGCCAGGGCGGCGTCGGTGGCGCGGCCGTCCACGGCCCGCTCGGTCACCCGGACCACGAGCGCGCCGTCGTGCTCGCCCCCGACCTGAGCCCGCTTCGCGCCGGGCTGGACCCGGATCGTCAGCCGCACCGGCCCGTCGCTACTCGGGGCGTCCGGCCGGGCGCTCGTCGTCGCGGACGGGGGCGACCGGGGGCTGCTCCGGCGGGTGGGACGGGTCCGACCAGCGGGGCGCGCGGATCCGCTCCCGCAGCTCGGTCGCCAGTTGCTCGACGCTGGTGGCCAGCGCGTCGGTCAGCGTGGTCACCGCCCGCTGGGCGGACTGCCGGACCTCGGGGTCGCGGGCGGCGTCACCGGCCTGGGTGGCGATCCGCTGGGCGGACTCGCCGAGCCGCCGCACGGACTCCCGCGCCTCCTCCCAGTCCGCGCCGGCCCGGCCGGCACCGGGCCACTGCGCGCCGGCCCGGCCCGGCCACTGCGCCCCGGGCCACTGCGCTCCCGGCCATTGCGCCCCGGGCCACTGCCAGCCCGGGCCCCGCCGGGAGTCGCCCGGAGCCGAGCCGCCGGGACTCCCGTCCCCGGCTGTCCAGCCGCCGCCCGCCGGCTCCCCGCCGGCGTCGCCGGTCCCCGGGTCGCTCGCCGCCGGGTCACCGGCTGTCGGGTCACCGGACGTCGGTCCGCCGGTTGTCGGGTCACCGGCTGTCGGGCCCTGGGCCGTCGGGTCGCCGGAGGAGGGACCGGCGGAGGCGCCGGACACGGGGCCGGTGTCAGCGGCACCTCGGGTGCCGGTGCCGGTGCCGGTGTCGGTGCTGCTCGTGCCCGCGGTCGGACCGGTGGGCGGCGGAGCGGTCTCGGCGGTCAGGCCGGGCGGCGTGGTGCCCACCACCGCGGTCGCCTCGGCCCACGGGTCCTCGCCGCCCTCGCCCGCCGGCGCCGGGTCCCACCCGGCCGCGACCGGCCCGCCCGCAGGGGGTGCAGCCGGTGTGGCCGGTGTGGCAGGTGTGGCCGGTGTGGCAGGTGTGGCCGGCCCGCCCGCGGTCGGGCCGGCGGCGGTCCGGTCCGCGGGCGACCCGGCGCTGGTCCCCGTCGCCGGGTCCGTACCCGCCCCGCCCGCCGGGTCGCTCGGGCTCCGCGCGGCGTCGGGGGACAGGTGGACCCGGACGGCCTGGCCGAACTCCTCGAAGCGGCGGCCGACCTCGTCCCAGTTGCCGCTCATGGTTCTCCTCCGTGTCACCGGTCTCCGAACAGGTGACCTACCCAACGAGCGGCCTCCGCACAACGTTCAGCCCGCACCGAACGCGTTGACCGCGCACCGGCTCACGAACGCCCCCGGCTCGGTCAGGTCCAGCCCCGCCCGGGCCCGGAACAGCGCCTCGGCCGGCGACGCCCCGTCGAGCACGGCCGCGTGCCCGCCAGGAGGACACCGGCCGGCTCATCCCCACCATCCGGCGCCACGTCGCCGACCTGGCCACCAACCCCACCAACGACAGGTCCTCCGGCGCCGCGCCGACCCGCTCAGTTGACGACGTCGAAGCTCTCCACCGGATCGAGCGCGGTCACGGTGACGACGACGTCGATCGGCTGGTTCGACTCGGTGTGCAGGAGGAACTCCACCCCACCGGCCTCACCGCCCGCCCTGCCGTGCGGACCGACGTTCGTCACGTAGACGTTCGGCTCCTGGCCCGGCTCCCCGAGGACCGGGCGGCCGTCCGCCCCGAAGATCCCGCCGGAGAACTGCCACTGCGCCGCGGTGATGATCACCGCCGAGTCCTGCGAGATGGCGTCCCAGTTGCGGTTGTGCCGGGTCCTGCCCTGCATCCCCCGAAAGACGAAACGCGTCGAGCGCGCCATGGTGATCCCCTCTGAGCTGCGTGCCAGTGGCACGAACCGGATGACTCCCGCGCAGCATGACCAGCCCGCGGGACCCCCGGTACGGCCGATCGGGCACCCATGGGGGTAAACCACCACGCCCTGGCCGCCGCGGTGCCGATCGGCGTCCGAGCGGACTGTGCGGGCGCGGGATCCTGCCCCGCCGCGCACCCTGGGCCTCGTCGAGTCCCTTGCCGGCGCGGTGAACCTTCGGCCCGCCCAATTGCGTGCTCAGGGCCCACGGCTCCGTCCACAGATGGATGGGGGCCGGATCACCGGTCCAGGAGAGGATGCATGACAGTGAGAGAACCGCGGTTGCGGCCGCGCCTACCGCGTGCGTTGCTGTTGTTGGTGGTGGCAGCGGTCGTCACCGGGCTGGGCGTCGTCATCCACGACCAGCAGCGAGCCGCCGCCGTGGCCGAGACCTGCCATCCCGACGCCCCGCCGACGGTCGTCGACTACATTCCCTCGCACGACCGGCAGACGCTCAACCGGATCTCCTGTAATCCGGATGTCGCCGTCTACGGCGACGCCGCGGTGTCGGCGCTGCCCGCCGGACGGATCAGCTGGGTCGAGCCGTTCGTCACGGAGCTCTGGCAGTACGAGAAGTCCGCGTACGGCGCATGTCCGACGCCACGGACGCTGCCGGCGCCGATCGGCCCCGGCTGTGAGAGCTTCGGAGCGCCCAAGCCGCTGATGGTGCTGCTGCGATCGGGATCCGGGCCGGCCACGATCGCCAACCGGTTCGACGAGTTCGCCGGCTTCCGGAACACGATCACGGTGACGGACTCCAGCTGGTCGCAGACCGCGCTGCTGCGGGATGTGCTCACCCACGAGTCCTGCCACATCGTCGAGGGCGCCGGCCACGGCGTGCACGAGTCCCCGGCGTTCGAGGTCTGGGGCGACAGCAAGTGGGCGGAGTACTGCCAGTTCGACTTCTACGTGAGGTCGGGTCGGACCGCCGACGCCGCCCGGGTCTTCGACGCCTTCGCCGGCCAGACGTCGAACGTCCCGGCCGGGGCCACGAACGCGGCCTGGTTCCGCGACTGGTTCTTCCCCCTGTGGTCCGATGGCGGCCGGCGCCCGGAGGTGATGGACCGGTTCTTCGCGCTGCTGGCGCGCTACTTCCCCACCCGACCGGAGAACGACGGCCGCAACGAAATCTACACGCGACGGATGAACGCGGGGGAGTTCGTCCTGTTCAGCAGTGCGGCGGCGGGCCGGGACCTGAGCCCGCGCGCCGCCCGGACATTCGGCGGCGGATTCAGCCGGGCACAGTTCGACCAGGCCCGGCGGGACTTCCCGGCCCTCACCTTCCCCGCGGCCGCCTGCTCGGACGGCGCGGTCCCGTGCCCCGCGGTCGCGGTGACCGACCCGGAAGCCCAGGCGGGCCAGATCGGCACTCCTGTTTCCTTGCGCATCGCCGCGACCGGTACCGGCCTGCGGTACGCCGCGGCCGGCCTGCCGGCCGGCTTGAGCATCGACCCGGCGACCGGCGTCGTGACCGGCACACCGACCGCCCGCGGCAACAGCTTCGTCTCGGTGACCGTGACCGGTGCCGGCGCGAACGCGGGGCAGACGTCCTTCGCCTGGGACGTGGTGGACTGGCGTGGACCGATGGTCGACGCCGGTGGCCACTGCGCCGACAACAGTTCGAGCCGGGCCGAGCCCGGCAACCCCGTGCAGAGCTGGCCGTGCAACGGCAGCGGCGCGCAGACCTGGACCGGCCAGGACGCCAGCATCCTCGTGCAGGGGATGTGCCTCGCTCCGGACAGCAGCACCGGCGCCGCGATTCCGGTCGTCATCGCCACCTGCGACGGGAATGCCGGTCAACGGTGGACCCGGGAATCCTCCACCCGGACCATCCGGCACGAGTCCTCCGGTCGATGCCTCACCAGTCCCGCGGCCTTCACCCGGCTGACCCTGACCGACTGCACCCCCGGCGCCGAGCGTCAGCGCTGGGTGCTGCCGGTCGGGCCGGCCCCGACCACGGTCACGGTCAACCGCCCCGTCGACCAGGACACCCGCATCGGTGAGCCGGTCACCCTGCAGGTGACGGCGACCGGGGGCGGCACCACGCCGAGCTGGACGGCCACCGGCCTGCCGCCCGGGCTCGCCATCGGCGCGCGGACGGGACAGATCACGGGCACGCCCACGTCCAGCGGGGTGTTCCCGGTGACCCTCACCGTCGCCGCGGGCACCCCGGCCAGCAGTGGGAGCACCCGCTTCACCTGGGCCGTCCACACCTACCGGGGTCCTGTCGTCGGCCTCGACGGCTACTGCGTCGACAACTCCTCGAGCAGCACCGCCGACGGCAACCCGGTGCGGCTCTGGCCCTGCAACGACACGCCGGCGCAGGCGCTGACCATCATCGGCGGGACGTACCAGGTGCAGGGCAAGTGCCTGCAGGTCGCCGGGTCAGCCGTGGTCATCGGCGGCTGCGACGGTTCTGTCCCGCAGCACTGGCGGGCACCGGCCGCGGACGGCAGCATCCGCAGCTCCTCGGGTGCCTGCCTGACGGCCACCGCCCGCTTCGAGCAGCTCTCGGTCACCTCCTGCACCGGCGCCACGGGCCAGCGCTGGCGGACGACCGGCTGATGCCGGGCGCGACGCGCCGGCGGACATCTGCACGCCGGCGCGTCGCGCCACGGTCACGGCCTGATGATCCACCGTTGGTCGCGGGCCTTGGCCTGCAGGGTCCACTGCTCGACGTTGCTGCCGTCCGCCGTCGCGATGTCGTCGCCCCAGACGTCCAGTGCCTTGCCGGAGTTCCGGTTGATGATCCACACGGCTCCCCGACCGGCGTCCCGCACCAGCCAGTGCTGACTGAGGTCGGCGGGATCGACGACGGTCTGTTCGATCAGCGCGTAGTCGTCCTTCGACCGTGCCCGCACGGCCAGCGCCCGCCCGCTGAAGGCGTTGACGATCGACACGACTCCGGCACCCCGGATCGGCTCGATCCGCCAGAACTGGTCGGCGCCCCGCCGGTTGCCCGACAGCGTCACCGGCGTTCCCGGCATTCTGCTGCTGTCGACGAGGGGCAACTCCAGGACCTGGCCGGTGAAGGTGTTGCTGATCTGGTACGGCGTCGCCGGATCGAACGACGGCGGTGTCGCCCCTGCCGGCGCGGGACCGCCGGGCGGTCGGGCGTCGGACAACGGTCCCAGCGTCGCCGCGGATGCTCCGCCGGCGCCGGGTGGCGGCTGCGCGAGCGGGCCGGACGGAGGTCGGTCCCCGAAGCCGACGGCGGCGATCGCGACCGCCGTGGCGGCGGCACCGGCGAGGACCGCGGCGACGCCGGTGCGGCGCGGCATCGGACCGCGCCCGGCCGGGGCGCGGTCGATGGGGC
>CADCTP010000056.1 GCA_902805565.1 uncultured Mycobacteriales bacterium
TCGGCGGCCCGGACGGGCGCGGAGGGAAGGCCCGCGGTGATCGAGGCAGCCGTACCGACCGCTCGCTGGAGCAGTTGCTGGACGGTGGCCGGGGCGGGCCGGCGGGACGGGTTGGGGTCGAGCAGCCCGGTCAGCAGCGGCCGCAACTCCTCCGCGCAGGGCAGCCCGTCGAGCCCGCGGCCGGGGCGGCCGGGCGGGAAGGGCAGGCGGGCCTGGGTGGCGACGTACAGGGTGGCGCCGAGGGACCACAGGTCGGCCGTCATCCCGACCGACCCGGGCCCGTCGGCGAACGCGCGCTCCGGGGCCTCGAAGCCGGGCGTCGCGGTGCCGTCCACCGGGGTCGTCGCGAAGTTGGTGACGACGACCGTGCCGTCCGGCTCGAGCAGCACGTTCTCCGGCGTGACGTCCCCGTGCGGCACCCGCTGCCCGGCCCCCGCGACCAGCGCGTCCAGCACCTCGAGCCCGATCCGGGCCGCCTCGGTCGGCGGCAGCGGGCCGTCGGAGCGGATCACGTCGCCGAGCCGCCGCCCGGGCAGGACCTCGGTGATCACCCACGGGATGCCGTCGTCGGCCACCGCGTCGATGATCCGGGCCACTCCGGGATGCCGGAGCCGGGCGAGCAGGCCGGCGTCGTGCAGCACCCGCTGCCGGACCGCCTCCCGGTACACCGGCGGCAACCCCGGCGGCACCAGCACGGCCCGGGCGACCAGCTCACGGTTGCCGATGTCGTCCCGTACCAGCCAGGTGCGGCCCGCACCGGCGTCCGGGATCGGCTCGACCAGGCGGTATCGCCCCGCGAGCAGTACGCCGGCCTGCACCGGCCCTGAAGACGTCATGGCTCTGCTACTCCTACCCACCCGTGGCCCGCTGGCACCCGCGGACGCCGCCGCGGTTCTACGCTGGCGCGGTGACCCAGCGTCTGACCCACGTCGACTCGCGCGGCGCCGCCCGGATGGTCGACGTCTCGGCCAAGACGGTGACCAGCCGCACAGCGACCGCAAGTGGAAGAGTACGCACAACGCCCCAGGTGGTGGCCCTGCTTCAGCAGGACGGCCTGCCGAAGGGCGACGCGCTCGCGGTGGCCCGCATCGCCGGGATCGCCGGCGCCAAACGCACCCCGGACCTGGTCCCGCTCTGCCACCCGGTGGCGCTGCACGGGGTGGAGGTGGACCTCGAGGTCGTCGAGGACGGCGTGGTGATTACCGTCACCACCCGCACCGCGGACCGGACCGGCGTGGAGATGGAGGCCCTGACCGCCGTCGCCGCCGCCGGGCTGGCGCTGATCGACATGGTCAAGGCGGTCGACCGCGGCGCCTCCATCACCGACATCCGGGTCGAGGCCAAGAGCGGTGGCCGCTCCGGGACCTGGCAGCGTGGGGCATGAGCGACGCGGTGCCGGCGGGCGCCCGGGCGGCGGTCATCACCGCGTCGAACCGCAGCTCCCGCGGTGAGCGGACCGACACCTCCGGCCACCTGCTGGCCGACCGGCTGCGGGAGTTGGGCTTCGCGGTCGGCGACGTGACGGTGGTGCCGGACGAGGTCCCGCTGATCCAGGACGCCCTCCGTACGGCCCTCGGGTCGGGGGTGGACCTGGTCGTCACCACCGGCGGGACCGGCGTGACCCCGACCGACGTGACCCCGGAGGCGACCCGGCCGCTGCTGGAGCGGGAGGTCCCGGGGATCGCCGAGGCGATCCGGCAGGCGTCCCGGGAGCGGGTGCCGACGTCGATCCTGTCCCGCGGGCTGGCCGGGACCGTCGGGCCGGCCCTGGTGGTCAACCTGCCCGGGTCGCCGGGCGGGGTGCGGGACGGGATCGCGGTGCTGGCGCCGATACTCGGTCACGTGCTCACCCAGTTGCGCGGCGGCGACCACCGGCCGGGCGGCGGTCCGGGATGACCGTCGCGGAGCCGGCGCTGTGCCGGGTGACCACCGAGCCGCTCTCCCTGGACGAGCACGTACGGGCGGTGAGCGGGGCGGCGTCCGGGGCGGTCGTCTCGTTCAGCGGGGTCGTTCGGGACCACGACCACGGCCGCCCGGTGGTGTCGCTGGAGTACGAGGGTCACCCGTCGGCGGCGGACGTGCTGCGCGCCTGCCTGGACGAGGTGGCGGCCGACCCGCGGGTGCACGCGGTGGCGGTCAGCCACCGGATCGGGGCGCTGGCGATCGGCGACGCCGCGCTGGTGGCCGCGGTCGCCGGGGCGCACCGGGCGGAGGCGTTCGCGGCCTGCGAGCGGCTGGTGGAGATCGTGAAGGACCGGCTGCCGATCTGGAAGCGGCAGGTCTTCCCGGACGGCACCGACGAGTGGGTCAACTGCCCCTGAGCCCGGCCCCGGTCGGCGGCCCGGTCACCTGCTAGGTCCGGTGCTCGGTCAACTGCTCGGTCGGCGGCCCGGTCCGCCGCTGGGTCGGCGGCTCAGCCGCCGGCGAAGGGCGGGAGCACGTCGACGACCTCGCCGGCCGGGAGCCGGTGGCCGGTGTCGTCGCGGCGGACCGAGGTCCCGTCGACGAGCAGGCTGGCCGCACCGAGCACCTTGGCCAGCGGGGGACGGGCCCCGATCGTGTCGAGCAGCTCGCCGACCGTGGCGGCCTCGACCGTCTCCTCCGGGCGCCCGGCCGCCGCCCGCGCGCCCGCCCAGTACCGCACCGTCACCACCCGACCATCATGCCCGCGCTCCGCCCGGCCCGGCGCCCGGCTCGATGCCTGGGCCGGCGCTCGACCCGGGGCGGCTCCGGTGAGCGCCGGTCGGCGCCGGTC
>CADCTP010000057.1 GCA_902805565.1 uncultured Mycobacteriales bacterium
GGCGCCCGATGACCGGCCCGACCCGCCCCGTCCGGGCCACGGTCCGGCCGCCGGCCCCGGGGGCCGGCCGGTGACGGACCTGGTGGTGGCGGCCCGGCGGGCCGTGGTCGGCGGTCGGCTGCGCGGGGTCCGGGTCGGGGTGACCGGCGGCCGGATCACCGCCGTCCGCCCGTACGAGGACCCGCTGACCGCGGCCGAGGTGGTCGAGCTGCCCGGCGACCAGGTCCTGCTGCCCGGGCTGGTCGACACGCACGTGCACGTCAACGAGCCCGGCCGGACCGAGTGGGAGGGCTTCGCGACCGCCACCGCGGCCGCCGCGGCCGGCGGGATCACCACGATCCTCGACATGCCGCTGAACAGCGTCCCGCCGACGGTCGACCCGGACGCGCTCGCGGTCAAGCGGGCCGCCGCGGCCGGCCGGGTGCACGTCGACGTGGGCTTCTGGGGCGGCGCGGTGCCGGGCAACCTGGGCCGGCTCACCGACCTGCACCGCGCCGGCACGTACGGCGTGAAGTGCTTCCTGCTCGACTCCGGGGTCGAGGAGTTCCCGCCGCTGGACCCGGCCGGGCTGCGGGCCGCGCTGGCCGAGCTGGCGAACGTCGACGGGCTGCTCCTCGCGCACTGCGAGGACCCGGCGGCGATCGGCGCCGCCCCCGGGCCGGCCGGCCGCGACTACGGCGGCTTCCTGGCGTCCCGGCCGCCCGAGGCGGAGGCGGCGGCGGTGGCCGGGCTGGTCGCGGCGGCCCGGGAGACCGGCGCCCGGGTGCACGTCGTGCACGTCTCGGCGGCCGAGGTGCTGCCGGTGCTGCGCCGGGCGGTCGCCGACGGGGTGCGGATCACCGCCGAGACCTGCCCGCACTACCTGGCGCTGGCGGCGGAGGAGGTGCCGGCCGGGGCGACCCAGTTCAAGTGCTGCCCGCCGGTGCGTGGCGCGGCGAACCGGGACGCGCTCTGGGCCGGGCTGGCCGACGGGACGCTGAGCTGCGTGGTGTCCGACCACTCGCCGTGCGTACCGGAGCTGAAGCGGCTCGACACGGGGGACTTCGGCGCGGCCTGGGGCGGGATCTCCTCCCTGCAGCTGTCGCTGCCGGTGGTCTGGACGGCGGCCCGGGAGCGCGGGCTGACCCTGGTCGACGTGGTCCGCTGGATGGCCGAGCGGCCGGCCGCGCTGGCCGGGCTGCGGACCAAGGGCGCGATCGCCCCCGGGTACGCCGCCGACCTGGTCGCGCTGGCCCCGGACGAGACCTTCGTCGTCGACCCGGCGGCGCTGCGGCACCGCAACCCGGTCAGCCCGTACGCCGGCCGCACGCTGTCCGGGGTGGTCCGCACGACCTGGCTGGCCGGCCGCCCGGTCACCGGCGACGACCCCGCCGGCCGGCTGCTGGCCCGCGGGCAGGCCTGAGGTTCCCTTGACCGAGGAGGACGGATGACGGACGACGGCGTCACGACACTGCCCGACCTGGCGAACCGCGCGCTCGGCGGCGCGGTGATGGCGTACAACGACGCGTTCTACGCCGAGGCGGAGAACCTGCTCCTGCCGCACCCGGCGGTCCGGCACGACGACTTCGGCCACAAGGGCAAGGTGTACGACGGGTGGGAGACCCGCCGCCGCCGCTCCCCCGGCACCGACTGGGTGCTCGTCCGCCTGGGCGTGCCCGGCGTCGTGTCCGGCGTCGTGGTGGACACCAGCCACTTCACCGGCAACTTCCCGGCGGCGGCGTCGCTGGCGGGGATCGGCGTCGAGGGCCACCCCACCGCCGCCGAGCTGTCCACGATGGACTGGGAGCCGCTGCTGCCGGAGTCGGCGCTGGCCGGCGACACCCGCAACGTGTTCGCGGTCGACTGCCCGCGCCGGCTGACCCACGTCCGGCTGACGATCCACCCGGACGGCGGGGTGGCCCGGCTGCGGGTGCACGGCACCCCGGTCGCCGACCCGCGACTGCTGGACCTCGGGCCGTTCGACCTGGCCGCGCTGGAGAACGGCGCGCTGGTCACCGGGTGCAGCAACGCGTTCTACTCCACGCCGGTGCAGCTCATCTCGCCCGGGCCGGCCCGGACGATGGGCGAGGGCTGGGAGACCGCCCGGCGGCGCGGCCCCGGCAACGACTGGGTCTCCGTACGGCTGGCCGGGCCGGGCGTCGTGCGGCTGGCCGAGCTGGACACCACCTGGTTCACCGGCAACGCGCCAGAGTCGGCCCGGCTGACCGGCTGCCCGGCCGGCGCCGACCCGGCCGACCCGGCCGCCTGGGTGGAGCTGCTGCCCCGGACCCGGCTGCTGCCCGACACCCGGCACCGGCTGGTGCTGCCGCCGGGGCCGGGGGTGAGCGACGTGCGGCTGGACGCGTACCCGGACGGCGGGATGGCCCGGCTGCGGCTGTGGGGCACGCTCACCCCGGCCGGGCGGTCCCGGCTCGGCCGGCACTGGTTCGACACCCTGCCCGACCCCCAGGCCGCCGCGGTCCTCACCGCCGCGGGGCTGGACCCCGCGCTGGCCGCCGCCCGCCCCACCCTGGACGCCGGTCCGCCGGACCCGGCCCTCGGCCCGCTGCTGGACGGCGTCGGCTGACCCCGCCGGCCGGCGCGACGGCCGCGGCCGGGGCCGGGTGTGGGGACGGGGCCGGCTACCGCTGACCGGCGCCGTCGGCGCCGTCGGCCTCCCAGGTGCCGGCGCCGGAGCCGGAGGGGTCCGGGTGGGTGCTGTCCAGGCCTGGGGCCGGGGCCGGGACCGGGTCGACCACCCGGGCCCGGGGG
>CADCTP010000058.1 GCA_902805565.1 uncultured Mycobacteriales bacterium
CCGCGGTCGGCGGCTGCTGGACGAGCTCGCGGTGCCGGCCCCCTGGACCGGCGTGCCGGCGCCGCCCGTGCTCACCCGGCGGGAGACGGAGGTCGCCAGGCTCGCCGCCGGCGGCCGGTCGAGCCGGGCGGTCGCCGCGGCGCTGCACCTGTCGGTCCGTACGGTCGACTCCCACCTGGCGCACGCCTACCGCAAGCTCGGCGTGCACACCCGCCACCAGCTCGCCGCGGCCCTGCGCGACATCGACACGCTGGCGCGCCCGGGGCGGACGCCCGCGGCCGGCCGGTGAGAGCCGGCCGCGACGCCCGCCCCGGACATCTCATCCTGGTTAGTGTCCGACTGTCGTGATAGAGCTGTGAAGGGGCGCCGACCGGCGCTCCCTTACGTCCTGGAGGAAATGTGCGGTTCGGTGCACTGGCCCGGGTCCTGACGGCAGGCGCGTTGGCGCTCGCCGCGGTGCCCGTCACACAGCAGGTGGCACACGCGAACGTGCCGCTGCTGACGGCGGCGCAGCGGCAGGCGTACCTCTACTACTACGCGCCGGCCATCCTCAAGCGCGGTAACGAGAACGCCGGTCAGGCCGGGCGGGACTGGATCACCAACTACGACTTCGACCAGGACGGCAACTACTCCACCAACCGGGTCAACTGGGTCAAGGTCAACCAGTACGTCGACGCCGCGGCGACCGGGGCGCCCAGCCCGTACGACCGGTGGCGGATCCGGCCGACGCTCTACTCGTCGCTGATCGAGTTCACCGAGGGCGGCAGCAAGTCGCTGGTGCTGCTCTACCACGTCTACAACGCGGCGGACAAGGAAGGCAGCGCGATCCACGACTGGGAGCGCATCGAGATCGTCATCCGGAACGTCACCGGCACCCCCGGCGGCGCGGAGTACGCCAGCTCCGCCACGCTGACGCACCACCACGACCACGTGATGCGCCGCTCGTACGACTCCGGGTTCAACTTCATGAACACCGCGACCGGGCGGCACCTGCTGGTCTGGCAGGCCGACGAGGCCGGGTCCTCCACCGGCACGCACGCCCACGAGCTGCGGTTCGTCGCCGACCCGTACAGCTGGATCGCCGGCCAGTCGCCCGGCGCCGGGGCCGAGGTGCGGGTCAGCGGCAAGAGCGAGCGGAAGAACCTGCACTACGCGTTCGTCCCGCAGGCGTCCTCGGCCGCGGTCAGCGCCTGGCGCGCGACCCCGGTCACCTACGGCAGCGCCGCCGCGCTGGCCAGCCGCGTCGACAACGAGGACCGCGTCAGCTGGTCGGCGGTCAAGCGGGTCACCTACGAGCTGCAGGACCTGGCCGACGTCATCCCGACCCACTGGCAGCAGAGCAACTGGTACACGCACTGGCTGTCCGCCGAATCGGTCGACATCTCGCTGGAGTCCCCGGTCCTCAACGAGGCCGGTCAGCCCGAGGTGAGCACCGGTCTGCAGCGCTTCTACACCCGGTCGCGGGACGTCGGGGCCTCCGACCTGACCGACGGCCGTAACGGGATCCCGAGCAAGAACTGGTTCTTCGGCGCGTACTCGGCCGAGCAGGACGAGGACTTCCCGTCCGGCTCGGACGACTTCAAGGCGTACGAGGGGCAGGGCACCGACAGCTTCGGCCGGACCCGGGGGATGGCCAGCGGGCGCCTGGACTCCCACGGCGCCTACTGGTGGCAGCACGACTTCTTCGTCCACTCCGGCGGCATGGATTCCGCCGAGACGCGGGAAGCGGGGAAGTGGCTCGTGGGCGCCTGGTACACGCCGGAGAACGGCGGGTTCGACGGCCGCTGGGTGCAATTGTTCGACGACCGCCCCGGAGCGCAGTGACCGGTAGGCGCAACCGGCTCGACACACCGGACGACGGGCGGCCCACTCGGCCGCCCGTCGTGCTCCGGCCGCCGTTCGCGTACCGTCTGTCGGCGCACAGTCGCAGGGTCGCCTCCGATCGTCCGTCTCGTCGGCTCGCGGTGGACGGTGCCGGGACGCGGGCCTGGTCTGGACGCCCGACGTCCCGGGCGACCTGCCGCCGACCCCGCTCGGCAAGAACGCCCCGATCCAGACCCTCCGGCTAGGGGCCGGGGTCCGGCCGGTGCGCGTCGCCCGGGTGGACCGCGTCGTCCGGGCGGACCGGGTAAACCACCGGGTGGCCGGGGATCTGGTCGTCGGCGAAGTCCAGGGGGACCAGCACCCGCAGCGCGTTCGCGCTGAGCCGGACGTGGATCGGGGTGGTGCCGGAGACCTCGCCGTCGACGTCGACCAGCCGGGGGACGTCCGTGCTGATCCGCAGCTCGGTCGCGGTCAGGTAGCCCTTGCGCCGCACCGGCTGCCACGGGGTCAGCGCCTGGTGCGCGGCGGCGTACATGGTGGACAGCCGACCCGGCCCGCCCAGCGCGTACGCGACCAGCAGCCGGTCGTCCAGGCTCGCGTCCGCGGCGATGGCGGTGCCGGCGTGCATCCGCCCGTTGGCGATGTTGAGCTGGTGGGTCGCCACCCGCCAGGTGGCGTCCGCGGTGCTGACCTCGGCCACGAACGGGCGGTGGGTCAGCAGCGCCCGCGCCCCGGTCACCGCGTACGCGCCCCGGCCGAGGTGGCGCTTGAGCCCGTGCGGGGTCCGGCCGGCCACCTCGGCGGAGACCCCGATGCTGACCAGGTTGGCGAACAGGTCGCCGTTGACGCTGCCCAGGTCCACGTCGGCGACCTTGCCCCGGGCGATGACGTCGAGGGCGCCGCGCAGCCGCATCGGCAGGCCCAGGCTCCGGCCGAAGTTGTTGGTCGTGCCGAGCGGCAGGTAGCCGAGCACCGTGTCGGTGTGCGCGAGGTGGTCGACCACCGTGGCGATGGTGCCGTCGCCGCTGCCGACCACCAGCAGCCGCGGGCGGTCGGCCAGGATCCGCGGCAGCAGCGCCGGCAGCTGCGCGGCCGGGTCGGTGACCAGGTGCTCCGCGGTCACGGTGAACCCGTACGCGGCCAGCGTCGCCCGGACGGCCGGGTAGTGCCGGGCACCGCGCCGGGACCGTACGTTGACCAGCAGGACCAGCTCGCGCTCCTGCCGGATGCGCTGCTCGGTCAGCCACTTCGGGGGCAGGTCGGTCACCGCCGCTCCACCGGCCCGGCGCTCCCGGTCCGGCGGGTGCCGTGGTGCGGGCCCGCACCCGCCTGGGTCGCCGGGGCCACCGGCCCGGCCGCTCGTGTCATGGTGCCAGCTTGCCGCCCCCGGCTGGGAGCCCGCCCGGGTGGGGTCCCCGCGGCCGCGCCGCCCGGGGCCGGGTGTCCTCCCGGGCGGTCGCCCGTTCGTCCTCATGGTGTGATCCCGGGCAGCGGGCCCGGGCCGCACCGAAGGAGCGCCACCATGACCCAGTACGCCGCCCTCACCTACACCGCCGACGTCGACTGGTCCGCGCCGGAGCAGGCCGCGGAGATGGCCGAGTACCGCCGCTTCGGCGAGGAGAACGCCGCGGCGATCCGCGGCGGCGCCGCGCTCTACCCGACCCCCACCGCCACCACCGTGCGGGTGCGCGGCGGCCGCGGCGGCGAGGTGGTCACCGGCGACGGCCCGTACGCCGAGACCAAGGAGGCGCTGACCGGCTTCTACCTGCTGGAGGCGGCCGACCTCGACGAGGCGGTGCGCCTCGCCGCGCAGCTGCCCGCCGCCTGGAACGGCGCGGTCGAGGTCCGCCCGGTCATCGGCAGGTGACCGTGGCCCACCCGGTCGCCGCCGAGCTGGCCGACGTCGTCCGGGTCGAGGGCACGCGGATCCTCGCGACCCTCGCCCGGACGACGGGGAGCCTCCAGGTCGCCGAGGACGCCGTGCAGGAGGCGGCGTTGCGGGCGCTGCGGGACTGGCCCCGCTCCGGCGTGCCCGACCAGCCCCGCGCCTGGCTCACCGTCACCGCCCGGCGGATCGCCATCGACATCCTCCGCCGGGAGGGCGCCCGGGCGGGCAAGGAGCGCGAGAGCATGGACCTCTCCGCCGGCGCCGACCCACCGCCGGACAGCGTGGTGCGCGACGACCGGCTGCGGCTGCTGTTCACCTGCTGCCACCCGGCCCTGGGGCTGGAGGCCCAGGTCACCCTGGCCCTGCGGGTGCTCTGCGGGCTGTCGCCGGCGCAGATCGCCGCCGTGCTGCTGTCCGGCGAGGCCGCCGTGGCCAAGCGGCTGACCCGGACCCGGACCAAGATCAGCCGGGCCGGCATCCCCTACCGGATCCCGGCCGACGGGGAGCTGCCGGCCCGGCTGGCCGCGGTCTGCGGGGTGCTGCACGCCTCGTACACGATCGCGCACAGCGCCGTCGGCGGCCCCCGACTGTCGGACGTGGACGGCTGCCGGGAGGCGGTGCGGCTGGCCCGGCTGGTGCATGAGCTGATGCCGGACGAGCCGGGACCGATGGCGGTGCTGGCGCTGATGCTGTTCACCGAGTCCCGCCGGGCCGCCCGCACCGGCCCGGACGGCGCCCCGGTGCTGCTGGCCGACCAGGACCGCGGCCGCTGGGACCGGGCGCTGATCGCCGAGGCCACCGCGCTGCTCGACCGCTCCCTGCGCCGCACCGACGCGGTGGCCGACCCGTACCAGCTCCAGGCCGCGATCGCCGCCGAGCACGCCCGGGCGCCCGCATACCCGGACACCGACTGGGCCGAGGTCGTCCGCCTGTACGACATCCTCGTCTCCGTCGCCCCGACCGCCGCCGCCCGGCTGGCCCGGGCCGTGGCGGTGGCCGAGCTGGCCGGGGCGGACGCCGGGCTGCGCGCGCTGGACGGCATCGAACCGGACCACCGCTGGCACGCCGTCCGCGGCGAGCTGCTGGCCCGGCAGGGCCGCCTGGCCGAGGCCGTCGCCGCCACCCGGGCCGCGCTGGACGGCGCCGTCAGCGAGCCCGAGCGGCGGCACCGCCGGGACCGCATCGCCGCCTGGGAGCGGGCGACGGCGCCGGTCCCGGAGCGGGACGGCCGAGCGGACCGGCCGGTGCCGGGCCTTCGGTCAGGAATCGAGAAGCCCGGGGGTCCGGGTCGGGCCTAACGTCGGTGCACAGCGGCCGGGCCGTCCGGCCGGTCATCGAGAAGGGACGCCGACGATGCCTCCGACGACCGAGAAGACCCAGTCCGACGGCTTCACCGCCGAGGAGCGGGCGGCGATGAAGGAGCGTGCCGCCGAACTGCGGGCCGAGGGCAGGAAGGGCGCCAAGAAGGCGGACGGCCTGCAGGCGGTCCTGGACCGGATCGCGGAGATGGCACCGGAGGACCGGGTGCTGGCCGAGCGCGTGCACGCGACGGTGACCGCGGTCGCCCCGGACCTGTCCCCGAAGACCTGGTACGGCATGCCGTCCTACGCGGACGCCGACGGCAAGGTCGTCGTCTTCTTCCAGGACGCGGGCAAGTTCAAGTCCCGCTACTCCACGCTGGGTTTCCAGGACACGGCGAATCTCGACGACGGCGACCTGTGGCCGGTGTCGTACGCGCTGGCGAGCTGGAGCCCCGCGGTCGAGGAGAGGGTCGCCCGGCTGGTCACCGCCGCGATCTCCTGACCGCGGCCGGAGCGCCGGCCGGGCGACCTGCTCGCCGGCGGTGCGCTGCCGGGCGGCGGTCCCGGCCCTCCCGGCGGTCCTGCCGGCTGGTTGTTCAACCGGCAGCACCTGGCCATCTGCGGCTCTCGTCGGAGAGGAGCAGGTGGATGCGTCGACGGTACGGGCGGCAGCGACCGGCCGCCCCTCGGATCGAGGTCCCGGAGAACCGACCTGCGCCGCGGGCCCCGGCCGACATGCCGACCGCGGACGCTCGGTCGACCTGGCCTTCCTCGACGCCGCCCGGCAGGTGCTCGCGGCATGACCGGGTCACCGCCGCCGGCCGCGTCCGCCCGGCCGACCCGTCCACCTGGACCTCACCGGGCCGTCCCGGCGGCAACGGCCCCGGCACCGCCCGGTGGGTCCACCGACCCACCGGGCGGTCCCGGTCCGGACAGCGCCGGGCGCAGATCACCCTCCTGGCATTGCCCGCCGACCGAGCCGCACCGCTGCTGATCCCCGTCGTCGTGCTGGCCGACTGACCGGGCCCGCCGACCGGCCGGCACCGGGTGCTGGCCGAGCGCGTGCACGCGCTCGGTGACCGCGCGGTCGAGGAGAAGGTCGCCCGACCGGTAACCGCCGCGATCTCCGGACCGCGGCCGGAGCGCGGCGGGTGCCGGCCCGGGCTCCGGGGCGTGCGGTGGCCCGCCGCGCGACGGCAACGGTCGGCCACTAATTACCCGGCGCCGGTTCCGCGCCTCAACGGCGCGGGACCGGGAATTCCCGCGTGCTAACCTGGCCGCATGGTGACCGGCGGCCGGAAACTGCTCAGTCGAGCGGAATTCGACTCGATTTATTCGAAGGTTCCGCGACTTACCGTCGAAGTGCTCGTCAGGACGGCCGAGGGCATTCTGTTGACCCGTCGCGCGATCGAGCCGTGTCGCGGATCGTGGCACATTCCCGGTGGCACCGTGCTTTTCGGCGAGCCTTTGCGCGAGGCCGTCCGCAGGGTCGCCCGCAACGAACTGGAGGTGGATGTCGAGGTGGGCGACCAACTCGGTGTCATCCAGTATCCGGGCCTGCTCGCGGCCGGTTACCGTGGGTGGCCGGTGGGGCTGGTGTACGCGGCCCGCATCGCCGAGGGGGTGCCCACGCGCACCGCCCAGAGTGAGCAGATCGGCTTCTTCCGGTCGCTGCCGCAGGACGTGATCCCCGATCAGGCCGCATTTCTCACCTCTCTCGGCGCGGTGGCCCACGCCGGCTGACCGTCGTCCCGGAGCCCGGGCCGCCCGCTGTCCGCGGCGGTCCGGGCTTCACCCTGTCGCCGGATGAGCGTCTTCCGGTGGCCTAGAGGCTCACTGGTGTCGGACTGAGCCCGTACGGAATTTAACTGAGTCCGACGACTTGACGGTCTCGACACCTCTTTGTATCGCTCTTGCGATACCTGGGCGCTTATGCTACTCCTTGGGATCACCTCGCTTCCTGTCGACGCGGCTGCGAACGGGTGGCGTGCATTCCAGTTGCGCCGCCCGTCGACCTGCCGGGAAACAGAAGATCGATTTTCGGAAGGATTCTCGGGCTGAGGCCAGCGTCGCGGCCCCACATTGTTGGGAGATCGGATGACGTATTCTACGGCGGTCGGTTTCGGGCGCCTGGAAGAGAACGGGCCCGTCGTGGGGCATTCGGAGCGTCGTGCCGGAGCTCTCGGACGTCCGGTCTTCTCCGCGCTCGGGCCGCTGCAGGTATGGAACGGACGGGAGGATTGCGCGCCGAAGGCACCGAAGGTTCTCCAGGTGCTCTCACTGCTCGTCGTACGGGCCAACCGGATCGTCGCGACCGAGGCGATCATCGAGGAACTGTGGGGGGACCGGACGCCCCGGACCGCGCTCACCACGATCCAGACGTACATCTACCAGCTGCGCCGCATGATCGAGCGGGAGCGGCTGACCGGGGACCGCGAGGAGATGTTGGTGACCCAGCCTCCCGGGTACGTGCTGCACCTCGGTCCCGGCCAGCTGGACCTGCGCCAGTTCCAGGAGCTGCGCCAGCACGGCCGGGTGGCGTTCGCCCAGCACCGGTTCGACCAGGCGTCCGCGCAGCTGCGGGCGGCCCTCCTGCTGTGGACGCAGGACCCGCTGGCCAACGTCAAGTGCGGCCCGCACCTGGAGGCGCACGTGCTGGACCTCCAGGAGCAGCACCGCAACACCGTGCAGCTGGCCATCGAGGCCGAGATGGAGCTGGGCCTGCACCGCGAGCTGGTTCCGGAGCTGCGCGCGATGACCGCGCTCTACCCCTCCGACGAGTGGTTCCACCGGCAGCTCATGCGCGCCCTGGACCGCAGCGGCCGGCGCGGGGACGCCCTGCACGTCTACCGGATGCTGCACGGCACGCTCAGCGACGAGCTCGGCATCAACCCGTCCGCCGAGACCCAGCAGCTGCACGTCGAGCTGCTGGGCTGAGGCCGGGCCGGCCCGCGGGGGGTGCGGGCCGGCCCCGGCGCCTCAGCGGGCGCCCAGCACGAACGCCTTGATCGTCGCCGCGATGTGGTCGACCATCTCCACGGTCAGGCTCGGGTAGACCCCGACCCAGAACGTGTGTTCGGTGACGACGTCGCTGTTGTCCAGGGTGCCGCTCACCCGGTACGGCAGGTCCAGGTACGCCGGGTGCCGGGTCAGGTTGCCGCCGAAGAAACGGCGCGTGCTGATCCGCCGGGCCTCCAGGTGCCCGACCAGCTCCCGGCGCGTGTAGCCGGCGTCCGGGTCCACCGTGAGCACGAACCCGAACCAGCTCGGGTCGCTGCCCGGCGTCGGTTCCGGCAGCCGCAGGCCGGGCAGGCCGTCCAGCGCCGCCCGCATCCGCGCCCAGTTCCGCCGCCGGGCCGCGCCGAACTCCGCCAGCCGGTCCAGCTGGCTCAGGCCCAGCGCCGCCTGCAGGTCGGTGGACTTCAGGTTGTAGCCGACGTGCGAGAAGATGTACTTGTGGTCGTAGCCGTGCGGCAGCGTCCCCAGTTGCTGGTCGAACCGCTTGAGGCACTTGTCGTCCTGGCCCGGCTCGCACCAGCAGTCCCGGCCCCAGTCGCGCAGTGACTCCACGATCCGGGCCAGCGCCAGGTTGTCGGTCGTCACACACCCGCCCTCGCCGGTGGTGATGTGGTGCGCCGGATAGAAGCTCGTCGTCGCCAGGTCGCCGAACGTCCCGGTCAGCTTCCCGTTGTACGTGCTGCCGACGGCATCGCAGTTGTCCTCGATCAGGAACAGCCCCCGGTCCTCGGCCAGCTGCGCGACCTCCTCGACCGCGTACGGGTTGCCCAGCGAGTGCGCGAGCATGATCGCCCGGGTGCGCGGCCCGATCGCCGCCGCCACCCGTTCCGGCGTGGTGTTGTAGGTGTCCAGCTCGACGTCCACGAACACCGGGGTCAGACCGTTGTTGACGATCGGGTTCACCGTGGTCGGGAACCCGGCGGCCGCGGTGATCACCTCGTCGCCGGGCCGCAGCCGCAGGTCCTCCAGCTGCGGCGAGGTCAGCGCGCTCAGCGCCAGCAGGTTCGCCGAGGAGCCCGAGTTGGTGAGATGCGCCTTGCGCACGCCGAAGTAGCGGGCGAAGCGCCGCTCGAAACGCTGGGAGCTGACCCCGGCGGCGATCCGCAGGTCGAGGGCCGCCTCGACCAGCGCGACCCGGTCGTCGTCGCTCAGCGTCGCGCCCGAGGCCAGCAGGCGGGTCACCCCCGGCACGAACTCCCCGCCCGCCCGGTCCCGGTGGTACTTGCGGACCAGCTCGAGAATGTGGGCCTTGTCCTCGTCCTCAGCCATGGGGCACCTCGTCCACTCGGGTCGGTCCCGGCCGGGCGGCCAGGCGGATGTGCGCGACGAGCCGGGCCTGCGCGACGATCGACGGGTCGGTCAACGGCCCGTCGCGCACCGCGCGCGCGAACGCGCCGACAGCGTTCAGGACCTGGTCGTCGGCGGGCAGCACGCGTTCCTCCCGGGAGTCCTGCCGCTCGAGCAGCAGCACGGGCCGGTGCGTCGCGGGCGGCGTGAACGCGTGCTCGACGCTCAGCCGCCCCCGCGAGCCGTGCAGCCGGTAGCCGGAGCCGTAGTGGTGGCGCAGGCCGAAGGACAGGTGCGCGACCACGCCGTCGGCGCGGCGCAGCAGCGCGGCGCCGTCCAGGTCGACCCGCAGCTCCGGGTCGTCGTTGAGGACGGCGCCGGCCACCTCCAGCTCGGGTCCGAGCAGCAGCTGAGCGGCCCGCACCGGGTAGGCGCCGACGTCCAGCAGTGACCCGCCGCCCAGTTCCGGCCGCAGCCGGATGTCGCCGGGCGGGCGGGGTGGGATGGCGAACACGGCGGACAGCGACCGCAGCTCGCCGAGCACGCCGTCGGCCAGCAGCCTCATGACCATGGCGTGCTGGGAGTGGTGCACGAACATGGTGTTCTCCCGCAGCACCAGGCGCGCGTCCCGGGCCAGGTCCACCAGCTCCTCGGTGTCGGCGAGGTCCGTGGTCAGCGGCTTCTCGGCCAGTACGTGCCGGCCGGCCCGCAGCGCCGCCCGCACCCAGTGCGCGTGCAGGCCCGAGGGCAGTGGCACGTACACCGCCTCGACGTCCGCGCGGTCCAGCAGCCGCTCGTAGCCGGTGACCGGGGCCCCGCCGAAGGCCGCGGCCACCCGCTCCGCCTTGGCCGGGTCGCGGCTGGCCACCGCGACCAGTTCGACGTCCGGGCAGGCGGCCACGGCGGGCAGCACCCGGCGCACGGCCACGTCGGCGCACCCCACCAGCCCCAGCCGCAGCGGCGTCACCACGTACGCCCCGCGGCGGCGAGGGTGCCGAACGCGCGGTCGTAGAACAGCAGCGGCTCGCCGTCCGACCACTCGGCCCGGCGGACCGCCGCGACCAGCATGGTGTGGTCGCCCGCCTCGTACCGGCCGTGCACGCCGCACTCCACGACGGCCAGCGCGTCCGCCACCACCACGTGGCCGGTCTCGGTGGTCCGGAACCCGCCGCCGCCGAACTTGTCCGGCGACCGGGTGGCGAACCGCAGCGCGAGGTCGGCGTGCCCGGGTCGCAGGATGCTCACCGCGAACTCGTCCTGCAGCGCGAACACCCCGTGGCAGCGGGCCGTGTGCGCGACGCACACGCAGACCAGCGGCGGGTCCAGCGACACCGAGCAGAACGCGCTGGCGGTGAAGCCGTGCGGGATGCCGGCCGCGTCCCGCACGGTCACGATCGTCACGCCGCTGGCGAACCGGGCCAGCGCGGCCTTGAAGTCACCCGCCGGCGCCGGGTGCCCGGCCATCAGGCGGCCACCCGGTCGGGCAGCCGGCTCATGCAGGTCAGCAGCGACCGCGCGCCGACGTTGACGTGGTTGCCGTACCGGACGAAGCCGGCCAGCTGGTTGACGGTCATCCAGACGTAGTCCTCCGGCACGTCCAGCGGGAAGCCGTCGTCGACCTCGACCACCCGGTACGAGTTCTCCGCGTGGTAGAACCGCCCGCCCTCCTCCGAGTGCACGACGTCCACCAGGACCCGCTCGGGCGGCGCGGCCAGCACCTCGTCCAGGAACAGCGGCCGCCGGTCGGCGTAGTTGGCCGGCGTGCAGTTGACGGTGGAGGACATCTCGACCACGTCGCCGGTGCCCGGCTCGGTGCGGGCGTGCACCAGGACGTGCCGCACCCCGCCGGCCCACCGGCTGAGGAAGGCGATCACGCCGCGGTCGCGGGGGGCGAACATCGGCTGCGACCAGCGCGCCACCTCGCGGCTCGTCGCCCGCACCCGGACGCCGACGACGTCGAAGTACTTCCCGTCCCGGTGGGAGATGCGCCGGGACGAGCGCGTCCAGTCCCGTACCGAGGACAGCGCCACCACCCGCCGGTCCAGCGTGTAGCGGGCCTTCGCCTCGGTGAACCAGCTCAGCAGCTCGCCGGTGGTGTGCAGGGCCGGGCCGCGGTCGTCCGAGCGGTACAGCTCGGGCAGGCCGGACAGCACCGTGCGCGAGTCCATGTTGACCAGGTTCGCCACGTGCAGCAGCTCGGCGACCTCGTCGACGGCGAACCACCGGAAGTCCTCCAGCAGCGGCACGTCCTCCTCGATCTCGAGGATGA
Organism: uncultured Mycobacteriales bacterium; assembly: GCA_902805565.1. Classification (GTDB taxonomy): domain Bacteria; phylum Actinomycetota; class Actinomycetes; order Mycobacteriales; family CADCTP01; genus CADCTP01. The sequence goes on from CADCTP010000058.1 coordinate 11,588, forward strand.
TGTTGCGGTTGCGCTTGTCCAGGAACCAGGAGCCCTGCTCGGACTGCAGCGCGTCGAACACCACCCGCCCCCGCCGCGGCGTCACGAAGTGCTCCAGGTACGGCACGGCGCTGCCGTGGTGGACCCGGGTGTAGTTGCTCCGCGTGGCCTGCACGGTGGGCGAGAGCTGGAGCAAATTGATGTTGCCCGGCTCCATCTTCGCCTGCAGCAGGCAGTGCGGCACGCCGTCGAACCGCCGGACCAGCAGGCCGAGGATGCCGATCTCCGGCTGCAGGATGATCGGCTGCGACCACGACGCCACCTCGCGGTGGTCGGTGGACACCTCGATGCCCCGCACCGAGAAGAACTTCCCGGTGTGGTGCCCCAGGTCGCCGGAGTCCGGGTCGACCGCCCAGCCCTCCAGTTCGTCGAGGCCGACCACGGAGACCTCGTAGCTGTTGGCCGCCCGGCGCTGCGCCAGCCAGTCGGACAGGTCCGCCTGCGCCATTCCGTACCTCCCTGACGCGGCGGCGCGGCAGGTGCTGCCGCCGGTCCCGCCGGGTCCGGCCACGGTGGCGGACGCGGCTCGAGGACCGACCGGCTGGCGCTCAACCGGGGCTGAACGGCCGGTCAGACCTTGTAGGGCCGCTTCTCCTGCGCCTCGGCCAGAGCGAGCGCCCACCAGGCGAGCTGGTCCAGCAGGGCCCCGGCGGCGGCGTCGAACTGCTCGGGGTCGAGCGGCTCGCCGTCGCTGTCGAAGTGGGCGCGGGCGCTGTGGATGCTGATGGCGTCGCGGATGGTCATGGCGTGCACCTCGGTGAACACCGAGCGCAGGTGCTCCACCGCCCGCACGCCGCCCGCCCGGGCCCCGTACGACACGAAGCCGACGGGCTTGGCCTGCCACTCCTCGTAGTACCAGTCGATGAGGGTCTTCACCGACGCCGGGTAGCTGTGGTTGTACTCCGGCGTCACGATGACGAACGCCTGCGCGGCGGCCAGCCGGGGCCGCAGGGCGGTCACCGACCCCGCCGGCTCGGCGCCGAAGCCGCCCAGCCGCTCCGGCAGGGCCGACTCGGCCAGGTCGATGACGTCGACGCCCATGTCCTCGCGCGCGGCCACCCGGCCGGCGAACCAGTTCGCCACCACCGGCGCGAACCGTCCCTCGCGGGTGCTGCCGACGATCACCGCGACGCGGATCGGCTCTGTCGCCATGCGGGACTCCTCCGTGAGCTGATGGTCATCGGACCGTAGGAGCTGAACCCAGGTTCACGTCAACCGTGCGCCAGTCGGCCCGGCGCGTCGCGGACACCCAGCCGGGACTGCGGGTCCAGCCCGTCTCCAGCGGGTCGAGATCGGCGCCCGGCACGCTGGCCGACGACCCCCGTCCCGACCCGGAAGGTGACAGCGATGACCGAGCAGGCGGAGACCGTGACCAGCGGTGCTCGAGGTGACGAGGAGTGACGATGGGTGCATTCACTGACCGCGGCCGGATCGGCCGGGCCGTCCTGGCCGGGACCGCGGCGCTCGCCCTGGTGGTCGCCGCGGCCGCGCCGGCCGCGGCGGAGATCCGGGTCACCGCGCTGCCGCTGCTGCCCGGCGGCAGCACCGGGTGGGGGTTCGCGGTGAACGACCGAGGGGTGGTCGTCGGGTACTCCGGCGACGCGCAGGGCCTGAACCGCGCGGTGCGCTGGGCGCCCGACGGCGGCGTGCGCGACCTGGGCACCCTGCCGGGGGACACCCAGGCCACCGCGTACGCGATCGCGGTGGACGGCACGGTGGTCGGCCGGTCGGTGCTCGGCAGCCGTAACCGTGCGGTCCGCTGGAACCCGTGCGGCCCGCCCGTCGAGCTGCCCGGCCTGGCGGGCAGCGCCGTGACCCGGGCCTACTCGATCAACAGGACGGGGGTCGTGGCGGGATTCTCCGCCGACCCCGCCGGGATCTACCAGCCACTGAGGTGGAGCCCGTCCGGCGTGGCGACGCGGCTGGCGCTCCTCCCCGGCCGGGTCGGCGGCTCGGCCGGCTCGGTCAACGACGCGGGCACCGTGTCCGGCTACTCCGTCACCGCGGACAACGTCCAGCGGGCCGTGCTCTGGGACGCCCTGGGCCGGGTCCGCGACCTGGGCGGCGTCCAGCCGGGACACGACTCGAGCCAGGCCAGCTTCATCAACGGCAGTGGCGTGGCGGTGGGGAACTCGTTCCTGTCCACCGCCGGCCTGAACTCGCCCTACCTGGCCCTGCGCTGGGACGCCGACGGCCGGGTCACCCGGCTGCCTCCGCTCCCCGGCGACACGGGCTCCGCGGCCTTCGGGATCAGCGACACCGGGTTCGCGACCGGGTTCTCCTACACGCCCGGCGGGGTGGACCGGGCGGTGATCTGGACTCCGGACGGCCGCGTCGTCGCCCTGGGTGGCCCGGGCGCCACCCAGTCCTACGCGATCGGCAACGGCGGCGTGGCCACCGGGCGCTCGACGGCGGCCGGAGGGCTCCCCCAGCCGGTGCGCTGGACCGTACCGACCGGTGGCCAGGGGTGAGCGATCCGCTGGCCCCGGTCGACGTCTACGTCCGGGTGCAGCAGTTCTACGCCCGCCAGATGGCACTCCTCGACGACGGCCTGGTCGAGGAGTGGGCGGCCACGTTCTGCCTGGACGCCGTCTTCGCCGAGACCCGGATGCCCGATCCGCTGCGCGGCCGGGCGGCGATCCGGGACACGGTGCGCTCAGGGGTGGACGGGCTGGCCGCGGCCGGCGTCGACTTCCGGCACCGGTTCGGCATGCTCGACGTGATCCCGGCGCCGGACGGCGTGCGTACCCGCTTCTGCACGCTGGCCCTCGCCACGCCCCCGGGCGGGCCGACCGAGATCCGCGGCAACGTCGTCGGCCGGGACCACCTGGAGCCGGCCGGCGACAGCTGGCTGGTCCGGCAGCGGCAGCTGCGGTACGACGGCTCCGGTCGACCCGGGCCCACCTGACCGCCGCGCGCCACACCCCAGGAGGGATCCATGCGCACCCTGTTCGCCATCTCGCCCGGTCTCGATCATCTCTATCCGGCCCTGGGCCTGGCCTGGAGCCTGCGGGTCGCCGGTCACGACGTCGTGGTGGCCACGTCGGGCCCCGCCGTCGAGGCGGCCACGAGGGCCGGGCTCGCCGCGGTCGACGTGGCGCCGGGGGTCGACTTCGCCGCGCTCTTCCCCCGGCCGGCCACGCCGGCGGACCGGGCCCGGATGATGCGCGAGCGCGGCCGGGCCATGACCCGCACGCTGGCCACCCCGGAGATCATCCTCGACCGGTTCGCCGTCGTGAACGACCGGATGCTCGACGCGACACTGGAACTCGCCCGCACCTGGCGCGCCGATCTGGTGGTCTACTCCAGGGTGCAGGGCCTGGCGCTGGTGGTGGCCCGGGCGCTGGGCGTGCCCGCGGTGGAGAGCGGCTACAGCTTCCTGCGGGAAGGGGAGCTGCCCGGCCGGTTCCTGCCGCACCTCGCCCCGCTGTACGAGCGCCACGGCATCCCGGTCGAGCTGCCCCGGCTCGTGCAGCTGCACTTCGCGCCCGAGTTCATGATGCGGGGCGACGGCGCGGGCTGGTCCGTGCGGTTCATGCCGTACCAGGGCGGTTCCGTGCTCCCGGACTGGCTGCTCCGCCCCCGCGAGCGCCGCCGGGTGGTGATCACGCTGGGCACCGTGGTGCCGGGGGTCACCGGCGCCGCCGGCCTGCGCGGGCTGGTCGACGCCGCGGGCGCGACGGACGCCGAGTTCGTCCTCGCGCTGGGCGACGACCTCGACCTGAGCCCGCTGGCCCCTCTGCCGGACAACGTGCGGGCGGTGGGCTGGACGCCGCTGTCGAGCCTGCTGCCCACGCTGGACGGGATCATCCACCACGGCGGCTGCGCCACCACGCTGTCCTCGGCCCAGGCCGGCGTCCCGCAACTGGCGATCCCGCAGGGGGCCGACAACTGGATCAACGCCGACATGATCGAGGACAGCGGCATCGGGCTGCAGCGGGAGCTGGCGGACGTCGGCCCCGCCGACATCGACCGGCTGCTCGGGGACACCGCCCTGTCCGGGAGCGCCAGAGTGGTGGCCGCCGAGCTGGCCCGGCAGCCGGGCCCGGAGCTGGCCGTCCCCCGGCTGGTCGCGCTGGCCGCGGAGCGGGAGACGGCCGGCATCGGCTGACCGGCCGGCCGTCGGTGACCGGCCCGGGACGGATCCCGCCCTGCTCGGCCAGGGCGGGATCCGGCGCGGTCAGGGAAGGATCTCGACGGTGGCCATCTGAGCCTCTCCCGAGTGGGGCAGCTGGTGGCAGTGGACGACGTACCGGCCGGTGTAGGTGGTCCAGGTCAGTGCGATCCGTACGGTGTCGCCGGGAGCCACCAGCACCACGTCCTTGAGCCCGGCCTCGGCCGGTCCGACCGGCACGCCGTTGCGGTCGAGCACCCGGAACTGGGCCAGGTGGGTGTGGAAGTTGTGGTTGAGGTGGAAGTTCGGGGGCGGGGCGGGGGTGTCGGCGTTGGTGATCGTCCAGATCTCCGAGGTGCCCCGGCGGGTCCGCACGTCGACCCGGTCCGGGTCGTAGAGCTGGTCGTTGATGACGTACTTGAGCGTCGGCCGGTCGAAGCGCAGCACGAAGTCCCGCTGCACCGTCGCCGGGGGGACGGGCGGGAGCTCGACCAGCCGGTCCGGCACCCGGCTCTGGTCCGGCCCGGTGGCGGCCACCACGTCGAACCGCATGACGTCGGCGTTCTCGGTGGGCAGCGCGTTGGCATTCTGCAGGACCACGGAGGTGCCGGGGCGGTACCGGCCGAAGTCGACGACGACGTCGGCCCGTTCCCCCGAGGACATCCGCAGCTCGGTCAGGGGTACCGGCGCCGGCAGCAGACCGCCGTCCGTGCCCACCTGGGTGACGGTGGTGCCGTCGGCCAACTGCAGGCGCAGCAGCCGGTCGACGGAGAAGTTGTAGATCCGCAGCCGGTACCGGCGGGCCTCCACCCGGAAGAACGGCCGCTCCCGGCCGTTCACCAGGATGTGCGGCCGGTCCTGGGCCCGCGTGTAGGTCAGCGTGCCGTCCGCCTCGATGCGGGCGTCGCGGATCTGCAGCGGGACCTCGTAGCGTCCGGCGGGCAGTCCCAGGCTGCGCTCGGCGAGATCGCTGATCAGGTACGCGGCGTGCAGCCCCCGGTAGACGTTCTCGGACTCGAGCAGGTGCGCGTGGTCGTGGTACCAGAGCGCGGCCGCGGGCTGGTCGTTCGGGTAGTGGTACGCACGGCTGGCCCCGGGCGCCAGGACGTCCATCGGGTGCCCGTCGTGCTCCGGGGCCACGTGCCCGCCGTGCAGGTGCACCGAGGTCCCGACGCCCAGCCCGTTGGCCTGGTGCACGATCACCGGACGGCCCCGCGCCGCCCGGATGGTCGGCGCCGGGAACCGCCCGCCGTAGGTCCGGACGGTGGTGTGGAGGCCGGGGATGATCTCGGTGCTGATCTCGGACATCCGGACGCGGTAGACGTCCGCCGCCGTGGTGCGGGCGGCGGGGGTCAGCACCGCGGGCACCGGCATCGCGGCGGTGAACGGGCGGGACGGCGCCGGTCCCTCCGAGACCAGCGACGCCACCCCGCGCTCCAGCGGCAGCGCGGCCAGCGCTCCGCCCGCGGCGGTCAGTTTGAGCAGGTCCCTGCGGTTGATCATCGTGTCCTCGTTTCCTGTCGGGTCCAGCGGGGTGCACGGACGGTGGCGAGCACGGCGGCGACCAGGCCGAGCAGGACGCCGTAGCGGAACACGGCCGTCGCGCTGACCAGCACCACTTCCGCGACCGGGCCGTCCGGGGCCAGGGCGGCCGGGGCCGTGGCGAGCGCGGTCCCCGCCCCGGTGACCGCACCGACCAGCCCGGTCCCGAGCGCCGTACCGACCCACGCGGGCCAGCCGTCCGGCCCCCGGCGGCCGGCCCCCCCGAGCCGCATGCCGAGCGGTACGAGCACGAGCGCCAACGGCACGGCGAGCGCGGCCGCGATCAGGAACTGCGGCGGCAGGTCGACCAGCCCGGTGCCGCCCGTCCCGTGCGAGCCGGCACCGTGTGGTCCCCCGCCCGGTGTCGCGGCCGTGAGGGGCAGCGGTCCCCGGCGCTGCCGCACCGCGCGCTGGACCAGGACCGGGGTCAGCGCGGCCAGGGCGGCGCCGAGCGCGGCGATCGGCAGGAGGCGCCGCTGCGGGGCGGTGGGCGGCGGAGGGTCGGCGGTCGGGGGAGCTCTCATGGGCCCTCCGTGGTCGGGCGTACGTGCGTTGGCCGGAGTGTCCACATCCGGGTACGAGGCTCGCTCGAGCGCGGGTCAACGCCCGCCCGACTTGACCTGAACCAACGTTGAAGTTCGATGCTCTCCGGTGTGATGACCGCGACGCGGCCCGCCCCGCTGGAGCCGGCGCTGATCCGGCTCGTCGGGATCATGGTGCTCGGCGCCATGCTGTCGGCGATGGACAGCACGATCCTGGCCGTCGCCGTCGACAGCATCAGCCGGGAGTTCGGCGCGTCGACGGCCTCCGTCCAGTTCGTGACGGGGGGTTACCTGCTCGCGATGTGCATGTCGATCCCGGTCACCGGGTGGGCGATCGACCGGTTCGGCAGCACCAGGATGTGGTTGTTCGCGCTCTCGGTCTTCCTGGTCGGCTCGGTCTGCTGCGGGCTGGCCTGGAACCTGCCCAGCCTGGTCGGATTCCGCGTTCTGCAGGGCATCGGTGGCGGCATGATCATCCCGATCGCCCAGGTCGTGCTGGGGGCGGCCGCCGGACCGGACCGGATGGGCCGGGCGATGGCGCTGCTCGGCGGTCCCACCCAGCTGGCCCCGGTCCTCGGCCCGATCCTGGGCGGGCTGATCGTCGACCGGCTCGACTGGCGATGGTCGTTCTACCTCAACGTGCCGCTCGTGCTCGCCGCGCTCGTGGCGGCCCGGCGCGGGCTGCCCCGGGAGGACGGGGACCGGGCCGCGGCGCCGCTCGACCTCGTCGGCCTGGTCCTGCTCTCCCTCGGGCTGGGAGCGCTGGTCTACGGGCTCTCCGGGATCGCGGGCGTCGAGGGCGCGGGGCCGGTCGCCGGCATCGGCAGTGGGGCGGTCGCGGCCGGGTGGAGCGGGGCCGGCGCGCTGCTGCTGCTCTGCTACACGGTCAGGGCGCTGCGGATGCCGGGCACGCCGATCATCGACGTACGGCTGTTCGCCTCCCGGAAGTTCGGTGTGGCCGCGGGGCTGGTCTTCCTGTCCGGCTCCTCGCTGTTCGCCCTCACCTTCCTGCTCCCGCTGTACCACCAGCAGGCCCGCGGGGCCGCCGCGCTGGAGGCGGGCGTCCTGCTCGCGCCGCAGGGCATCGGGATCGCCGCGGCCCTGTTCGTCTGCGGCCCCCTGACCGACCGGTACGGGGCGCGGCCGGTGGTCCTGGGTGGCCTGGCCGTGGTGCTCGTCGGCACGCTGCCCTACCTCTGGGTCACCGCGGGGACCAGCGACGTGCTGCTCGGGGTGGCGCTGCTGGTCCGCGGCTTCGGGCTGGGCGCGGCCGCGGTGCCGATGATGGCCTCCATCTACCAGTCCGGGCTCCCGGCGTCGGTCATGCCGCGGGCGGTGAGCGCGGTCAGCGTGGCCCAGCGGCTCGGTGGGGCGTTCGGCACCGCGCTCGTCGCCTCGGTGCTCAACCTGCAGTTGGCCGGCGCCGAGGGTGGTGGGCCGGACGCGACCGCGTCGGCGTTCGCCGTGACCTTCGGCTGGACCATGGCGTTCACGGCCGTGGCGTTCGTGCTGGCGTGGTTCCTGCCCGCGCGCCGGGCCGCCGTGGCCGCATGACGGGGCAGGTCCAGCACGGCTGGATCGCCTGCCGACCTCCGGCTGCCAGCGTCTCCCGGAGGAGACGACGAGCCGGAGGACGGATCATCATGACGGACCAGCGAGTCGACGACGCGCCCAGCCGCCGGACCCACGAGGTGGCCGTCGCGGCGCCCGCCGGAAAGGTCTTCGACCTGCTCGCCGACGCGGTGAGCTGGCCGCGGCTGTTCTCGTCGTTCGTGCACCTGGAGCGCGCCGGGACGGCCGGGGACGCGGAGCGGCTCAGGATGTGGACGGTGTCCGGGGGCGGGATCGACACCTGGACGGCCCGGCGTGCCGTCCACCCCGGCGACCTGCGGATCGAGATCGGGCCGGAGCGGCCGCACCCGCCGGTGACCTCGCTGCTCCGGACCTTCACCGTGCGACCGGTGGTTCCGGACCGCTGCGTGGTGGTCCTGCGGCACGACTACCGCACCGACGGCGCCGACCCGGCCGCCGCCGACGCCGTGGCCCGCACGATCGACGGGATCGCCACCCGCGAGCTGGGCGAGCTCGCCGCCGCGGCGGAGCTGGAGTGCGCCCACCCGGAGCTCGTCCTGCACCTGGAGGACCGGGTCCGGACCGGCGGCTCCGCCGAGGACGCCTTCGCGTTCCTGTGCGACGCCGATCGGTGGGCGGAGCGGCTGCCCCACGTGCAGAGCGTGTCCGTGACGCCCGGCCCGCCGGGCGCCGAGACGGTGGAGACGGTGACCCTGGAGAGCCGGGGCGGCACCCTGACCACCCGGGTCGCCCGGGTCCGGCTGCCCGCCGAACGCGCGCTGGTCTTCCGGCACCTGCTGCTGCCGCCGATCGGGCGGCTGCACCTGGTGCGGTGGTCGGTCGAGGAGGCGGACGGCGGCGCCGTCCTCACCGCCCGGCAGTCCGTCGTGGTCGACCCGGACGGCGCCGGGCGGATGCTCGGCGCGGGCACCGACCTGTCGGTGGCGGTGTCGTTCGCGCGGTCGGAGCTGAGCACCAAGGCCCGGCTGGTCCTGGACGCGGCCGCGGAGTTCGCCGGGCGGCCGGCCCGATGACGGAAGATCCCACAACAGGAGGAGCGCCCAGGTGAAAGCGGCAGCACTGGAGTCGTTCGGGCCACCCGAGGTCCTGCGACTCACCGAACTGGAGGAACCGCACGCCGGGCCGGGACAGGTCCGGGTCCGGGTACGGGCGGCCGGTGTGCTGCCCTTCGACCTCCGCGTCCGTACGGGCTGGGCGCCGCCCACGGTGGCCCTGGACCTGCCGGTGGTGCCGGGCAACGAGTTCGCCGGAGTGGTGGACGAGCTCGGCGACGGGGTCAGCGGGTTCGCGGTCGGCGATGAGGTGCTCGGCTACTGCGTGCTCGGGGCCTACGCCGAGTTGCTCACGGTGGCCGCGGACCAGGTGGTGGCCAAGCCCGCGGACATGCCCTGGGAGGTCGCGGCCGCCTACCCCGGCAACGCGCAGGGCGCCCGCATGGCGCTGGAGGCGATCGGGGTCGGGCAGGGGGACACGGTGCTGATCCACGCCGCGGCCGGCGGGCTGGGCTCGTTCTCGGTGCAACTCGCCCGGGTGCTGGGCGCCAGCACGGTCATCGGCACCGCGAGCGAGGCCAACCACGACCACCTGCGCTCGCTCGGCGCCATCCCGGTGACCTACGGCGACGGCCTGGTCGAGCGGGTCCGGGAGGTGGCTCCCGGCGGGGTCGACGCCGCGCTCGACGCCGCCGGGCCCGAGGCCCTGCGCGCCTCGGTGGAACTGGTCGAGGACCGGCAGCGGATCCGCACCATGATCTCGTTCGAGGAGGCCGCGGCGCTCGGGGTGCCCGACCTCACCGGCACCCGGTCGGCACAGCGGCTGGCCGAGCTGGTCGCCCTGCACGGGCAGGGGCGGATCCGCATCCACGTCCGGCGGACCTATCCGCTGGCCGACGCCGCGGGGGCGCACCGGGATGTCGGGAGCGGCCACGGCCGCGGCAAGGTCGTCCTGCTCACCGGCTGAGCGGCAGGGGGAGGCGTCCGGCGGCGGTCGAGTGCCGCCGGACCCGTCCTCGAGCGGGGCCGCCGAGACTCGGGCGATGAGCGAAGGACGAGTCCGGACGTGGTTGGTCACCGGTGCGTCCCGGGGTCTGGGGCGGGCCGTCGTCGAGGCGGTGCTGCAGGCGGGCGAGCGTGCCATCGCCACGTCCCGCAGCCCCGGATCGCTGGACGACCTCAGGGACGCCCACGGCGACCGGCTCGTCCCGCTGGCGCTCGACGTCGCCGACCGGTCCGCGGTGCTGGCCGGGTTCGCCTCCGCGGCCGAGCTGACCGGCGGCGTCGACGTGCTGGTGAACAACGCCGGCTACGGCCTCGCCGGTGGGGTCGAGGAGGTCGGCGAGCGACTCGCCCGGGACCAGATGGACGTGAACTTCTTCGGCGCGCTGTGGGCCGTGCAGGGCGTGCTCCCCGTCATGCGCCGGCAGGGTCGGGGGCACGTGGTCCAGATCTCCAGCATCGCCGGCGTCGCCACCTACCCCAACCTGGGCCTGTACTGCGCGAGCAAGTGGGCGCTGGAAGGCCTGAGCGAGACCCTGGCCCAGGAGGTCGCCGGGCACGGCATCCGGGTCACCATCGTGCAGCTCGGAGAGCTGCGGACCGCCTGGAGCGCGGACAGCATGGTGCGGGCGGACCCGATGCCGGCCTACGACGAGGTGCTGGCCACCCGCAGGCACGGCCTCTCGGGTGCCTTCGCCGACCGCCAGCCCGGCGACCCGCGCCGCGCCGCACAGGTGCTCCTGGACGTGGTGGACACCGACGACCCGCCGCTGCGGTTGCTGCTCGGTGCCGGGGCGGCGGCGCTCGCGCCGCGGGTGTACCGCGACCGCCTGGAGGAGTGGCGGCGGTGGAGCGACCTGGCACCCCTCGTGGACCACACCGACGAGGGCGCCGGCGAGGGCGCCGGGGTGCGGGCTCCCGGGGCCGTGCGCCGCGGCTACCCGGGCTGAGCCGGCTCGTAGCCGCCGGAGGGGAAGTCGCCGCGGACCAGCCGCTGCGGGCCGGGACCCCGCCCGCCGAGCTCGTCGCGGTTGTTGCCCAGCCGGCAGGTCGTGATCGACAGGCAGCCGCACCCGATGCAGTCGTCCAGGTTGTCCCGCAGCCGCTGCAGCCGGGCGATCCGCTCGTCCAGCACCCTGCGCCAGCCCCGGGACAGCTGCGCCCAGTCCTCGCGCGTCGGCGTACGGCCGTCGGGCAGCGTCGCGAGGGCCTCGTGGATCGTCGCCAGCGAGATGCCCAGCTGCTGGGCGAACCGCACGAACGCGACCCGGCGCAGCGTGTCCCGCGCGTACCGCCGCTGGTTGCCGGAGGTCCGGGTGCTGGAGATCAGCCCCTTGCGCTCGTAGAACCGCAGCGCCGACAGCGGGACACCGCTGCGCTCGGCGAGCTGGCCGATCGTGATCTCCGTCGCTTCCCACGGCAGTCCGGCCATCCCAGCGATGTTACAGGGGCGCCGGGTCGTCCTCCCGGACCCGGTCCAGCGCCTCGAGCACGGTCCGCAGCAGCACGTCCCGGCGGGCCGCGAGGTCCCGGTACGGGATGTCGCCGAAGGCCTCCTCCGCCTGCGCCAGCAGCAGCTCGATCGTGTCGTCGTCGAGCACCGGCTCGCCCAGCTCCTGCCAGCCCTTCTGCAGGCCGGCGCCGAGCGTGGTCAGCCACCGGCGCAAGCCCCCCTCCCCGCCGCCCAGGTGGAAGGACCGGAACGGGCCCATCGTCGCCCACCGCGGCCCGACCGACGCGGTGACCACCTCATCCAGCTCACCGACCGTCACCACGCCCTCGCGGACCAGGTGGATCGCCTCGCGCAGCAGCGCGGACTGCAGGCGGTTGGCGGCGAAGGCCATGATCGGCCGGCGCAGCACCACCGGCACCTTGCCGACCGACTCGTAGAACCGCACGGCGCCGGCCACCGCGTCCGGGTCGGTGCGCGTCCCGCCGACCACCTCCACCAGCGGGACCAGGTGGGGCGGGTTGAACGGGTGCCCGACCACCACCCGGCCGGGTGCGGCCATCCGCGCCGACAGCTCGTCGGGCACCAGCGTCGAGGTCGACGACAACAGCAGCGTACGGGGGTCGGCCCCGGCCCCGAGCCGGGCGAAGAGGCCCTGCTTGAGCTCCAGGTTCTCCGGCGTGTTCTCCTGCACCACGTCGGCGCCGTCGAGCGCCCGCTCCAGCTCCGGCACGATCTCCAACCGGCGCGCCAGCCGGGCCGGCGGCACCGGGTGGCCGGGCAGGCCCGGCGCGAACAGCTCCAGGGCGTCCCGCACGGCGCCCTCGGCCGCGGCACCCCGGGTGCTCACCACCCTCACGGTGAGGCCGTGCGCGAGGAACAGCACCACCCAGCCGAGGCCGATCGTCCCCGCGCCCACCACGACGGCCACCCGCCCGTCGTCGCTCATGCCGACGCCCCGTCCATCTTGGGCAGGATCCGCTCGGCCACCAGCCGCAGCGTCGTCTCCGCCGTCCCGTACGGCAGGTGCCCGGAGTGCACGCCCAGGCTGAGCGTCACGTCGTCGCCGAACCGTCCGGCCAGCGCCTCCAACCGGGCCAGCACGTCCTCGGGCGTGCCGACCAGGAGCTTGCCGTCGGCGACCTTCTCGTCGAAGGCGTCCCGGGCGCCGATGTCGGCCAGCTTCTCGTAGCCGGGGTAGGCGCTGCTGCGGGTGTCCTTCCAGGACCGCACGGCCGCGCCGATCGCGGCGGTGTTGCGCTCCTCGTCGTGGCGGCCCTGCCGCAGCGCCGCCGCCCGGTCCTCGGACACCACGCACGGGTAGGTCAGGTGGATCTGCCCGGGCCCGGCGTGCCCGGCCCGCGCCCACTCGGCGCGGAACACCGCGATGCGCTCGGCCAGCTCCGGCACGGTCATCGCGTTGGGCACGGTCTGCAGGTGGTGCCCGGCCGCCGCGGCCGCGGCCACCGACTCGACCGCGCGCGCGGTGGTGACGAACACCGGCGGGTGCGGCCGCTGCACGACCCGGGGGAGCAGCGTCACCGGACCGAACCGGGAGAACCGCCCCTCGAACACCGCGTTCTCCCGCGTCCACAGCAGCTTCACCGCCTCGACGCCCTCGACGAACCGGTCGCGGCTCTCGTCCATCGGCACGCCGAACGCGGCGAACTCCTCGGGCAGGAATGCCCGCCCGAAGGCCGCGTCCACCCGCCCGCCGGAGATGTTGTCCAGCATGGCCAGTTTGCCGGCGAGCTTCACCGGGTGGGTGAAGGCGGGGATCGTGGCGCTGGTGCCCAGCCGCACCCGGCGCGTACGGCCGGCGGCGGCGGCCAGGAACGTGATCGGGTCGGGGCTGTAGCCGCCGTACGGGAAGAAGTAGTGCTCGACCATCTTCACGTGGTCGAACCCGAGCTCGTCGGCCAGGTCGACCAGCCGCAGCGCCTCGTCGAAGTACGTGGTGGCCGGCTTGTCGGCCGGGCCCACCGTCGGGAAGAACACGATGCCGATCCTCACGCCGGGACCTCCGTTCCTGGGTGCGGGCCGCTCACCGGGCGGCGTCGTGGGTCAGGTCCCGGCGGCGGACCAGCCAGCCGTCGCCGTGCGGCACCAGCACGTCGCGGCACACGACGCTGGCGAACACCTCCAGCGCGCCGCCGGCGGGCGTGCGCATCGCGAGCGCGTAGCTGCGGGCCAGCAGGGTGCCGTCCGGGCCCGGGCGGAGCTGGAGCATGCCCACCCAGTGCCGGATGCGCAGGCCGGCCGCGACCCGGCGGTCCACGTTCGCCCGGGCCGACGAGCGGATCGCCGCCCGGCCGGCCAGCGGCTCCATCCGGCTCGGCTCGCGGAACTCGCCGTCCTCGGTGAACGTGTCCGCCCACGCCTCGGCGTCGTCGTCGTCCATGAGGCCCATCTGCCAGGCGTAGAACTGCTGCACGCGGGCGTACAGCGCGGCGTCGGCGGCGGTCGCCGCGCCGGTCTCGGTCGTGGTCATCGGGAGCCGTCCTTCCGGAGGTCGGTCAGGTGGGCGAGCAGGGCCGCGCCGTGCCCGCGGGCGGCCGGCTCGACGCGCAGGGCGACGTGCGCGGCCAGGCAGTGCACGTCGCGCCAGAAGCGCTGCAGGGGGTCAGCGGTGTGCAGGGCGCGGGAGCCGGCGGCGCGGAAGAGCAGCTCGACGGCGTCGACCAGCCGGTCGACGGCCAGCGCGCAGTCCAGCGGGTTCCGGGTGGCGGCGGCGGGGTCGGGCAGGCCGAGGTCGCAGTCGCCGGCCACCCGGCGCAGCACGGCGCCGGCCGCGTCGACCTCGGCCGTCGCCCGGGCCAGCACGACCGCCCGGTCGCCGTCCGGCCCGTCCGCCGCCTGCCGGGCGTACGCGGCTAGCGCCCCGCGGGCGGCGCCGAGCGCGGGCGCGGCGAACAGCACGCC
>CADCTP010000059.1 GCA_902805565.1 uncultured Mycobacteriales bacterium
GCCCGGCCGAGACCGGGCTCACCGCGGCGGTCGCCGGCCCGTCCGGCGCGGCCGACCTCGGCGGGCGCACGTCGCTGGCCGAGCTGGCCGGCGTGCTGGCCGGCGCGGGCGCGGTCGTGGTCGGCAACACCGGCCCGGCGCACCTCGCCGCGGCCGTCGGCACACCGGTGGTCTCGCTGTTCGCCCCGGTCGTCCCGGCCGAGCGCTGGGCCCCGTACGGGGTCCCGACGGTGCTGCTGGGCGACCAGGACGCGCCGTGCCGGGCCAGCCGCGCCAGGGAGTGCCCGGTGCCCGGACACCCGTGCCTGGACGGCGTCACCGTCGAGGACGTGGTGGCCGCGGTGGACAAGCTGGTGACGGCATGAGGATCCTCAGCTGGCACGTGCACGGGGCGTGGAGCACCGCGTTCGTGCAGGGCCGGCACGAGCACCTGGTGCCGGTGGTGCCCGGGCGGGGGCCGGACGGCCGCGGCCGGGCCCGGACGTACCCGTGGCCGGAGCACGTGCGGGAGGTCACCCCCGCGCAGCTCGCCGACACCGAGGTCGACGTGGTGGTGCTGCAGCGGCCGCGGGACCTGGAGCTGCTGGCCGAGTGGCTGCCCGGCCGCCGGCCGCCGCTGGTGTACGTCGAGCACGACTGCCCGCGCGGGGACGTCCCGCACACCCGGCACCCGCTGGCCGACCGGGCCGACGTGACGCTGGTCCACGTCACCCACTTCAACGCGCTGATGTGGGACTCGGGGCGGGCGCCGACCACGGTCATCGAGCACGGCGTGGTCGACCCCGGCCCGATCTGGACCGGGGAGCTGCAGCGGGCCGCGGTCGTGGTCAACGACCCGGCCCGGCGCGGGCGGCTGGTCGGCGCGGACCTGATCCCGGTGTTCGCGCGGGCCGCGCCGATCGACCTGTTCGGGATGAACACCGACCAGGTGCCGGGCTTCCCGGCGTACGACCTGCCGCAGTCCGAGATGCACGACGCGCTCGCCAGGCGCAGGGTGTACCTGCACCCGTTCCGGTGGACCTCCCTCGGGCTGTCGCTCGTGGAGGCCATGCACCTGGGGATGCCGGTGGTCACGCTGGCCACCACCGAGGCGGTCGAGGCGGTGCCGCCGGGGGCCGGCGCCTGCTCCAACCGGATGGACGTACTGACCGGCGCCGTGCGGCGCCTGCTGGCCGACCCGGACGAGGCCGCGCAGGCCGGCCGGGTGGCCCGCCGGGCCGCGCTGGCCCGGTACGGGCTGGGCCGTTTCCTGGACGACTGGGACCGACTTCTCAAGGAGGTGATCCGATGAGGATCGCCATGGTGTCCGAGCACGCCAGCCCGCTCGCCGCCGTCGGCGGCGTCGACGCGGGCGGGCAGAACGTGCACGTCGACTCGCTGGCCCGGGCGCTGGCCCGGGCCGGTCACGAGGTGACCGTCCACACCCGCCGCGACTCGGCCGACCTGCCGGCGACGGTGCGCACCGCGGACGGGGTGACGGTCGAGCATCTGGACGCGGGACCGCCGCGGCCGCTGCCGAAGGACGAGCTGCTGCCGTACGTCGGGCAGCTGAGCGCGGGCCTGGCCGCCCGGTTCGCGGCGGACCGGCCGGACGTGGTGCACGCGCACTTCTGGATGTCCGGCCTGGCCTCGCTGGCCGCCACCCGCGGGCTGGACCTGCCGGTGGTGCAGACCTTCCACGCCCTCGGCGTGACCAAGCGGCGGTTCCAGGGCCGGCAGGACAGCAGTCCGCCGGTGCGGATCCGGATGGAGCGGGCGCTGGCCCGCGACGTCGACCGGGTCCTCGCCACCTCCACCGACGAGGTCTCCGAGCTGCTGCGGATCGGCGGGGTGCGCACCCGGATCGCGGTCGTGCCGTCCGGCGTGGACGTCGAACAGTTCAACCCGGAGGGCCCGGTCGCGGAGAAGGGCGGCCGGCCGCGGGTGCTGTCGGTGGGCCGGCTGGTGCCGCGCAAGGGCTTCGACACCGTGGTGCGGGCACTGGCCGCGGTGCCGGACGCCGAGCTCGTCATCGCCGGCGGCCCGGCGGCGGACGGGCTGGCCGCCGACGAGGAGGCCCAGCGGCTGCTCCGGCTGGCCGAGCGGTTCGGCGTCGCCGACCGGGTCCGGCTGATCGGCGCGGTGCCCCGGCCGGACATGCCGGCGCTGCTGCGCTCGGCCGACCTGGTCGTCTGCACCCCCTGGTACGAGCCGTTCGGCATCGTGCCGCTGGAGGCCATGGCCTGCGGCGTGCCGGTGGTGGCCAGCGCGGTCGGCGGGTTCCTGGACACCGTGGTCGACGGCGCGACCGGCACGCTGGTCCCGCCGCGCCGGCCGGACCGGCTCGCCGCCGCGATGCGCAAGCTGCTGTCCGAGCCGTTCTGGCGGGAGGCGTACGGCACCGCCGGCGTCGACCGGGCCCGCTCCCGCTACTCGTGGGAGCGGATCGCCGCCGGCACGCTGGCCGTCTACGACGACGTGCTCGGCGCGGGCGCGCCGGCGCCGACCGGCGAGGAGGCCGACGAGCTGACCGCCGGAACCGTGGCGTGAGCCGGCCGCTGGTCGTCGTCGGGGACGCGCTGCTGGACCGGGACCTGACCGGCCGGGCCGACCGGCTCAGCCCGGACGCGCCCGTGCCGGTGGTCAGCGGGCTGGCCGAGGTCGACCGGCCGGGCGGGGCGGCGCTGGCCGCGCTGCTGGCCGGGCCGGGCACGGTGCTGGTCACCGCGCTCGGCGACGACCCGGCCGGGGCCC
>CADCTP010000060.1 GCA_902805565.1 uncultured Mycobacteriales bacterium
CAGCACCGGGACCTTCACCCGGGTGCTGCTGACCGGGCTGGGCGGCCGGCCCGAGGCCCCGCCGCAGCCGCCGCCGGTCCCGCTCGGCCCACCGCCGACCGGGCCGCGCCGGACCTGGGAACGCGCCGTGGCCACCACCCGCCGGCTGGCCGCCCGGATCGGCGAGCTGCGCGGCGACGAGCGGACCGCGATGCTCGTGGTCGGCGCCGTGGTCGGCCTGGTGCTGCTGCTGATCGCGGTGTTCGTACTGGTGGCGCGGCTGACCGGGGGTGAGCGGGAGGCCCTGCCGGCCGCCCGGGAGCCGGCCGCCACGGCGGGTCCGACGCCGGCCATCACGGCGGAGCCGACCCCGACCGGCAGCCCGCTGCCGCCCTCCGGCGGGTCGTTCACCGCCCGGCACTCCTCGCTCTGCCTGGCCGCCCCGGCCGGCCGGACGGACTCCGGCGCCCAGCTCGTCCAGCGCACCTGCGGCACCGACTTCGGCAGCAGCTTCCTGCTGGTGGCCAAGCCGGACAGCACCGACGCGTACGAGCTGGTCGACGCCGGCTCCAGCAAGTGCGTCGACGTCTACGGCGCCGCCACCGACAACGGCGCCCCGGTCGTGCAGTGGGACTGCAACGGCGGCGCGAACCAGACCTTCACGCTGCGCCCGCTCGGCGACGGCTGGACGCAGCTGGTCGCCGCGCACAGCGGGAAGTGCCTGGACGTCACCGGGATCTCCCGCGACGAGGGCGCCCTGATCCAGCAGTACGACTGCCGGGAGCCGGTCGCCGAGAACGACCCGGGCGCCGGCAACCAGAGCTGGCGGTTCAGCCCCGGCTGAGCGCCGGGGCCGGGCGGGCCGTCAGCGCATCCACGTCGACCTCGCCCGAGGCCACCAGCACGGCCGGGCCGGACAGCAGCACCGGGCCGGCGGACAGCCAGGTGACGCTCAGCCGCCCGCCGGGGACGTCGACCGTCCACGGCTCGTCGAGGCCGGCACCGTCGCTGCGGGCGACCGCGGCCACGACGGCCGCGCAGACCCCGGTGCCGCAGGACCGGGTCTCCCCCGAGCCGCGCTCGTGCACCCGCATCGCCAGCAGCCGCGGGCCGCGCCGGACCACCCACTCGACGTTCTGCCCGTCCGGCAGCGGCGGCCGCACCGCCGGCGGCCGGCTCAGGTCCAGCGCGCCCAGGGCGGCCAGGTCCGGCAGCTCGACCACGACGTGCGGGTTGCCCATGCTCACCGCGGTCCCGGGCAGGCCGGCCACGGTCGGCGAGGCGGCCAGCGCGGTCGGGGCACCCATCTCCACGGTGACGTCGCCGGCCGGCGGGACCTGCACCACCCGCTCCCCGGCCAGGGTGCCGATCGGCAGCGTGCCCGGCTCGGCCAGGCCGGCGTCGACCAGGTAGCGCGCGTACACCCGGATGCCGTTGCCGCACATCTCGGCGACGGAGCCGTCGGCGTTGCGGTAGTCCATGAAGAAGCCGCCGTCGCGGCGCTCCACCCGCAGCACGCCGTCCGCGCCGATCCCGGCCCGGCGGTCGCAGAGCGCGCGAACCAGCTCCGGCTCCAGCGGGGGCGCGTCGGGCAGCACGACGAAGTCGTTCTCGGTGCCGTGCCCCTTCAGGAACCTCACCGCACGAGCGTACTGACGCGTTCCGGCAGGTCCGGCGCGGCCGCGTCCAGCCAGTGCACCCGGTCGTCGCGGCGGAACCAGGACCGCTGCCGCCGGACGAACCGCCGGGTCGCCCGTACGGTCTCCGCGCGCGCCTCCGGGGTGTCGCCGAGCGCGAGGACCTGCTGGTAACCCAGGGCCCGGGAGGCGGTCGGCCCGTCCCGCAGCCCGCGGGCGGCCAGCGCGCGCACCTCCCCGACCAGCCCGGCGGCCCACATCCGGTCCACCCGCGCGGCGACCCGGTCGTCGAGGTCGGCGCGGTCCAGACCGACCTGGACGGTGTCGTACCGGTCGACCGGCGCGGGCAGGGTGGCCACGAACGGCCGCCCGGTCAGCTCCCGGACCTCCAGCGCCCGGACGATCTTGCGGCCGTTGGACGGCAGGATGCCCGCGGCGGCGGCCGGGTCGACCGCGGCGAGCCGGGCGTGCAGGGCGGCCGGGCCGGCCGCGGCCAGCTCGTCCTCCAGCCGGGCCCGCAGCGCGTCGTCGGTGCCGGGGAACTCCAGCTCGTCGACGACCGCGCGGACGTAGAGCCCGGAACCGCCGACCAGCAGCGCGGTCCGGCCGCGGGCCAGGACCGCGTCCACCGCGTCCCGGGCCAGCCGCTGGTACGCCGCGACGCTGGCCCGCTCGGTCACGTCCCACACGTCCAGCACGTGGTGCGGGACGCCGCGGCGCTCGGCGGCGGTCGGCTTCGCGGTGCCGACGTCCATCCCCCGGTAGAGCTGCATCGAGTCGGCGTTGACCACCTCCCCGCCGAGCCGGTGGGCCAGCTCGACGGCGAGCGCGGTCTTGCCGGCGGCGGTCGGGCCGACCACGGCGACCAGCCGGGTCATGCCGGCACCCAGGTCGCGACCAGGTAGCCGACCCCGTACGGGGCGGCGGAGTGCAGCAGCTCGCCCCGCCAGGGCCCCGGGCCGGCGGCGGCGCCGGCGACCCGCCAGGCCGGTACGCCGGCGGCGAGCAGCTCGGCCCCCAGGACCGGGTCGAGGTCGCGCAGCGCCGCGGCGTCCCGGCCGGCCAGCGCGGCGGTGACGGCTGCGTCGAACGGCCCGGCGCGGGGGTCGA
>CADCTP010000061.1 GCA_902805565.1 uncultured Mycobacteriales bacterium
CCACCTCGGCCGCCAGCGCCGGGCCCAGCCCGTCCGCGGCCAGCGCGTCGGGGCCCAGCCCGGCGACCTGGCGGACCCCGCGCAGCGTGCCCCGGCCGGCCGCGTCGAACAGGAACGCCACCGCGGCGTGCCGGTCCGGCAGCGGCCCCGGGACCGCCGGCGTGTAATGCAGCGCCGACTGCTCGGCCACCACCAGCACGCCGCGGGTCGCGGGGTCGGACCGGGTGTACTCGGCGAGCAGCCGCAGCGCGGTGAACGGTGCGAGCGTGCCCTGGTCGCAGATCGCGTACGCCACCGGCTCGCCCGGGGTGACCGAGCTGAGGTAGGTGGCGGTCGACCGGCCCGGCCGCACGTCGTGCACGCCGAAGGCGAGCACCAGCACGTCCACCGGCTCGTCCGCCGGGACGAGGTCCGGGAGCAGCTGCTCGGCCATCTCCCCGTACGTGTGGCCGAGGCCGGCCGCCAGCGTCTCCGGCCGGGCCGCCAGCCCGAACGGCCGGACCAGGTCGCCCATGAACACCGGCAGCTCGGGGTCCCGGGACAGCGCGGAGGTGTCCCCGTACGTGCGCCGGCAGGCCCGCCGCAGCCGCAGTTCCACTAGGACACGGCTCTCAGTCGTCCGTGACCGCGTGCCCGGTGACGAAGTCGGCCAGGGACCCGACCGAGCGCAGGTCGTCCTGGTCGATGTCCTCCACGTCGACCTGGATCTCCAGCGCCTCCTCCAGCTCCAGCAGCAGCTCCAGCGTGGTGACCGAGGTCAGCCCGAGCTCGTCGAACAGCGACGTGGTCTCGGCCAGGTCGGGCAGCTCCCGGCGCAGCACCCGGGGCAGCAGCTCGGTCATGTTCGCCACCACCCGCTCGCGCAGGGTGGTGTCCAGCTCGGGCGCGGTCACGCCGACCTCCACAGGGTGGGGCAGAAGTCCGGGTCGCTGTAGTCGGGCTGTCCGGCCGCGTCCCGGCGGACGACGACGTCGTGGTTGTAGACGACCGGGTCGCCGTTCGGGCGCCGGTACGGGCGGTAGCGGTTGTCGCCGTCCTGCAGGTGCATCGACACCGCGCGGCGGGGCACGTCGGCCAGGTTCTGGCCGCTGCCGTGGTAGGTCCGGCAGTGGTGGAAGTTGACGTGGCCCTTCGGGATCGTGATCGGCAGCGTGACCACCTCCGCGCCGTTGTGCGCGGCGTTCGCGGCCAGCAGCTCCTCCAGCTCGGCGGCGTCGCGCGCGGCGAAGTGCCGGGTGGAGTCGTCACCGGGGATCTCGGCCCAGCGGTGGCTGCCGTCGACCATCGTGATGGTGCCCATCCGCTCGTCGCAGTCGTGGAAGGGCACGAACGCGGTGAGCATCTTCTCCGACGTGCAGGTCTGCCAGTAGTGCCGGTCCATGTGCCAGGGCACCCGGTTGGTCGGCTCGCCCGGCACCGGCGGCTTGTAGATCAGCGTCGTCTGCCAGATCCGGATCGCCTCCGCCTCCGCCAGCCGGGCCGCCACCGCGCCGAGCAGCGGCTTGCGCAGGATCGCGCCGATCGGGTCGCTGACGTGGTGGATGTAGTCGTTGTGCCGCTGGACCGGGCCCTGCTCCGGCGTCCACCAGGCCAGGTTCGGCGGGCGGGCGGGCAGCTCGCGGTCCTGGGCGCCGGCGTAGAACGCCTCGGACGCCTCGACGAGCGCGTCGATCTCGGCGTCGGAGAACAGCTTGCCCGACAGCCACCAGCCGTGCTCGGCGTACCAGGCCACGTCCTCGTCGGTGGGCAGCAACGCCTGCTCGGCCTCGGTGAGCCGGGTCGTCCCGTCGGTCAGGGGGGTGCTCGTCACAGGGTCGCCTTCCTGTCGTGGCGGACGGGGTCAGCCGGCGGGGAGCGGCTCGGGGTCGGTCGCCGGGTCGGCGACCGCCGCGACGCGGTGCAGCTGGGCCCGGGACCGGTCCAGCTCGACCGCGCGGTAGAGCGCGGAGATGTTCGAGGTCCCGAACGTGCGGGCCGCGCGCCGCTCGATCACCTCCATGAAGAAGGTGCGGCGCGGGTGGGTGGACCGGCTGAAGATCTGGAACAGCTCGCCGCTCTCGTCCCGGTCGACCAGCACGTTGAGCTCGCGCAGCACCTCCAGCGGCACGCCGGTCGCCTCCGGCAGCTTCGCCAGCTCCTCGTAGTACGTCCCCGGGGCGGCCAGGAAGCCGACCCCGCGGGCGCCCAGCGCCGGCAGGGCGGTGGCGATGTCCTGGGTGCGCAGCGCCAGGTGCTGGACGCCGGCGCCGCCGTGCGCGGAGAGGAAGTCGTCGATCTGGCCGCGGGCCCGGTCGGTGTCCGGCTCCAGGATCGTCAGCGTCACCGTGCCGCTCGGGCTCTGCACCACCTCCGAGTTCATGGCCTGGGTGCCGACCTCGATCCGCTCGGTGAAGATGCTGCCGAAGCCGAAGACCTCCCGGTGCAGCGCGACCGTCGAGGCCAGCTCGCCGTTCGGCACGCAGACCGCGATGTGGTCGAGCTCGTCCAGCATCGCCAGCGGCGCGGCCGCGCCCGGTGCCGCCGGAGCCGGCGCCGCGTCCGGCCGGGCGAACCGGGCGGCCAGCGCGCCGGGCACCACGAACCGGTGCCCGACCGTGCCGAACGCCCGTACCCGCACCGCGTCCACCGGGTCGGCCCAGCCGGTCGGCGGGGCCGACGGCAGCGGCACCGCGCCCCGCTCCAGCGCCTGGACCAGCGCGCCGGCCGG
>CADCTP010000062.1 GCA_902805565.1 uncultured Mycobacteriales bacterium
GACCGCGCCGGGGCGTACGCGCGGCGGGCCGGCGGGCTGTCGGCCGACCACGACGGGACGACCGTGCTGCTGCTGCCCGGTGCCGACCCGAGCGCCGCGGCCCGGACGGTCCGGGCCGAGCTGGGCGGGTCGGTGACGGTCGGGGCGGCCGGGCCGGTGTCCGGCCCGGCGGCGGTGCCGGCCGGTCACCAGGAGGCCCGCCGCTGCCTGCGGGCGCTGTGCGCGCTGGGCGCCACCGGCCGCGCCGCGTCCGTACGGGAGCTGGGCTTCCTCGGCGTGCTGCTGTCCGACCGGCACGACGTGCGGGGCTTCGTCGACGCGGCGCTCGGGCCGCTGCTGGAGCACGACCGGGACCGGCGCACCGAGCTGATCAGCACGCTGGACGCCTACTACGAGACCGGCGGCAGCCCGCTGTACGCCGCCGAGAAGCTGCACGTGCACCCGAACACGGTCGCCCGCCGGCTGGACCGGATCCGGGAGCTGCTGCCCGACTTCAAGGAGCCGGACCGGGCGCTGGACCTGCAGCTGGCGTTACGGCTGCTGCGGGTGCGGGACGCCCTGTGAGGACGGGCGGGCAGCCGGCGCCGCGGTCGCCACAACCGCGGCCCCCGTGCCGGCCGGCCGCCCTCCCCCGCGGGCCTGCCCCGGCCGTCCATGGGCCGGTCGTTCCCGCGGCACACAGCCACCGCACGACCGCGACGCCGGCGATCCCGCACCGAGGGTGCGGACCTGCTGGGCCGGGTCCCGTTCCGGCGTCGCCGGCCGGCGGTGACTGCACCCCTACGATCCGTCCGCGCACCGCCGCGGACAAGGTGGGCCCGGCACCGTCCGGCCCGCCGCGGTGGTGGTGCCGCCTCGACCGGCCCGCCGGCGGCCCCGTACTGCGCCGAACGGAGCAGGTGCCCGGACGACACCTCAGCCCGGCAGCGCGCTGACGTCGGTGACGGTGTGGTCGGTGCCGCCCGCGGTGTACGTGAGGGTGTAGTCGGCACCGGCGAGGTCGGCGGTGAGGTGGACCCGGTCCCCGCCCGCCCGCCAGGACATCGCCAGCCGGCCCGGCGGCGACTCGGGCAGGCTGAACTCGCCGGCGAAGGCCGGGTGGGTGTTGCGGAACCGGATGAGCCGGAGCAGGGCCCGGACCACCGGCTGCCCCAGCGCCTGGTGCACCTGGGCCTCGGTGTAGCGGCGCCGGTTGATCTCCCGGCTGTCCGCGTCGGTGGGCGGGTCGGCGTTGCGCCCGGCCAGCAGGCCGACGTAGTAGACCTGCGGGATCCCCGGGGTGAGGAACTGGATCAGCCGGGCCAGCAGGTAGCGCCGGTCGTCCCGGGCCAGCGCGTCGTAGATCGTGCAGTCGACCCGGTAGAGCCCGCCGGACGGGGTCTCCACGTTGACCGCGGTGCCGTCGCTGTTGCGGGAGATCCGGGTGGCCAGGTCGAACAGGTCGGCCCCGGACAGCAGCAGCGAGCGGCCGGCGGTGAAGAAGTCCGGGCCGGCGTCGACCATCGCGATGCCGTCGTGGGTCTCCAGCACGGTCACCGCGTTGTGCGGCCGGGTCGCCAGCCACCGGCGCAGCGGGGCGTCGTCGCCGGCCAGCAGCGCCCGCAGGATCAGCGGCGCCAGCGCGAAGTCGTACACGCGGTCGACCCGGCCGGCGAGCTCGACGGCGTACCGGTGCGGGGCGTGCACCTCGGTGAGCACGCCGAGGCCGAGCGCGTGGGCCTCGGCGGTGAGCCGGTCGACGAACTCGTCGGTCTCCGGGGTGAGGAAGCAGGAGGTGCCCGGCGTCTTCACCGCGTACCCGATCGCGTCCAGCCGGACCATCGCCACGCCGCTCTCGGCGAACCGCCGCAGGATCGCGGTGAGGTACGCCCGGGACTCCGGATGGTGCACGTCGATGTCGACCTGCCGGGCGGTGAACGTCGTCCACACCAGCCGGTGCCGCCCGCCGAGCACCATCGGGGTGAACGGCAGCCCCGGCCGGGGCCGGATGATCCGGGCCAGCTCCTCCTCGGTCGCCCCGCCCGGGAACACCGAGCCGAACGTCAGGAACATCCCCGCGTGCGGCGCCGCGTCGCCGTGCTCGACGACCTCGCGGAACTGCGCGGTCGCCGCGGAGACGTGGTTGACGATGAGGTCCACCACGGTGTCCCGGTCCCGGCCGAGCTCGCCGAGGTCGTCCCAGCCGCCCAGCCGGCGGTCCACCCGCAGGTGGTCGACCG
Source organism: uncultured Mycobacteriales bacterium (assembly GCA_902805565.1). Classification (GTDB taxonomy): domain Bacteria; phylum Actinomycetota; class Actinomycetes; order Mycobacteriales; family CADCTP01; genus CADCTP01. The sequence goes on from CADCTP010000062.1 coordinate 2,220, forward strand.
GGTCGTAGCCGGCGTCGGCCCCGTCGTACGGGACGAAGAACGGCAGCACGTGCACCCCGCCGAACAGGCCGGCGAGCGGGCCGTCCAGCAGCTTCCCCAGCCCGCGCAGCGTCCCCCCGAACCGGTCGGCGTACGCGATCAGCTGAACCTCGTTGCGCACCGCGCATCCCCCTCGCCTGCCGTACGGAAGGCACCATCCTGGCCGCGACCGTCCACGGGAGGGGTCACCGGCTGGTGATCCAGCCCAGCTCGGTGGCACGCACGGCGGTCTCGAAGCGGCTGCGGGCGCCGAGCCGGTGCTGCAACTGTGCCACCCGACGGCGCAGGCTGCGCACCGAGACGCCGAGCTGGCGGGCGGCCGCGGCGTCCTTGGCCCCGGTCGCCAGCAGGTCCAGCACCGCCCGGTCGAGCGGGTCGGGCGGGACCGGCGGGACCGGGTCGGCCGCGAGCCGCCACTCGTGGTCGAAGACCGCGGCGAG
>CADCTP010000063.1 GCA_902805565.1 uncultured Mycobacteriales bacterium
TGGACCGGCGGCCGCGCCACCGCGGCCGGCGCCCGGTGCCGGTGTCCGACGGCACCGGGGACTGCGCCGCGATCCGGGCCGCCAGCCGCTTGCCGGCGGCCACCCGGATCAGCGTGGCCACCGCGTCCTGCGGCCGGGCGGCGTCGACGACCAGGTAGCGGTCGGGGGCGGCGCCGGCCAGCGACCGGAAGCCCTGCCGCACCCGCCGGTGGAACTCCAGCGACTCCCGCTCCAGGCGGTCGTGCCCGTGGCCGGCCGCGCGGGCGCGCTCCAGGCCGATCTCCGGGTCCACGTCGAGCAGGATCGTGAGGTCGGGCCGCAGCCCGTCGGTGGCCCAGCGGGAGAGCCGGCGTATGTCGTCGATCGACAGGGACCGGCCGGCGCCCTGGTAGGCGAGCGAGGAGTCGACGTACCGGTCGGTGATGACCACGTCGCCGCGGTCCAGCGCCGGGCGGATCACGGTGTCCACGTGGTGGGCCCGGTCGGCGGCGAACAGCAGCGCCTCGGCGCGCGGCGTCAGCGAGCCGTCCGGGGAGTCGAGCAGGATGCCGCGGATCCGGGCGCCGAAGTCGGTGGCGCCGGGCTCGTGCGTCACGGTGACCGCGACCCCGCGCTCGGTCAGCCACTCCGCCAGCCGGGTCGCCTGGCTGGACTTGCCGGACCCCTCGCCGCCCTCGAACGCGATGAGCATGCCGCCCCGGGACAGCCGGCGCCGCGTGGTGGTGTCCCTGCGCAGCGCACTGACCACGTCCGGGACGACCGGCATGCCGTTGCGGTCGTCCATCTGCCGGTAGGACCCGATGCCGCCGGCGATGGCGAGCAGGCCGGCCACGGCCAGCAGGATCCGGCTGCCGTCGACGGTGAAGTCCAGGACGCCGAGGTCGACCGTCCGCTGCCGCAGCAGCCCGACCAGGAACGGCGCCGCGGCCAGCGTCAGGATCAGGTCGATGCGGACCAGCGACTGCACGAACGCGAACGTCCGCCCGCGCACCTCGTCGGTGACCTCCTGGCCGAGCAGGGTCACCCCGGAGAGGTAGGCGATGCCGGCGCCGAAGCCGACGCCGATCACGCAGATGACGCTGAGCACCACGTGCGGCATGAGGGCGACCAGCACCAGGCAGGCACCGGCGAACACGATCGACAGCCCGAACAGGCGCCGCCGGGACAGGTCCCGGGCCACCCGGGGACCGAGCCCCATGCCCAGGCCGAGGCCGACGAAGACGGCGCCGAAGAGCGTCCCGTACGCCGCGTCGCCGCCGCCGAGGCTGGCCGCGTACGTCTTGCCGGTGCCGATCACCGCCCCGCCGGCGGCGAACGCGCCGAGGATGCCGACGACCAGCCCGCGCACGAGCGCGGAGTGCCCGACGAACTTCCAGCCCTCGACGACCAGCCGGAACACGCTCTGCGACGGCGCGGCCGACCCGGCGGACCGGCCGCTGATCCGCCGGATGCTGAGCACGGTCAGCGCGGAGACGAGGAAGGTGAGGGCGTTGATGTAGAGCGCGAGGTCGACCCGGTTGGCGTCGAAGAAGTCGAAGGACTCCGCCAGCGCGCCGGTCAGCAGGGCGAGCAGGGAGAAGACGAGGGCCGCGGCGACGGGGGTGATCCCGTACGTCGTGACCAGGCTGACCTGGTTGGCCTCCTCCAGCTGGTCCCGCCGGACCAGGTTGGGGACGGAGGCCTCCTTGGCCGGGATCCAGAACAGGCTGACGCACTCGATGAGGAAGGTCGCGGTGAACAGCCACCACAGCGTGCCGGCCAGCGGGATCGACGCGAACAGGGCGAACCGCAGCACGTCGCAGACGACCATGAGCTTGCGCCGGTCGAACCGGTCGGCGAACGCCCCGGCCAGCGGGCCGAACACCACCGCCGGCAGCAGCCGGACCACCAGCACGCCGCCGAGGGCGAAGTTGGCCGCCGCGTAGCCGTCGGCGAGCTCGGCGGCCAGCGCCGTCGTGGCCAGCAGGCCCAGCCAGTCGCCGAAGCTGGAGAACGACATGACGAGCCACAGCCGGCGGAAGTCGCGCACCCGCAGGACGGCGCGGATGCGCTGGGTCGCGGAGACGAGGGCGGGGTCCCCGCCGCCCTTCGCCTGCTCCGCGTCGCCGTCGATGACTGCCTCCCCTGCCCGCTGTCTCCGCGCCCCGCTGTCGATTCCCGACCCTATCCGGCCGGTCCGACGGAACCCTCGAAATGCACGAGCACCGCCCGCAGCAGGGCGGCCAGCCGGTCCCGGTCCCGCTCGGGCAGCCCGGCGAGCAGCGTCCGCTCCCGGTCCAGCAGGTCGGCGACGGCAGCGTCCGCGCGGGCCCGGCCGGCATCGGTGAGCCGGACCCGGACCGCCCGGCCGTCGTCCGGGTCGGGGCGGCGGCGCACCAGGCCGCGCGCCTCCAGCCGGTCCAGCCGGTTGGTCATCGTGCCCGACCCGACGAGGGTCTCCCGCAGCAGCCGTCCCGGGGTCAGCTCGTACGGCGGGCCGGCCCGGCGCAGCGCGGTGAGCACGTCGAACTCGTACGCCTCCAGGCCCTGCTCGGCGAACGCCGCCCGGCGCTCGCGGTCCAGGTGCCGGGCGAGCCGGGTCACCCGGCTGAGCACGGACAGCGGAGCGGTGTCGAGGTCGGGCCGCTCCCGCCGCCAGGCGTCGAGCAGGTCGTCCGTCTCGTCGCGCACGTTGACAGCTTATCTCGACGTCGAGCTAAAGTGTCTCGACGTCGAGAGGAGTACGTATGTGGGACCCGGAGGTCTACCGGCGGTACGCGGACGAGCGGGACCGGCCGTTCCACGAGCTGACCGGGCGGATCGGGGCCGGCTCGCCGGCCTCGGTCGTCGACCTGGGCTGCGGGGACGGGCGGCTGACGGCGACACTGGCCGAGCGCTGGCCCGGCGCGTCGGTGCTCGGCGTCGACTCGTCGGAGGCGATGCTGGCCGGCGCGCCCGCCGGGCCGCGGCTGCGGTTCGAGGCGGGGCGGATCGAGGACTGGGCGCCGGCCGGGCCGGTGGATGTGCTGGTGACGAACGCGGCGCTGCAGTGGGTGCCGGCGCACTGGGAGCACCTGCCGCGGCTGGTCGGCGCGGTGGCGCCGGGCGGCTGGCTCGCGCTGCAGGTCCCCGGGAACGGGGACGCGCCGTCGCACGCACTGCTGCGGCGGTTGCGGGCGTCGCCGCGGTGGCGGGACCGGCTGGGCGACGGGGGCCGCTGGCCGGACGTGCTGGACGCGCCGGGGTACGTCCGGTCGCTGGCCCGGCTGGGCTGCGCGGTCGACGCCTGGGAGACCACGTACGCGCACGTGCTGGCCGGACCGGACCCGGTGCTGGGGTGGGTGCGCGGGACGGCGCTGCGGCCGGTGCTGGAGCGGCTGTCGGCGGACGAGGCGGCGGAGTTCGAGGCCGAGTACGGCGCGGCGTTACGGGAGGCGTATCCGGCGGAGCCGTACGGGACCGTGGTGCCGTTCCGGCGGGTGTTCGCGGTGGCGCGGGTGCCGGCGTGACCGGGCCCTGCGATGCCGGCGGGCCGCGGGAGCCGACGCGGGCGGCATCCCGTCCCGGCCGGGCCGGTGCCGCCCGGGCGGGTCGCGGGCCGGACGGGTCGGCGGGGGTGGCCCGGTGATCGGCGGGGTGCATCACGTGCAGTTGGCGGTGCCGGCCGGGGTCGAGGACGCACTGCGGGCGTTCTACGGCGGGGTCCTCGGGATGGCGGAGGTGGCGAAGCCGCCGGCGCTGGCCGCCCGGGGCGGGGTGTGGTTCCGGTCCGGGTCGGCCGAGCTGCACCTCGGGGTCGAGGCCGACTTCCGGCCGGCCCGCAAGGCGCATCCCGGACTGCTGGTCGCCGACCTGGACGCCCTGGTCGAGCGGCTGGCGGCGGCCGGGCACGCCGTCCGCCGGGACGACCTGTTCCCGGGCCACCGCCGCTGCTACGTCGACGACCCGTGCGGCAACCGCCTGGAGCTCCTCCAGCCCGCCGGCTGACCACCGGGGCCACGGGGCGGGCCTCGGCCGGGGCAGGTCCCCGTTACCTGGCCCAGGCTCCGGCCCGGCCCCGTGGCCGCGGTTCCGGAGCGGCCAGCCTGCCGCGTGGGGACCGGGGTCAGGCCGGAGGGTGCCGGTCAGGGCGTGGATGGGGCCTTGGCCGGTGCCTTCTTCGCCGGTGCCTGCTTCGCGACCGCCTTCTTGGCCGGGACCTTCTTGGCCGCGGTCGCCTTCTTGGCCGGCGTCTTCTTTGCTGCGGCCTTCTTCGCCGGGGCCTTCTTCGCCGGCGCCTTCTTGACCGCCTTCTTGACCGGCGCCCGCTCGCGCCGGTCGGCCAGCAGCTCGGCCGCGCGCTCGATGGTGATCTCCTCGACCGCGTCGCCCTTGCGCAGGCTGGCGTTGGTCTCGCCGTCGGTCACGTACGGCCCGAACCGGCCCTCCCGGACCACGACCGGCTTGCCGCTGGCCGGGTCGTCGCCGAGCTCGCGCAGCGGCGCGACCGGGGTGGCCGACCGCCGGCCGCGGGTCTTGGGCTGGGCGAGCAGCGCCAGCGCCTCGTCGAGGGTCACCGTGAAGAGCTGGTCCTCGCGCTCCAGCGACCGCGACTCCTTGCCCTGCTTGATGTAGGGCCCGTAGCGGCCGTTCTGCGCGGTGATCTCCTCGCCGTCGGCGCCGGTGCCCAGCACCCGCGGCAGGGTGAGCAGCCGCAGCGCCTCCTCCAGCGTGACGGTGTCGATCGACATGGACGAGAACAGGCTGGCCGTCCGGTCGCCCGAGGACACGTACGGCCCGTACCGCCCCGCCCGCACGGTGACCGCCTCGCCCGTCTCCGGGTCCGTGCCGAGCTCGCGCTCCCCCGACGGGGCGGAGAACAGCTCGTTGACCTTCTCCTCGTCCAGCTCGTCCGGCGGCAGGTCCTCGGGCACGCTGGCCCGCTCCCCCTCGCCGCGCTCGAGGTAGGGGCCGTACCGCCCGACCCGGACGACCACGCCGCCGGGCAGCGGGATCGAGTTGATCCCGCGGGCGTCGATGTCGCCGAGCCGCTCCGACACGATCCGCTTGAGGCCACCGGAACGGGCGATGCCGCCTTCCTTGCCGGTCTCGGAGCCGAAGTAGAACCGGGTCAGCCAATCGACGGACTGCATGCCGCCGCCGGCGATGCTGTCCAGGTCCTCCTCGACCGCGGCGGTGAAGTCGTAGTCCACCAGCCGGGCGAAGTGCTGCTCCAGCAGGTTCACCACCGCGAACGCGATCCAGGACGGGACGAGGGCGCTGCCCTTCTTCCAGACGTACCCGCGCTCCTGGACGGTGTTGAGGATCGACGCGTACGTCGACGGGCGGCCGATCCCGAGCTCCTCCATCGCCTTGACCAGGCTGGGCTCGGTGTAGCGGGCCGGTGGCGAGGTGGTGTGGCCCTGCGCGTTCATCTCGCGCGGGTCCAGCTGCTGGTCCTTGCGCAGCCGCGGCAGCCGCCGCTCGCTGTCGTCCCGGTCGGTGTCGCCGTCGTCCAGGCTCTCCACGTACGCCCGGAGGAAGCCCGGGAACGTGATGGTCTTGCCGCTGGCGGCGAACTCCGCCTTCTCCCCGGTCTGGCTCATGCCGGCCAGCCGCACCGACACGCTGGTGCCGACGGCATCAGCCATCTGAGAGGCGAGCGTGCGCTGCCAGACCATCTCGTAGAGCCGGAACTCGTCGGCGGACAGCTCGGAGGCGACGGTGCCCGGGGTGCGGAAGCTGTCACCCGCGGGCCGGATCGCCTCGTGGGCCTCCTGCGCGTTCTTCACCTTGCGGACGTAACGCCGCGGCTCCGGCGGGACGTACTCGTCGCCGTAGAGCTCGCGCGCCTGCTGGCGGGCCGCGGTCAGCGCCGTCTCCGACAGGTTCGTCGAGTCGGTGCGCATGTAGGTGATGTAGCCGTTCTCGTACAGCCGCTGCGCCGTGCGCATCGTCCGCTCCACCGAGAACCGCAGCTTGCGGCCGGCCTCCTGCTGCAGCGTGCTGGTCATGAACGGCGGGTACGGCCGGCGCCGGTACGGCTTCTCCTCGACGCGGGTGACCGCGAAGTCGGACTTCGACAGCCGGGCGACCAGGCCGCGGGCGCCGGGCTCGTCCAGGTGCACGACGTCGCTGCGGGTCCGCCCGGTCTCCGGGTCGAAGTCGCGGCCGGTGGCGATCCGGCTGTCGTCCAGCGCGACCAGGGTGGCGGTGAAGGTGGCCGGGTCGCCCTCGGCCGGCTTCTCCTTCAGCGCGAAGAGGCCTTCGATGTCCCAGTACTCGGCGGAGCGGAACTTCATCCGGGCCCGCTCGCGCTCGACGACCAGCCGGGTCGCCACCGACTGGACCCGGCCCGCCGAGAGCTTCGGCATGACCTTCTTCCAGAGCACCGGGCTGACCTCGTAGCCGTACAGGCGGTCGAGGATGCGCCGGGTCTCCTGGGCGTCGACCAGGTCGGCGTCGATCTCCCGCGGGTTGTCCACCGCGCGGCGGATCGCCTCCGGGGTGATCTCGTGGAAGACCATCCGCCGGATCGGCACCGACGGCTTGAGCGTCTGGACCAGGTGCCAGGCGATGGCCTCGCCCTCGCGGTCCTCGTCCGTGGCCAGGTAGAGCTCGGTGGCGTCCTTGAGCAGGTCCTTCAGCTTGGTGACCTGCTGGCGGTGGTCGGCGCTGACCACGTAGAGCGGCTCGAAGCCGTGGTCGACGTTCACGCCGAGCCGGGCCCAGGACTCGCCCTTGTACTTCGCCGGCACGTCTGCTGCGTTGCGCGGCAGGTCACGGATGTGCCCGATGCTCGACTCGACCACGTAGCCGTCGCCCAGATAGCCCGAGATGATCCGCGCCTTGCGCGGCGACTCGACGATGACCAGCCGGAGACCGTCCTTCGCGGCGGCGCGGGAACGGCCGCGACGGGCAGGCGTCGCGGGGGCTTCGGTGTCGATCGTGCTCACGGTGCTCCAGGTCTGCGTGGTGCTGCGGGCGGTGGGCGGTCGGGTGGCCCACGAGCGCAGTGTGCGGTGTTCCCTCCGCACTCTGTCAAACCGACCGAACGGTCAGTTGGCCCGTGCCGTTCCCATCTCGGCGTTATCCGTACGTCACACTCCGGGCACCCCCGGATGCTCCAACCCGGCCAAAGCCTCCAGGAGCAGGACGGCGGAGACCTGGGACCCGAGGCTGAGCGGGCCCTGTCCGGGATGGCGCCAGTCCACCCCGACCGGGTGGTCCGCGGCCGCGGCGACCGGGGTCCCGCCGGCGACCAACGCGGCCCGGACCCGGCTCGCGACGGGGCCGTCCGGCTCAGGATCGGCGTGGACCAGATCGCCGAGGTACCGGGCGAGGATGCCCTTGAACACCGACCGGTCGCCGGTGCCCTCGCTAGGGAACACCCCGCCGTACGGGTCGGCGAACCGGTCCAGCGCGCAGCCGGCGGTGCGCCGGGCCCGGTCCAGGTGCAGCCGGTCGCCGGTCGCCCGCCACAGCTCGATCTCGGCCCCGACCACGGTCCCCTGGTTATACGTGTAGAGCGTGCGGTCCGCACCGGGATCGGTCGCCGGGTGGATGCCGTCCCAGACCTCGCCGCTGTCCCGGTCCACCAGCGTGGCGTGCAGCCAGTCGGAGATCCGGCGGGCCCAGTCCAGGTCGGCCCGGTCCCCGTGCCGGCGGTGCAACCGGGCCGCGAGGATCGCCGATGGGGCGTTGGCTGGGGTGTTCGTGTACGGCCGGGGGTCGGCCCGGCGCCAGACCAGGCCGCCGTGCTCGTCGTCCCAGGCCGCGCGGATGTCCGACCAGAGGGCCGCGACCAGCGGTCGGGTGTCGACCCCGGCGACCTCGTCGGCCCGCAGCAGCGCGAGCGCCATCCAGGCCATGTCGTCGTAGTAGCGATTCGGTATCCGGTTGCCGTTGCGCCGCAGGATGCCGGCGACGTGCGCGGCGGCCCGCTGCTTGACCTCCGTCGAGCCGGTCCGGGCGACAGCGTCGACGGTGGCGTCCAGCGCCTGGGCCTGGATCCAGTAGTCCCAACGCAGCAGGAACGGCAGCGGCCGGCGACCCGGCGTGGCGCGGTAGAGCCGGTGCGACCGGCTCCAGAAGCTGCGCGCCAGCACGCCCTGGGCGGCGTCGGCCGCCCGCTCCCAGCTCACGGGTCCTCCCGGGTGACGTCCGGGCCGCGGCCGGCCACGACCCGCGCGGCATTGCGCAGCGCTTCGGAACCGGGGTCGAAGTAGCCGGAGTGGCTGCCGCCGGCGAGCCGGGCCGGCCAGCTGAGGGGCCCGGTGTCGGCCCGCATCCGGACCGCGCCGAACCGGCGATCGCCCGGGTCGGCCCCGAACGCCCCCAGATCACCGACCGGGTCCAGCGGCGCCTCCCCGACGTACACCCGGCCGGCGGGCTGGCCGAGCTCGGTGACGTCTCCGGCGAGCACGCCGGGGCTGCCCAGCAGGACCAGGTCGTCGGCGAGGCGGGGCCGGACGCGGACCGCGGCGCCGATCACGGTGCTGCCGTAGCTGTGGCCGACCAGGGTGACGTGGGCCCGGTCACCGCCGTCGGCCGTGCGGCCGGCGGCGAGCGCGGCGACGTCCGCGGCCAGCAGCCGGCCGCCGGTCCGCGCCCGGGCGGCGAACGGGACCTCCCGCCAGCCGGGCGCCGCGTACCCGATCCAGGCTACGACCGCGGTGGACTCGACGGATTCCCGGCCGGCCTGCTCCGCGAGCCGATGGGCTCGCCGCACGGTGTCGGCCACCCCGTGCACGGCGTCGGTGCCCATGCCGGGAACGAGCACCGCGAGGTGCCGTGCGCGGTCCACGTCGCCGAGACCGATCGCGACGCGACCGGCGCCGGTCAGATCCAGGGCGAGCAGCTGGGGCGGCGGACGCTCGCCGGCCAGGTCGGCCAGGGTCCGCTCCACGTCCTCCGCCACGGCCAGCATCGACCGGACCTCGACCATCCGGGCCCACTGGCGCGGGATGCGCAGCCCGGTGCGGCCGGCCAGCAGCTCCCGCTCCGTGCGCAGCCGCCGCAGCAGGTCGGCCAGCAGGAGGCGGTTGGCGGCGTCCCGCACTCCGGCGGGCAGGCCGGCCAGGCCGGCGAGCTCGGCCGTCCACCGCTCCAGCGCCCGCCGTCGCAGGTGTGGCGGCAGCGCGGTCCACCAGCGCGCCACGTCGGCCGCGGTCCGGCCGGCGACCGGCGGGGTCTCCACCGGCACCGCCAGCTCGGTCAGGCCCGCGGCGATCCGCCGGTCGACGGCCTCGGCCACCGCGGTGGCCTCGGCCGCCTCCCGCGGGGACTGGGCCGGGACGGCTGCCAGTCGGGCGGCCTCGGCCACCCCGGCCAGCCCGGACCGGATCGCGTCGGCGGCCTGCCGGAGCCGGCTCGCCAGACCGCTGACCTGTGCGGCCGCCCGCAGCAGCCGCGGCCGGGCCCGCTCGGCGGCAGGGCCCCGCCAGTCGGCGAGGCCGGCCTCGGTCCGGGCCAGCTGTCCGTACGCCCGGTCCAGGTCCTCGGCCAGCGCGAACAACTCCCGGACGCCGCTGTCGCACCGGCCGGCATCCCACCGCTCGGCGAGCCGCCCGCCCGTGCTCACACCGGTCTCCGGCCGGCACGCTCGAGACCGGCCGCGGCGCACTGCTCCACGGCGGCGTACTCACGGGCGGCGGAGCCCAGCGCGGCGGCCAGCACGGCGAGCTCGACCTCGACCGACCGCACCGCGGTCCGCAGCGCCACCCCGACCTCGCCGGCGACCTCGGCGGTCCGCGAACCTGGCAGCGCCGCCGTGACCCGGGAGAAGGTCGGGTCGAGCGCGCCGGCGACGTCGGCCAGCACGGATCGCTGAGTGGCGAGGGAGCGGCCGGCGTCCGCGAGAACCCGGGGCTCCACGTGCAGCGTGGGCATGGAGCCGACAGTAGGGGCGGGGTCACTCCCGAGGCGAACGGCTCTCCACAGGGAGAGCTCTGTCCACAGATCGAGCCGTCGGGGTTGCGGTCAGACCGGCCAGTCCTCCGGAGGAGCGGCGGCCGGGCGCTCGCCGACGTACTCCCCCAGCCGGGTCATCCGCCGCCGGCCGGTGATCCGGTACGCCGGGCCACCCGCCCGCGGCCCCACGAACGTGCCGGCCACGCCGACCGCCGCCAGCGCCGAACCGGCCGCCTCCCAGGTGCCCGGGTCGTGCGGGCTGAGCCGCAGCAGATAGCCGTGCTCGTCCCGGCGGCCCGCGCCGACCGCCCACATCCGCAACCGGGATCCCTCGAGCACGAAGCGGGGCGGCACCGCCTTCACCGCGCCGCGCACCCAGCGCTCGCCGACCGGGCGGAGGATCCGGCTGAACGGCGTACGGACCGAGAAGACGCCCTCCTCGTCCGTGGGTGCCGCCTCGCCGCGCAGCCCTCGCTCGACGTACGCGGCCAGCACCGCGTCGACCCGCCACGGTGCGTCCACGAGGACCGAGATCCGCGCCGTGCCACCGAACCGGGCCACCTGGGCGACGCCCAGCAGCAGGCCCTCCAAGTCGCTCACCGCGGGCGGGCGGACCCCCGCGGTGAGGAAAGACAGCTGCCCCGGCACGGTTCGGAGCGTAGGCGGTCAGGCGCCGGTGAGGCGTTGGCAGGCCGGCTCGTCCCGGAACGCGCCGTTGAGCGTGGAGTCCGTGTAGGTGCTGCCCAGCTTGTCCAGTGTGCCGCCGACCTGGGTGAACAGCGCTCCGAGCGAGTCCCGGACCCGGCGGGCGCCGGCCGCGTAGGCGCTGAGGTCGTCGGTGGGCAGCGCGCCGAACGTCTTCTGGGCTTCGGCCAGGCCGGCCCGGGTGCGGTCCAGGGCGGCGGTGAGGTCGCGGGCGTAGCCGAGGCCCTGGTCGGCGTCGGGGGCGCCCGCGCCCCGGACGGTGCCGAGCAGCTCGTCGGTGCGCCGTACGGCGCCGCTGAAGAACCTGGTGTACCGGGCCCGGACGGTGGTCACGTCGGCGGCGCCCCGGAGGCTTCCGGTGAGCTGCGCGCTGTCACCGGCGATGCCGTCCCGCCAGCCGACGAGGCCGGTGCAGACCTGCTGGGCGTACCGCTCCGGTTCGACGTCGCCGGCGTTCTCGGCGCCGCAGCCGGACAGCACGAGCAGGAGGACCAGCGCGGGGAGGATCGGGCGGAACACGGCGGACACCCTACGGACCGGCGGCCATCGGATGTCGATGGCCGCCGGTCCGTACGGGCTCAGACCTCGGTCGTGGCCGGCTCGGAGCCGACCGCCACCGAACGCCGCTTCGAGAACACGATCGCACCGACGATGATGGCCACCGCCAGCAGCGAGATGCCGATGCGGAGCAGGTCGTTCTCGTCGTTGCCGAGGCTCAGCTGGACGACCGCGGGGGCGACCAGCAGCGACACCAGGTTCATCACCTTGATGAGCGGGTTGAGCGCCGGGCCGGCGGTGTCCTTGAACGGGTCACCGACGGTGTCGCCGATGACGGTCGCGGCGTGGGCCTCGCTGCCCTTGCCGCCGAACTGGCCGTCCTCGACCATCTTCTTCGCGTTGTCCCAGGCACCGCCGGAATTGGACAGCAGCACCGCCATGAGCACGCCCGTGGCGATGGCGCCGGCCAGGTAGGCGCCGAGGGCACCGGAGCCGAGGCCGAAGCCGACGGCGATCGGGGCGAGGACGGCGAGCAGGCCTGGGGTGATCAGCTCGCGCAGCGAGTCCTGCGTGCAGATGTCCACGACCCGGCTGTAGTCCGGGCGCTCGCTGTAGTCCATGATCCCGGGCTTGGTGCGGAACTGCTCCCGCACCTCGAAGACCACCCGGCCCGCTGCCCGGGACACCGCCGTGATGGCGAGGCCGGAGAACAGGAACACGACGCTGGCGCCGATGATCAGGCCGACCAGGTTGGTCGGGTCCGCGACGTTGAGGATGCCCAGGTACTGCAGGGCCTCGTAGTCGGTGAGGCCCTCGCCCGGAGCCGCGCCCGCCTTGGCGACGGCACCGACCACGGCGTCGGTGAACGAGCCGAACAGCGCCGTCGCGGCGAGGACGGCCGTCGCGATCGCGATGCCCTTGGTGATCGCCTTGGTGGTGTTGCCGACCGCGTCGAGGTCGGTCAGCACGCGGGCGGCCTTCTCGTCGATGTCGCCCGACATCTCGGCGATGCCCTGCGCGTTGTCGCTCACCGGACCGAAGGTGTCCATCGAGACGATGACGCCGACCGTGGTCAGCAGGCCGGTGCCGGCGAGAGCCACTGCGAACAGCGACACGACGACGGAACCGCCGCCGAGCAGCGCGGCGCTGTACACCGCGGCGCCGATGAGCAGCGCCGAGTAGACCGCGGACTCCAGACCGATGGAGAAGCCGGCCAGGATGACCGTCGCCGGGCCGGTCAGCGAGGACTTGCCGATGTCCCGCACCGGGCGCCGGCTGGTCTCGGTGAAGTAGCCGGTGAGCAGCTGGATGGCCGCGGCCAGCACGAGGCCGATGAGCACCGCGACGATGGCGATGATCCGCGGGTCGCGGTCGCCCACCGAGTTCAGCACGGTCTCGTCGACCGCCTCCAGCTCGGAGATCCGGCTCGGCAGGAAGATGAACGCGGCCAGCACGACGAGGACGGCCGAGATCAGCGCCGACGCGAAGAAGCCGCGGTTGATCGTCTGCAGACCGTTGCGATCGGACGCGCGTGGCTCGGTCAGGAAGATGCCGGCCACGGCGGTGAGCACGCCGATTGCCGGGACCACCAGCGGGAAGATCAGCCCCTCGGAGCCGAACGCCGCCTTGCCCAGGATCAGCGCGGCGACCAGCGTCACCGCGTACGACTCGAACAGGTCGGCCGCCATGCCGGCGCAGTCACCCACGTTGTCGCCGACGTTGTCGGCGATGGTGGCGGCGTTGCGCGGGTCGTCCTCCGGGATCCCCGCCTCGACCTTGCCGACCAGGTCGGCACCCACGTCGGCCGCCTTGGTGAAGATGCCGCCGCCGACCCGCATGAACATCGCGAGCAGGGCGGCGCCGAAGCCGAAGCCCTCGAGCACCGTCGGCGCGTTGGCGTTGTAGATGAGCAGCACGGCCGACGCACCGAGCAGGCCGAGGCCGACGGTGAGCATTCCGCAGAACCCGCCGGTCCGGAACGCGATGCGCATCGCGTCACGGCTGCCGGTCGCCCGGGCGGCGGCCGCGACGCGCACGTTGCCCCGGGTCGCGAGCGTCATCCCGAAGTAGCCGACGAGGGCCGAGAAGACGGCTCCCACGACGAAGAAGATCGAGCGGCCGATCCGGACCGAGGTCCCGCCTTCGGTGACGGGGAGGATCAGCAGCAGGACGAAGACGACCAGGACGAATACGCCCAGCGTCTTGAACTGCCGGTTGAGGTACGCGGCAGCGCCCTCCTGCACGGCCCGGGCGATTTCCTGCATCCGGGCGGTGCCCTGGTCGGCCCGCATGACCTGGTTGTAGAGATAGAGGGCGAACACGAGCGCCCCTGCGGCGATCGCGGCGATGACCACGACGACGATGTAGTCGGCGCCTGCGATCTCGGGGCCCTCCGCGGCAAGCGGGAGCAATGCGTCCTCCTGTTAGACGACGATGGCGAACAGCCACAGGACGCCGGACGGCGGGTGGAGCTGGTCGTTAGGTACGCGCCGGGAGCGGATACCCGCGTTCCCGCGCAGATCGCGCGGAGTTTACGGGAGTGTGGCCGACACCCCAAGGACATGCCTGGCGTGTGCGAGCTGGATCACAGCGCTTCAGGCTCGAATGTCCCACTGACCGCACCCGAGACGTCGTTGATCGGCGGCACGTACGGCCGGCGACCCGTCAGCCGAGGGGCCACGACATGGTCACCCGGCTGCCGCCGGCCGGGCTTTCCTCGACCGACAGGTCCTGCACGACCGCGCCCAGCAGCGCGAGCCCGAGGGCGTCGCCGCTCGGGTCGGCCCACGGAGCGCCGGCGCCCGCCACCGCGGACAGCTCGTCGCCGGTGCCGACCTTGGCCCCGTCCACGACGGCCACCCGGAACCGGCCGGCCTCGGCGAACTCCACGGTCACCGGCACGCTCAGGCCCTGCCGCTCATGCAGCCGGACCGCGCGCGAGCACGCCTCGCCGACGGCGAGCCGGACCTCGTCCAGGATTTCCTCCCCGACGCCGCTGCGACGGGCCATCGCCGCGGCGATGAGCCGTGCCGTCCGGACGTGCGCCGGACTCGACGGCAGCCGCAGGGTCACGGTGACGTCGTCGTCGGCGCTGCTGCCGGCGCCGGTGCCCGCCACCCCGATCAGCTCTCGGACGGGCTGGCGAGCGCCTCGTCCACCGTCGGGTGCACGGTGAACACCTCGTCCAGGCCGGTGATCCGGAACAGCTTCAGGACCCGCTCCTGGGGACAGACCAGCGACAGGTTGCCGCCGACCTCACGGGCCCGGTTGAGCCCCGCGACCAGGACGCCGAGACCGGTGGAGTCGAGGAACTCGACCCCACCGAGGTCGATGACGAGCTGGTGCTGACCCGAGTCGAGCAGGTCAGCGATCCGGTCCCGCAGAGCGGGAGCGGTGTACACGTCGACCTCACCAGAGACCGCGAGCACGGTGTGCCCAGCCTCGTCACGAGAATTCAACGTGAGGTCCATGACGCACCTCCGCATGGTTGGCGACGTGAGTTGAAGGCCTCGTCGTGTGACGGGCCTCTACTGCTTGCCCCCGATCTAACCAAAGACAGCCGTGCAAGAGTGAGTGGCGTGGTTCGTACACGCTCGCCGGAGGCGACCGTCCTCCGCGGACGGGACCTCCTGGACCGCATCCTGGCCGGCACCCGGCACGATCCGGTGACTCATGTGCAGGAGGTCCCGGCCCGCCCAGGGCGACCCGCGCAGTGGCCCGACTGGGCGCCTGACCTGCTGGTCGACCGTTTCCGGGCCCGGAAGATCGACCGACCGTGGGAGCACCAGGCCGAGGCCGCGGAGCTGGCCCGCACCGGCCGGTCGGTCGTGGTGGCGACCGGCACGGCCTCTGGCAAGTCGCTGGCCTACCAGCTCCCGGTGCTCTCGGCGCTGCTGGAGGACGAGAAGGCGACGGCCCTCTACCTCGCCCCGACGAAGGCGCTGGCCGCCGACCAGCTGCGCTCGCTCCGCTCGCTCGTGCTCTCCAGCGTGCGGGCGGCGTCGTTCGACGGCGACACGGAGCCGGCCGAGCGCGACTGGGTCCGCGCGCATTCCCGGCTGGTCCTGACGAACCCGGACATGTTGCATCGGGGCATCCTGCCGGCGCACTCCCGCTGGGCGACGTTCCTGCGCCGGCTGAAGTTCGTCGTGGTCGACGAGTGCCACACCTACCGTGGGGTGTTCGGCTCGCATGTCGCGCACGTCCTGCGCCGGTTGCGGCGCGTCTGCGCCTCCTACGGCGCGTACCCGACCTTCATCCTGGCCTCGGCGACGGTGGCCACGCCCGCCGTGTCGGCCAGCCGGCTGACCGGCCTGGACGTCGCCGAGGTGACCGAGGATGCGTCGCCGCGGGGCTCGACGGCCTTCGCGTTGTGGGAGCCGCCGCTCACGGCGGTGCTCGGCGAGCACGGCGCGCCGGTACGCCGGCCGGCCGGCTCCGAGGCGGCCCGGCTGCTCGCCGACCTCGTGGTGGAGGACGCCCGGGCGCTGGCCTTCGTCCGGTCCCGGCGCGGGGCCGAGGTGCTGGCCCTGTCCGCGCGCCGGCAGCTCGCCGAGGTCGCGCCCGAACTGGCGGGCCGGGTCGCCGCCTATCGTGCGGGCTACCTGGCCGAGGAGCGGCGGGAGCTGGAGGCGGCGTTGGCCGACGGCCGGTTGTTGGGAGTGGCCGCGACCAACGCCCTGGAACTCGGCATCGACATCGCCGGCCTGGACGCGGTGGTGCTGGCCGGCTTCCCCGGAACCCTGGCCTCGCTGTGGCAGCAGGCGGGCCGCGCGGGACGGGAGGGACTGGGCGCCCTGGTGGTCTTCATCGCCCGGGACGACCCGCTCGACACCTATCTCGTCCACCACCCCGAGGCCGTGTTCGGCCGACCGGTGGAGGCGACCGTGCTGGACCCGGAGAACCCGCACGTGCTGGGCCCGCAACTGTGCTGCGCCGCGGCCGAGTTGGCGCTCACCGAGGCGGACCTGCCGATGTTCGGCCGGGAGGCGGCGGAGGCAGTGCTGCCGGACCTGGTCCGCCGGGGACTGCTCCGGCGCCGCCCGACCGGTTGGTACTGGACGGCGCGCCAGCGGCCGGACCTGGACATCCGGGGCACCGGGGGCGAGCCGGTCCGGGTGGTCGAGACGGACACCGGCAGGGTGCTGGGCACCGTCGATGCCTCGGCCTCGCACACTACGGTCCACTCCGGCGCCGTCTACCTGCATCAGGGCGTGTCGTACGTCGTCGACGAGCTCGACCTTGCCGACGCCGTCGCGCTGGTGCGCCGGGAGGACCCGGACTGGTCCACCTCGGCCCGCGACACCACCGACATACGGGTGGTGTCGACCCTGCGTGAACGCGATCTCGGCGATCTCACCCTGCACCTGGGCACCGTGGACGTCACCAACCAGGTCGTGTCGTACCTGCGGCGTCGGCACCTGACAGGTCAGGTGATCGACGAGACGCCGCTCGACCTGCCGGCACGGGAGCTCCGCACCAGGGCGGTCTGGTACACGCTGTCCGACGCGGCCATCGCTCGAGCCGGATTGACGCCGGCCGACGTGCCGGGAGCGGCCCACGCGGCCGAGCACGCGGCGATCGGCCTGCTGCCACTCTTCGCGACCTGCGACCGGTGGGACATCGGCGGTGTGTCCACGGCCTTGCACCAGGACACCGACCGGATGACGGTCTTCGTCTACGACGGGCAGCCTGGCGGCGCCGGCTTCGCGGCGCGGGGTTACGACACGGCCGAGCAGTGGCTGCGGGCCACCCGGGAGGCCGTGGCGGCGTGCGAGTGCGAGTCCGGGTGTCCCTCGTGCGTGCAGTCCCCGAAGTGCGGCAACGGGAACGAGCCGCTGGACAAGAGCGGCGCGGTGCGGTTGTTGGACGCGGTGCTCGGCGGGCTGACGGCACGCTGACGGACTCGCGCCCCCGTCGACCGGCCGGCGGCGACGGACGCTTGCCGATCCGACCGTCCGGGTATGCCAACAGGAACACGGACGCGGGACGGACCCGTCCACTCGCGGAAAGGAGCTGATCACCGTGGCGGTCCTGGGCCTCATCCTGCTCGCGGCAGCCGGCGTGCTCACTGCCGCCGTCGTCACCAGCAACACCGACACGCTGGCCGTCGACCTCTGGGGAGTGACCGTCTCGAACGTCACGCTCGGGGTCGTCTTCGTCGCGGGCATGATCACCACCGTCCTCGCGGTCGTCGGTCTCGGTCTGCTGATGGGTGGCCTGCGGCGCAACAGCCGGCTGCGCAAGGAGCGCAAGTCGCTGCGACGGGAGAACGAGCAGCTGATCCAGCGGGTGGAGTCGACTCCGGCCGATGGACCGGTCGACCAGCACGGGGGCCGCCCCGTGGCCGGTGACGACCCCGTCGACCGGCGTCCGACCGACAGCCAGGCGGACTACCGCTCGGCCGACGACCCGACCCTGATCCAGCCGGCCCCGCGGTCGGGATACGACACCCCGCCGCCGGACGGGTCGACCGCCGCTCCCCGGCGTCGCTCCTTCCTGCCGGGCCGGGACAACCGGGATCACCCGGAGGCCGTCTCCCGGGACGCCTGATCCAGCGAAGGGAGGGGGTGGGTGGCGCATCGCGTCGCCCACCCCCTCCGTCGGTCATGGCATCGCTCCACCTCCCTCCACCGGTCCGGCGCGCGCCCGGGCGGCCGCTGTGCGTAGGCCGACGCCGGCGATCTCGACCGACCGGCTGACCTTGACCTCGACGTCCTCGCCACCGATGCGACAGCTCGTCAGGACACCGCCGTTGCGCATGGCCACCTGCGAAGCGACCGAGCAAGCGCGCGACTCACCGTCGAGCACGTGCACCGCCGCGGCGAGCGCCGCGAGGTCGGCGGCGGTCCCGGCTTGATGCCGACCGAGGACGGCGCCGCCGTAGGCCGCCGCCGCGGTGACGGCGAGCCAGAGCGCCGCGATGAAGGCCACCACCAGGACCGTCACGCTCCCCCGGTCACGACCCATCGGCCCACTCCGGCTCGCGGTGTGCCACCGCGCTCGCCGACACCCGGAACGACGGCAGCAGACCACCGCCTCCCCCGGCCTCACCGGACACGGTGACCCGCACCTCTGTGCTGGAACTGATCACCTGTACGTCCGCGTCCGCCGGCCCGGATCTCGTGGCCGCGAGCCGGACCACCCCGTCGGCCTCGCCGCGGGCGGCTGCCAGGGCTGCTTCCCGCGCCGCGTCGACGCATCGCAACTGGGCGAACAGGACGGAGAACGCGGTCAGCCCCGCGACCACCATCAGCACCAGTGCCGGCAGCACGACGGCGAATTCGGCGGTCGCCACTCCGCCGTCGCGCCGGCGGGTCACTCCAGTGCGCGCTTCACGAGCCCGGTCAGCGCGGCCTGCACCGTCGAACCGGAGACGATCTTGAGCATGATCCCGCCGAACGCGGAGGCCACCAGGAGGCACACCGCGTACTCGACGGTCGTCACGCCGTCGTCGCGTCGCCACGCCGACCGCAGCCTCGTCACCATCTAGAACCCCTTTCCTGCCGCCGCTCGGTGCGGCGTGCAGGACGAGCATGTCCGCGGCAGCCGGTCGGCCCCAGACCCGAAATCCAGTCTGTGGACAGATCTCTCCACTGTGGATGACCGGTCGACACAGCCCGTCAGCGGTGATAAGCGCACGCCTTTGTCCACAGGCAGTCTCGTTGTCCACAGATCCACCCCACCTGCTTCCGGGTCATCGCCGCGGCGGCTTGGGTGAGTGCATCCGACAACGACGAAGGAGAACGCCATGACCGCATCCCCGAGACCTCTGCTGCTGACCGCCGACACGGACCTGCTCGACGACCTGCTCGGTGCCTCGATCGCTGCCGGGGTGGCCGTCGACGTCGCCGCCGAGCCCGCGGCATGCCGTCCTCAATGGGCCGGAGCACCGCTGGTCGTGCTCGGTTCCGACGTGGCGCCGGCCGTGCTGGCAGCCCGGCTGGCCCCGCGTGCCGGCGTGCTCCTCGCCGCGCGAGGATCACCGAACGGCGCGCTCCTCGAGGTCTCGCGCCGACTCGGAGTCGAGCAGGTGATCAGCTTGCCGGACGGCGAGACGATCCTCCTGGAGCGGTTGGCGGACTCGGACGCGCCCATCGCGCCCGCACGGGCGATCGGGGTGGTGTCCGGGCGCGGCGGTTCCGGCGCCAGCATCCTGGCCGCAGCCCTCGCCCTGACCGCCGCGGCGGCCGGTCCGGCCTGGCTGGTGGACCTGGACCCGCTGGGCGGCGGCGCGGACACCGGGATGGGCGCCGAGCTCACCATCGGGTCGAGGTGGCCGGACCTCGACATGGTGTCCGGCAGGCTGTCCGGGTCGGACCTGCGGAGCGCACTGCCCGACGCGTCCGGCGTCGCGGTCCTGGCCGCCGACCGCCGATCCACCCGGGCCCCCGAGCCCGAAGCCGTGCGAGCGGTCCTCGCGGCGGCCAAGCGGGGCGGCGGCACGGTCGTGGTCGACCTGCCCCGACACGGCGGCGCCGCGCGGGACGAGGCCACCGGTGCGCTCGACGACCTGCTCGTCGTGGTGCCGGCCGAGGTACGCGCCGTCCTGGCAGCGGGTCAGGTCCTCGCTGGCCTGGCCGGGGGACGGGTGGACCCCCGGCTGGTCGTCCGTACGGTGCCCGGCGGGTTGACCACTGAGGACGTCGCCCGGGCGCTGCGGCTCCCGCTCGCCGGAGTGTTCGAGGAGGATCCCGGCGTCCGGGTGGCCGCCGCGGTCGGCGCCGCCCGCGACCTCATCGGCGTGGACTCGCTGGCGCGGCTCTGCGCGGGCCTCCTGGCCGGCCCGGCGACCGTCCGGACAGCGGCATGAACCAGGACACGCTGCAGCGGGTGCGTCGTCGGCTGGTCGACAGCGGGGCACCACCGCGCCGGTCCGCGCTGGCGGCCATGGTGCGGGCGGACGCCGGCGGGCTGGCCGGGCCCGACCAGGTGCTCGGTCTGGTGCGGCAGGCGGAGTCGGAGCTGGCCGGCGCCGGAGTGCTGCAACCGTTGTTGGAGGAACCCGGGGTCACCGACGTCCTGGTCAACGCACCGGACAGCGTGTGGGTCGACCGAGGAGGCGGGCTGGAACGCACGGCGGTCCGGTTCAGTGGCGAGTCCGCCGTCCGCGGCCTGGCTCAGCGACTCGCCGCGCTTGCCGGCCGTCGGCTCGACGACGCCAGCCCTTACGTCGACGCGGCGCTCCCGGACGGCACGCGGCTGCACGCGGTCCTGCCGCCGGTCGCACCGGCGGGGACGTGCCTGTCCCTGCGTACGTTCCGGGCGAGGGCGTTCAGCGTCCAGGAGTTGGAGGCGGCCGGCACACTCGGGCGCGGTGGCGCCGACCTGGTCACGGCGATCGTCCGGGCCCGCGCGGCCTTCCTGGTCAGTGGTGGCACGGGCAGCGGCAAGACGACCCTGCTGAGCACCATGCTGGGCCTGGTCCATCCGGGCGAGCGGCTGGTGCTGGTCGAGGACGCTGCCGAGCTGCGACCCGAGCATCCGCACGTGGTCCGGCTGACCGCCCGGCCACGGAATGTGGAGGGCGCCGGCGAGGTCTCGCTGCGCGACCTGGTGCGCCAGGCGCTGCGGATGCGGCCGGACCGGTTGGTCGTCGGAGAGGTCCGCTCCGGCGAGGTGGTGGAGTTGCTCACCGCCCTGAACACCGGTCATGCCGGCAGCGGTGGGACCGTGCACGCCAACAGCGCGGAGCAGCTGCCGGCGCGGCTGGAGGCGCTGGGCGGGCTCGGTCAACTCGATCGCGGAGCGGTGCACAGCCAGGTCGCGGCCGCGCTGCAGGTCGCCCTCCACCTGGACCGCCGGCCGGACGGGCGTCGCGTGCTCGCCGAGGTCGCCGTGTTCCGGCCGGAGGACGGGGCGGTCCGGGTGGTCCCGGCCTGGCGGCACGACGAGGGACCGGTCGACGGCTGGCCGGAACTGGCCCGGATGCTGGGTCCGCATTTGCCGGGGAGGGCGAGGTGACCGGAGGCGTCCCGGCGACGCTGCTCGCGCTCGCCATCGTGTTGCTGAGGGCACCGTCCCCGGTCGCGGCCAGGCTGCGAATGCTGCACGACCGTGCGAGCGCCCGCCGGTTCGAGTGGCGTTGGCGCCCCACCACGGCCGTCGGCGTCGTCGCCCCGGCGGTTCTCGGGGCCGGCGTGCTGGCGGCCTGGTCGATCATCGCTTTCGGGACCACGGTGCCGGTGCTGCCGGCCGTCGCCGGGGCGGTCGCCGGGGCGACCGCGGCGTCGGTCCTCACCGCGGCGGCGCGGGGGCGACAGCGGCGTCGGGCGGCCGCGGCACTGGTCGAGTCGGTGGGTCAGCTCGCGGCCGACCTGCGGGCGGGCGCCCGGCCCGGGGACGCGGTCGCCGCGCTGGCCGAGGACCCCGCATCGATCCCGGCGATCCGGCACCGGGCGGTGCAGGCGGTGTGGGCGGTGGCCGCGACCAGTGGTGCTCCCGCGGCCAGCGTGCTGGAGCGGGTCGAGCACGACCTGCGTGCCCGCGAGCGGCATCGGCGCGAGGTGGCGGCGCAGCTCGCCGGCGCCAGGTCCACCGGCGGGCTGCTCGCCATCCTTCCGATCGTCGGGATGGGCATGGGCTCAGCGATGGGCGCCGAGCCGCTGTCGATGCTGCTCGGCCGGCCGGCGGGCCAGCTGGCCCTGCTGGCCGGTGTGGGTCTGGAGGCGGCCGGGGTGCTGTGGACGGCGCGGATCGTGGCCGGGGCGGAGCGGGCGCCTTGAGCGGGTGGGTGCTGGTCGCGGTCGCGCTGGTCCTGACCCTGGCCGGTCGGCGCGGGACTTGGTGGCCGGCAGGATCCGATCGCGGCCGCCTGCGGACCGTTCGCTCCGGCCGGTCCACGGCGCCGGTCGCAGCCGAAGAGGCCGTGGACCGGCCGGCGGACGGTGCGGTTGCGATAACTGACGTTCGCGAGCGGTCAGGGGGGCGGGGTGGTCCTGCGGTGGGGAGACGGGCTGCACCGATGGACGCGATCCGACCCGGGATCCCGCTGGACAGCTCGGCGGCGGGCAGGCTCGGGATCCCGGTGGGCGAGTCGGCGCCGGCCGGGGTCGTTGCCCGGGAGCCCTTGTCGTCCTGGCGCGGTGTCCGGGTCGGCGAGGGCCAGGAGCCGGGCGTGCGGCGAGGTCTCTTCGGGCTGGCGGGGCGGCGGGCCGCCGCGGTGGGGCTCGGGATCGCAGTGGCCGTGACCCTGGGTGGCGGGGTCGGCGTCGGGGTCGGCGTGGTCGCCGCCCTGGTCTGCGAACGGATCGTCGGGCGACTGGAGCCGGCGGACGTCCGGCGGCGGAAGGAGGCGCGGGCGGCCGAACTGCCACTGGTGCTCGACCTGGTGGGCGTCTGCCTCCGGGCCGGGATGCCGCTGGTCGCGGCGCTGGAGACGGTGGCCGCGGCGCTGCCGGGACCATTCAGCGAGGATCTGCGGGTGGTGGCCGGTCTGCAACGGCTGGGGGCCGCTCCGGCGGCGGCGTGGGAGCACCTGGTGGACGACGCGGACCTGGCTCCGGTCGCGCGGGCGGTGAGTCGGTCCGCGGAGAGCGGCAGCCGGCTGGCCGCGGCGTTCGATCGGCTGGCGACGGACCGGCGGTCCGCGCTCGCGGCGGCCGGCACGGCGCGGGCGCAATCGGCGGGAGTGGTGGCGATGGCGCCGCTGGGGTTGTGCTTCCTGCCGGCGTTCGTCTGCCTCGGCATCGTCCCGGTCGTGCTGTCCCTGGCCGCCGAGGTCCTGCCCTGACCGGCGTAGGCCGGCCGGGCGGGCACGGATGAGGACGGCCCCCGCCTGGGGGGATGGCGGGGGCCGTCGAAGCCCGACTCTGGGGGGTGAGCCGGACGCCAGAGGCGGCGGGGCCTCGAGCACAGCGCCGCCGTTGTCATGTCTACCCTCCGGGCCCAACCCTCACACAGCGACACGGACGGCTTTTCATCGGATTGTTAAGAACGGATGCTTCTATGCTTCGTACTGTGCACCGCTCAGCGGCCTTCTTCGACCTGGACAAGACGATCATCGCCAAGTCGAGCGCACTCGCGTTCGGTCGGCCGTTCCGGGCCGGTGGGCTGATCAATCGGCGGGTGGCACTGAAGGCCGCATACGCGCAGCTGGTCTTCCTCGTCTCGGGTGCCGATGAGGACCAGATGAACCGGATGCGGGACCACATCACCGAGATGTGCACCGGCTGGGACGTGCGGCAGGTGCGCGAGATCGTGGCGGAGACCCTGTTCGAGATCGTGGATCCGCTGATCTACGCCGAGGCGGCCGAGCTGATCGAGGAGCACAAGGCGCTGGGTCGCGAGGTGGTGATCGTCTCCAGCAGCGGCGAGGAGGTCGTCGGCCCGATCGGCGAACTGGTGGGAGCCGACCGGGTCATCGCGACCCGGATGGTGGTCGAGGACGGGCGCTACACCGGCCAGGTCGAGTACTACGCCTACGGACCGATGAAGGCGGCCGCCATGCGGGAGATCGCGACGGCGGCGGGCTACGACCTGGCCGAGTGCTACGCCTACAGCGACTCCATCACCGACCTGCCGATGCTCGAGGCCGTGGGTCACCCGACCGCGGTCAATCCTGACCGGGCGCTCCGGCGCGCGGCGACCGAGCGTGCCTGGCCGGTGCTGGTGTTCAACCGACCCGTGTCCCTGCGGAGCCGGCTGGCCAACCTGCGCGGACAGCGACGGCCGGCGATGGGCACCGCGATGGGCGTGGGTGCGGCAGTTGCCGGGATCGCCTGGTACGCGGCGCGCAAGCGGTCGACGGGCGTTCCCGCCCCGGACGCCCGGTCCCTGGTGGGGTCCGCGGACATGTTGCCGTCGAAGCGGTCTTCCGCCGGTCGGTGATCGAGCGTACAAAGGACGACACGGAAAGCGGCCCTCACGGGTCGGGCTCCGAGCACGGACGCCGGGCACCCACGCGCGACCAGCCGCGGGAGGCACGTCGGGTCCGACTTCGGTCGGTGACCGACGAGATGAGGTGCACGCCTGGTAACCCGGGCCGTCCGTGCGCGACGGCGCCTCGGCAACGGGGCGCCGTTCGCGTGTCCGGAGCCTGCGTCACTCGACTCCGAGGGAAGGGCGTGAGCCGGGCGCCGTTCGGGTGCCCGGAGCCTGCGTGACCCGACTCCAAGGGCAAGAGCAAGGACCGGGCGCCGTTCGCGGGCCCGAAGCCCGGGTGACCCGACTCCAAGGGCATGGGCGCCGACCGGACGCCGTTCACGGGCCCGATGCCCACGTGACCCAGCTCCACTGACAGTGGGCCGGGCCGCCCGGGCGGTATTTCGGAGCCCCCCGATTCGGCTCCAGGGCTGAGCGGGTGGGTCAGCCGCGGAGGGTGGCCTCGCAGACGGCGAGTCCCTCGCGGGCGCCGAGCCGGGTCGCGACCGCGCAGTGGCGCAGCCACGCGGCGAGCCCGGCCGGATCCCCGGAGCCGTAGCCGGCCAGCGTGCGGTGGTAGTCCTCGGCCAGCTCGACGTGGCCGACCTCGGGGACGCTGACCGACTTCGGGTCGACGCCCCGGGTGACCAGGGTGAGCCGGGCAGCGGCCCGGGCGACGATGCCGTCCGCCGAACCGAAGGGCGCCAGGGTAGCCAGCTCGCCGTGCACGACCGCGGCGATCAGGGTCCCCGGGACAGTGCTGCGCCCGGTGACCAGGGTGGCGAGGCCGGTGAGCCGGGCGGTGACCATCGGCGTGCCGACCGGGCGGCCGAGCTGGTCGTCGGGGACGGTGCCCGCGGCGGCGAGCACGTGCAGGCGGGCGATCGCCTGCAGCGGAGCCTGCTCCCAGGTGCCGATCAGCGCGCCCAGGCCGACACTGACCCGCAGCGCGCCCTGCACCAGCGGATCCTGCACGGTTCCGGCCCGAAGGTCGGCCAGCGGCACGTCGACACCCTCGAGGGCGGCCGAGGCGCGGGCGCCCCGCAGGGCCGACTCGCCGCTCACCACCGCGCTCTTGCGGCGCAGGATCCGGTGCCCCAGGAGGCGGTCGACCGACTCCCGCGCGGCGTCCAGGTCAGCCCGCACCCCCGGCAGCTCGAGCAGGGGGCTCAGCGGATCGGCGGTGCCCGGTCCCGAGGACCGCGCGGCGGGTGAGGGCACGCCGCCAGGTTAGTCGCGGCCGCCGGTCCCGGACGCGCGGCCACGGGGAACGCCGCGGGCCGGGAGTGGGGTCCCGGCCCGCGGCGGTGGTGGTGGTGGAAGCAGGACCGGCGCCGACGTCTTTCCCCGCATGCGCACCCCGCAGTGCACGCGAACGCTGACGCCGATCCTGCGTTCAGGGCCGGACCGCCACCCCCGACAAACGCCCCGGGAAAGGGGTAGGTCTTCCGCGGGCGTTCGGCGGTGCGACGGTCCGACCTGCTCAGGTGGCCGCGACGAGGTCGCGACCGCTGTCCGACGGGGCTCAGCCCGTGGACGTGTCCGGTCCCGGCCCGGTGGGGCGGTGGGACTCGCCGCCGGCGCCGGACCC
>CADCTP010000064.1 GCA_902805565.1 uncultured Mycobacteriales bacterium
CGGCCCGACCGGCCCGACCGGCCCGACCGGCCCGACCGGCCCGACCGGCTCAGCCGCCGGCGGGCACCCCGGCGACCAGCTGCCGGGCGCGCTCGGCGATGTCCTCGACCCGCTCGCGCTCCGCCGGCAGCATCCCCGAGGTCTTGTACCACTGCTGCAGGGCGCCCCAGTCCCGGCCGGCGTGCTCCGGCTCCAGGTCCAGGGCGAGCTGCAGCTGGTCGGTCAGCCAGGCCCGCTCCCGCAGCGGCACCGGCCAGGTGGCGAACCGGCCGCGCGGCAGCGCGGTCAGCTCCCCGACCTCGTCCAGCCGGTCCAGCGTCGGCAGCAGCGGGTCCAGCGCGGCCGGCAGCTCGTCGCGGACCTGCTTCCAGGCCCACAGCCCGAGCACCCACTCCCCCTCCAGGCCCAGCTCCCGGGCCAGCGCCCCGGCCTCGGCCGGGTCGGCGCCGAGGGAGTCGACCAGCAGCTCGGCGTCGGCGAACCGGACCGACCGGACGTCGTCCTCGCCGACGGCGTGGATCCAGCTGTGCAGGTGCTCGTGGACGTGGGTGACCACGTTGACCAGCTGCCAGGCGAGCTTGGGCCGGCGCAGCGCCACCCCGGCCACCTCGTACGGCTCGGTCTCGGTGAGCCAGCCCGGCGACAGCGCCTCCGCCGGGCGGGAGTACTTGCTCGGGCCCAGCACGTGCACGTCCATGCACAGCGGGCCGTCCGGGCCGGTGGACTCGCGGTAGAAGGTCGGCCCGTTGAGGCTCTCCTTCAGCCAGTAGCCGAGGTCGGCGAAGGTGTCCCGGACCCGGTCGTAGTCCTCGCCGGAGAACAGCAGGTCGAAGTCGTTCATCCAGCGGTGGGTGCGGGAGGCGTACTCCGGGTAGAGCGCGCCGCCCTTGAGCAGCACCGACCGGCTCACCTCGGCGGGGTGCCGCTCGGCCAGCTCGACCAGCGCCGCCTCCAGCTCCAGCTGCTTGGACCGGGCCATCCCGGCGAAGTGGTGCAGCTGCTCGTGCACGGTGACCGGCACCGACTCCAGCCAGCCCGCCGCGGCGAGGGAGTCCACGACCAGGCCGGACACCCGGTGCCGCAGGGCGAGCAGGGCCAGCTCGGACCAGTCGACCCCGGCCGGGAAGTCCGGCGAGGCCGTCAGCCAGGTGCGGGCGGTGCGCCGGGGGTCGGAGCCGACGGCGCGGACCAGATCGCGAGCATCCATGCCCGGCACCCTAGAGCTTTTTACTATACTTTGTCACTGTTGGGGAGCTTTTGACCCGTCCGGAGGAGCAGACCCGATGCTGAACTCGACCCGCCTGCGGCAGCTGCTGGCCGCCCCCGAGCTCACCCGGGCCGCCGGGGCGCACGACGGCCTCGGAGCCGCCCTGGCCGAGGAGGCCGGCTTCGAGGCGGTCTGGGCCTCCGGCCTTGGCCTGTCCGCGGCCCGCGCGCTGCCCGACGCCAGCGTGCTGTCGATGGCCGAGATCCTGCAGGCGTCCGTGGCGATGTCCCGGGCCTGCTCGCTGCCGGTGGTCGCCGACTGCGACACCGGCTTCGGCGGCGTGCTGAACGTGGCCCACATGGTGCGCGAGTTCGAGGCGGCCGGGATCGCCGCGGTGTGCATCGAGGACAAGGTGTTCCCCAAGGTCAACAGCTTCGCCGAGCACGCCCAGCCGCTGGCTCCGGTGGCCGAGTTCTGCCACCGGGTCGAGGTGGCGAAGTCGGTGCAGCGGACCGCCGACTTCGCGGTGATCGCCCGCACCGAGGCGTACATCGCCGGCATGGACACCGCCGAGGCGCTGCGCCGGGCCCGGGCGTACGCCGACGCCGGCGCGGACGCGCTGCTGGTGCACTCCAAGTCGGCCGGGCCGGAGCAGATCGAGGACTTCCTGGCCGGCTGGGACCGGCCGCTGCCGGTGGTGGCGGTGCCCACGACCTACCACGGGTGGCCCGCGGCGGCGGCCCGGGACGCCGGGGTGTCGATGATGATCTACGCGAACCAGGGCCTGCGGGCCACCGTCACCGCGGTCCGGGCCGCCCTGGAGACGATCATCGCCGAGGGCTCCAGCGCGTCCATCGAGCCGCGGCTGGCCTCGGTCAAGGACGTCTTCGCGCTGCAGCGGCTGGACGAGTGGATGGCGCTGGAGCGGTGATCGGCGCCGAGGACTTCTGCGCCGGGCTGGCCGCCCGCGGGATCGACGCGGTGAGCGGGGTGCCGTGCTCGTTCTTCGCCGGCCCGCTGGCCCTGCTCACCGGGCGCGGCGGGTACGTGCCGGCGGTCAACGAGGGCGCCGCGCTGGCGTACGCGGCCGGCGCGGCGGCCACCGGCACCCGGGCCGCCGTGCTGATCCAGAACTCCGGGCTCGGCAACCTGGTCAACCCGCTGACCTCGCTGTCGATGACGTACGGGATCCCGGTGCTGCTGTTCGTCAGCCTGCGCGGGTGGCCGGACCCGGACGCCGACGAGCCGCAGCACGCGGTGATGGGCCGGACCACGCACGGGCTGCTGGACGTGCTCGGCATCCGGCACTGGGACCTGGGCCGGGACCTCGGCGGCGGCCTGGACGCCGTGCTGGACGCCGCGGTCGCCGAGCTGGACGCCGGCCGGCCGGCGGCGGTGCTGGTGCCGCGCGGGTCGATCGGCGGCCCGGTGCCGGTCGCGGTGGGCGGCCGGCCCGGGCCCGTGGCCGCCG
>CADCTP010000065.1 GCA_902805565.1 uncultured Mycobacteriales bacterium
CCGAGCGCGGCCCGGGCCGTCAGCGGCTCGCGTCCTCCAGCGGGCCGAACGCGGCCCGGGCGGTCAGCGGCTCGCGTCCTCGAGCAGCCCGAGCGCGGCCCGGGCGGTCAGCTCCGGCGCCTCGAGCTGGGCGGTGTGGCCGACCCCGGGCACCACCAGCAGCCGCGCGCCGGGGATGGTCGAGGCGGTCCGCGGCGCGACCTGCACCGGCACCAGCTTGTCCCGGTCGCCCCAGATCACCAGCGTGGGCGCCCGGACCGCGGCGGCCTGCCGCCACAGCGACCGGGGCCCGGCCACCGCGTACGACAGAACCAGCCCGCGCAGCGACGCGGTGAACGCGTCCGCCGCCCACGGCTGCTCGCGCCGCCGCAGCACGTCCTGGACCGCCTCGGCCCGCCGGTTCTCCGGCACCAGCGACGGGTCGGCGAAGCAGAGGTCGATCACCTGCCGGGCCCGGGTCTCGGCCGGCAGCTGGTCCAGCCGGCGGTGGGCGAGCGTGCCCAGCCCCGGCAGCAGCAGCAGCGGCATCACCACGTCCGAGCCGCGCCGCGGCCGCAGCCACGGCATGGCCGGCGACACCAGGGTGAGCGTCCGGACCAGGTCGGGCCGGGCGGCGGCGATCAGCACGGTCGCCACCCCGCCCATCGAGTTGCCGAACAGGTGCACCGGCCCGCCGCCGCGCTGCTCCAGGTACGCGATCACGGTGCGGGCGTGCCCGGCCGGCGAGTAGTCCCGGCGCGGCGCCGGTCCGGACTCGCCGAACCCGGGCAGGTCCACGGCCTCCCCCGCCAGCCGTACCGACAGCAGGCCGGCGAAGTCGGTCCAGTTGGTCGACGCGCCGCCGAGGCCGTGCACGTAGAGGGCCGGCTCGCCGTCGCCGGGGGTGCGCCGGACGAACAGGTCGGCGCCGTCGACCCGGACGTGCTCCCCCGGCCAGGGCCGGGTGGAGGGGTCCACCGGGGGCAGCTCGGCGTCGGACAGCCGGGCGGCCGGGACGGGCCGGGTGGTACGCGGAGCGGTGGTGGTCACGACACGTGCCTCCTCGGGTTCCGCCCGGCCGTACCCGGGCCCTACCCGACGGTAACTCCGCCCGCCGCGGGAGGCTCAGGGGGCCGGCTTGGCCGAGGCGTGCTCGGCCGCCAGCTCGGCCAGTCCCCGCTCCCGCGGGACCTGGGACTCGTAGCCGAGCTCGCGGCGGGCGCGGTCGTCGCGCAGCGTGCAGGTCTCGCCGATCGCCCGCACCGTGGCCAGGTCCACCGGGGGCCGGCCGGGCAGGGGCAGGGCCCGCCACAGCGCCCCGGAGCTGCCGGCGGTGGCCCGGGCCACCCGGCCGGAGACGCTCGGCACGTCGACCCGCACGCCCGCCGTGGCCAGCAGCCCGGTGGCGAAGTCGCGGAACGGCAGCGGCGCCCCGTCGGTGACGAAGTACGCCTGCCCGCCGCGACCGCGGTCGGCCGCGGCCAGCACGCCCTCGACGGCGTTCCGGACGTGGGTGGTGGAGGTCAGGTGCTCGCCGCCGTCCACCCAGCGCAGCCGGTTCGCCTGCGCCGCCGCCAGCAGCCGGGGCAGCAGCGTGCCGTCGCCGCGCCCCCAGACCAGCCGGGGCCGGACGGCGACCGTGGCCAGCTCCGGCGTGCTCGCGGCCAGCAGGAGCCGCTCGGCCTCCGCCATCGTCTGCGCGTACGCCCCGACGAAGCGGTCCGGGTACGGCCAGGACTCGTCCGCGTCGACCAGCGGCCGGTCGCCCAGCACCACCTGCTCGGTGGACAGGAACACCAGCCGCGGCACCCCGGCCGAGCGGGCCGCCTGCAGGACGGTGCGGCCGCCGTCGACGTTGCGGTGCCGCAGGTCGTCCAGTCCCTCCCAGCCGAACGAGCCGCAGGTCCCGGCATGGACGACCAGCTCGGCGCCGCGCATCCCGGCGGTGAGGGCGTCCAGGTCGTGCAGCCGGCCGCGGACGGGGCGGGCCCCGCGGGCGGCGACCGCCTCGGCGGCCTCGTCGGTCCGGGCGAGGGCGTGGACGGTCTCGCCGCGCTCGGCCAGCGCGTCCAGCAGGGCGCCGCCGAGGAAGCCGGAGCCGCCCGTGACGAAGACCGCGCGCATGACACCTCCTCCCGGACGGCGGCGCCGGTGACGGTGGCCGGACGCCGTGCGGACAGCCGGCCCGGTCGGGGGTGGACCGGGCCCTGGTGTCCTCACCTTATGCACAGGTGACGGCGAGGTGGCGGTTCTACAACGATTCGCGCGCGGAACACTCCGGTCGGCCGATCGGGTGATGCGCCGCATGTAGCAATCGGACAATGCGGACGGGCTACTGATCGGTAACAGCGATGCGGCGCACTGTAGCTCACGGCAGTGCCGGCCGGTCCGCGGCCAGCAGCGGGGCGAACAGGTCGCCGTCGGCGAGCCGGGCCAGCACGTCGGCCTGGGTGAGAGCCAGCGGGGCGCCGGCCGCGCCCGCCCCGACCTCGGCCCAGCTGACCGGGGCGGACACCGTGGCGGTCGGCCGGGCCCGCAGCGAGTAGACCGACACGGTGGTCTTGGCCGCGTTGTTCTGGCTCCAGTCCAGCAGCACCTTGCCCGGCCGCAGCGCCTTGGTCATCCGGGACACCACCAGGTCCGGGTGCTCGGCCTCCAGCCGCTTCGCCAGCTCGTGCGCGTACCGGCTGGCCCGGTCCGGGTCGACCTCGGCCAGCGCCGCGTAGACCTGCAGGCCCTTGCTGCCGCTGGTCTTCGCCACCGGGGCCAGCCCGTCGGCGACCAGCGCGTCCCGCAGCAGCAGCGCCACCCGGCAGCACTCGACCACCGTCGCCGGCGCCCCCGGGTCCAGGTCCAGCACGAGCTGGTCGGCCCCGCGCACCCCGCCGCGCGGGCCGACCTTCCACTGCGGGGTGTGCAGCTCCAGCGCGGCCAGGTTGGCCAGCCACACCAGGGTGGCCAGCTCCTCGACCACCACGTAGTCGATCTCGTCCCGGTTCTTGGTGCTGCCCGGGGCGGGCAGCCGCACGGTCCGGACCCAGTCCGGGGTGCCGCGGGAGGCGTTCTTCTCGTAGAAGGACGGGCCGTCGACCCCGCCCGGGTAGCGCTTCACCGTCAGCGGCCGGCCGGCCAGGTGCGGCAGCAGCACCGGTGCGACCGCGGTGTAGTAGGCGATCATCTCGCCCTTGGTCAGCCCGACCGCCGGGTACAGCACCTTGTCCAGGTTGGACAGCCGCAGGGTCCGGCCCTCGACGTCGACGGCCACGCTAGCGCTCACGGACGACCTCCTCCGGCCGCTTGTCGGTGCGGATGCCCTGGAAGCTGGCGAACCGCAGCCGGCCCTCGACCGTCCACTCGGCGAACTCCACCTCGACCACCAGCTCCGGCCGGACCCAGGTGATCGGCCGGCCCCGTACGTCCGGCGGCATCGCGGCGAACGGCGACCGGTCCACGACCGACGGTCGCAGCCGGCGCTCCATCGACCGCAGGCCGGCGCCGGTGAAGCCGGTGCCGACCTGGCCGGCGTACACCAGCCGGCCGCCCTCGTACACGCCGAGCAGCAGGGAGCCGATCCCGCCCGCCCGGCCGCCCTCGCCGTGCTCCCAGCCGCCGACCACGAACTCCTGGCGGCGGCCGAAGCGGACCTTGATCCAGTCGGTGGTGCGGGCGCCGGGCCGGTAGACCGAGCTCAGGCGCTTGGCGACGACGCCCTCCAGCCCGTTCGCGCGCGCGGCCTCGGCGGTGGCCGGCCCGTCGTCGAACAGCGGCGAGGTGGTCCAGAAGGCCCCGGCCACGCCCAGCCCTTCCAGCAGCTCCCGGCGCCGGCGGAACGGCAGCCCGGTCAGGTCCGCCCCGTCCAGCCGCAGCACGTCGAAGGCCAGGTACGTCACCGGCGCGACCGCGGCCAGCCGGCGGGCCTCCATCGACTTCCGCACGTGCATCCGGTTCTGCAAGGCGGAGAACGACGGACGGCCGTCGACCAGCGAGACGACCTCGCCGTCCAGCAGGAGGTCCCGCGCCGGCCCGGCCACCCCCGCCATCCCGGCCAGCTCCGGGTACGCCGCTGTCACATCGTTGCCCAACCGGCTGGTCAGCGTGAACCCGACACCGCCCGTCTCCACCAGGGTGCGCACGCCGTCCCACTTGAACTCGTACGCCCAGCCCGGCTCCGCGGGAAGCCTCCCGGCGGTCGCGAGCATCGGCTGCACACCTCGCATCCTCCTCTTTTCCGGAGCGTTTCCGCTGGTGGGACTGGTCATGGCGCGTCGCAGCGGGCAGGCTGATCACGTCGGTGACATGGGAGGGAGTGAGCGCCGTGCGCGCGATCTGGAAAGGCGCCGTCTCCTTCGGGCTGGTGAGCATCCCGGTCAAGCTCTACACCGCGACCGAGGAGAAGGACGTCTCGTTCCACCAGGTGCACCGGTCCGACGGCGGCCGCATCCGGTACAAGCGGGTCTGCCAGCTCGACGGCGAGGAGGTCGCGTACGCCGACATCGCCAAGGGCTACGAGCTGCCCTCCGGCGAGACCGTGGTGATCACCGACGACGACCTGGCCGACCTGCCGCTGACCTCGTCGCGGGTGGTGGACGTGCTGTCCTTCGTGCCGCTGGAGCAGGTCGACCCCATCTACTTCGCCAAGTCCTACTACCTGGAGCCGGACAAGACCGCGACCAAGCCGTACGTGCTGCTGCGCGACGCGCTGGAGCAGGCCGACTCGGTGGCGCTGGTCAAGGTGGCGATCCGGACCCGGGAGACGCTGGCCACGCTGCGGGTGCGCGACGGGGTGCTGGTGCTGGAGACGATGGTCTGGCCGGACGAGGTCCGCACGCCGGACTTCGGGTTCCTCGACGAGG
This sequence comes from uncultured Mycobacteriales bacterium, assembly GCA_902805565.1. Classification (GTDB taxonomy): domain Bacteria; phylum Actinomycetota; class Actinomycetes; order Mycobacteriales; family CADCTP01; genus CADCTP01. Next base: position 4,833 of record CADCTP010000065.1, read on the forward strand.
ACGTCACCGTCCGGCCGCAGGAGCTGGCGATGGCCCAGTCGCTGATCGAGAGCATGTCGGCCGACTTCGACCCCGACCAGTACCACGACGAGTACCGCGAGGCGCTGGAGCAGGTCATCGAGGCCAAGGTCGAGGGCCGCGAGGTGGTCGAGCAGCCGGTCGAGGCCGAGGACACCGGCTCGGTCGTCGACCTGATGGCCGCCCTGCGGGCCAGCGTCGCGGCCGCCAAGAAGGGCCGCGGCGAGCCGGCCGGGGACGAGCCGGCCGCGGCGGGGGCCGAGGCGCCGGCCACGAAGGCGGCCGCGAAGAAAGCGCCGGCGAAGAAGGCGACCGCCAAGAAAGCGCCGGCGAAGAAGGCGGCCTCCCGCAGGTCGGCCTGAGCCGTCCCACCCCGGCCGCGTGCCGGGACCGGTCCCGGGGAGAATGACGCCATGACCGAACTGCCGCTGGAGAGCCCGTCCGAGGACGTCACCGAGCAGCGGGCCGACGCCTATCCGGACCGCTCCGGCCCGGTCACCGTGCGGGACACCGACACCCCGCTGGAGGCCGACCCGGCCGACGCCCGGGACCAGGCCGACGAGGTCCCGCTCGATGACGAAGAGTGGCAGTAGTCGACCGGCGGGTAGTCTCCGGCTGAACACAGCGTTGCGGGCTTCCGCACACGCACGGCTGCGGAGGACGGAGGCGATAGTGGCGACACCTGCCACCGGCACCGCGGGAAACGGATCGGCTCCCGGGCGCGGCGGACGGCTCCCCCGTTCGGCACGGCGCAAGCAGCTCATGGCCGCGGCGCAGGAGGTCTTCGTCGCCCACGGCTACCACGCCGCGGCGATGGACGAGATCGCCGACCGGGCCGGGGTCTCCAAGCCGGTCCTCTACCAGCACTTCCCGGGCAAGCTCGAGCTCTACCTGGCCCTGCTGGACAAGCACACCACCGAGCTGGTCGACGGCCTGCGCGCGGCGATGGCGGTCACCACCGACAACCGCGAGCGCGTGCACAACGCCGTGGTGGCGTACTTCGACTTCGTCGACGGCACCAACGCGGACGTGCAGGGCGCGTTCCGGCTGGTGTTCGAGACCGACCTGCGCAACGACCCGCAGGTCCGCGAGCGGCTGGCCTCGGTGTCCCGGCTGTGCATGCAGGCGGTCGCCGACACCATCGCCGCCGACACCGGGCTGCCCCGCGACCAGGTCGAGATCCTCTCCGTCGCGGTCACCGGCACCTCCGAGGTCGCCGCCCGCTGGTGGCTGGAGAACAAGGGCGTGCTGGCCAAGGCCGACGCGATCCGGCTGATCGAGGGCCTGGTCTGGCGGGGCATCTCCAACTTCCCGCTGGTCGGCGGGGACGACGCGCGCTGACGCGTTCCGCCCAGGGCGTACGGCCCGGGGGCGCACCCGGGCCGGCCCGCATCTAGGCTCGGGTAAGTACCGACGACAGGAGGAGCCCGCGGTGGAGGTCAAGATCGGTGTGCAGCGCACGCCGCGCGAGATCGTGCTGGACAGCACGCTGAGCCCCGACGAGGTCGAGGCCGCGGTCCGGGACGCGCTCAAGGACCCGTCCGGCGTGCTGTCCCTGGTCGACGACAAGGGCCGGCGCGTCGTGGTCCCGTCCAACCTGGTGGCGTACGTCGAGATCGCGCAGGCCGACACCCGCCGGGTCGGCTTCGCCGTCGGCCAGTAGCGGCAGCACGGTCCCCGGGCCGGCCATGACGGCCGGCCCGGGGTCCGGTCAGCCCGACAGCCCGATCGTCCGCATCCGGGCCGTGTGCGCGTTCGTCAGCCGCTTGAGCAGGGCCGCGATGTCGGCCAGGTCGCTGGTGCCGCCGACGAGCAGCATCGCCAGCGCGTCGCGCTCCGCCGCCACCCGCTGCGCCTGGGACAGCGCCTCGCCGACCAGCCGCCGGGCCCACAGCGACAGCCGGCCCACCAGTGTCGGGTCGGTCGCGATCGCCGCCCGCACCTCGCGGAGCGCGAAGTCCGAGTGCCCGGTGTCGGCCAGCACCTCCAGCACCAGCTCCCGGGTCGAGGCGTCCAGGAAGCCGGCGATCTCCCGGTAGAAGTCGGCGGCGATGCCGTCCCCCACGTACGCCTTGACCAGGCTCTCCAGCCAGGTGCTCGGCGCGGTGGTGGCGTGGAAGCTGTCGAAGACCTCCACGAAGGGCAGCATCGCCACCTCGGGGTCCGCGCCGAGCTGGGCCAGCCGCGCGCACAGCCGGGCGAAGTGCCCCATCTCGGCGGCGGCCATCCCGGCCAGCGCGGCCCGGCCGGCCAGCGTGGGGGCCAGCCGGGCGTCGTCGGCCAGCCGGTCGAAGGCGGTCAGCTCGCCGTACGCGAGCACCCCCAGCAGGTCGACGACCGCCTGCGGGTCGACGGTCGGCTCTGGGGTCATGGGCGTGCTCAGCGGGGCCTCCTGGAGTGTCACGGGCGGGGAGAACCCTAGTCCCGTATGCTAGGTGTCGCGTGACGTATCAACACGTCACGGAATGTGTGCGCGGACTCCGCCTCGGTGCGGTCCCGCCCCTGTTCCCCCGCCCGGCGGGCCGGAACGGAAGGTGTGGTCGATCGCCCGGAGGGCCGGCTGTCGGCGCCGGCGAGAGAGGCACTGCCCTGACCACGACGGACGAGCACGACATCCACACCGACGACCCGATCGAGACCGAAGAGTTCGAGCCGCTCGCCGCCCGCGCGCCGGTGAGCGAGGACAGCCCGCTGTTCTCCGACCTCGGGGTCAATCCTGCCATCGTCTCCGCACTGGCCGACGTCGGGATCACCCGTACGTTCGCGATCCAGGAGATGACCCTGCCGATCGCGCTGGCCGGCAGCGACCTGATCGGCCAGGCCCGTACCGGCACCGGCAAGACGCTGGGGTTCGGCGTCCCGCTGCTGCAGCGCATCGAGCTCGGCGGCCCCACGCCGCGGGCGCTGGTCGTGGTGCCGACCCGCGAGCTGTGCGTGCAGGTCACCCGCGACCTGCAGGCCGCCGGCAAGCACCTCGGCGCCCGGGTGACCGCCATCTACGGCGGGCGCGCGTACGAGCCGCAGGTCAGCGCGCTGCGCAAGGGCGTCGACGTCATCGTCGGCACCCCCGGCCGGCTGCTCGACCTGGTGAACCAGGGCCACCTGCAGCTCGGCGCGGTGTCCGCCCTGGTGCTGGACGAGGCCGACGAGATGCTCGACCTCGGCTTCCTGCCGGACATCGAGCGGATCCTGTCCCGGGTGCCGGACCAGCGGCAGACCATGCTGTTCAGCGCCACCATGCCGGGGCCGATCGTGGCGCTGGCCCGCCGCTTCATGCGGCAGCCGGTGCACGTGCGGGCCGAGGGGCACGAGGAGTCCCGGGTGGTTCCGGAGACGCAGCAGTTCGTCTACCGCGCGCACGCCATGGACAAGGCCGAGATGCTCTCCCGCATCCTGCAGGCCCGCGGCCGCGGCCTGGTGATGATCTTCTGCCGGACCAAGCGGACCGCGCAGAAGGTCGCCGACGACCTGGTCGACCGCGGGTTCGCGGCCGCCGCGGTGCACGGCGACCTCGGCCAGGGGGCCCGCGAGCAGGCGCTGCGGGCGTTCCGGTCCGGCAAGGTCGACGTGCTGGTCGCCACCGACGTCGCCGCCCGCGGGCTGGACGTCGAGGGCGTCACCCACGTCGTGAACTACCAGTGCCCCGAGGACGAGAAGGTCTACCTGCACCGGATCGGCCGCACCGGCCGGGCCGGCGCCAAGGGCGTCGCGGTCACGTACGTGGACTGGGACGAGCTGGCCCGCTGGAAGATGATCTGCGACGCGCTGTCGCTGCCGTTCCACCAGCCGCCGGAGACGTACTCGACCTCCGAGAACCTCTACCTCGACCTGGACATCCCGACCGAGGCCACCGGCCGGCTGCCGCGCGCGCAGCGGACCCGGGCCGGGCTCGACGCCGAGGAGGTCGAGGACCTCGGCGAGACCGGCGGGCGCACCTCCCGCAAGCGGGCCCCCCGGTCCCGGACGGCGCCGGCGCCCGCGCCCGCGTCGGAGGCGGCCCCGGCGGAGGAGTCGGAGAGCCGACCGAAGCGCAGCCGGTCCCGGCGGCGCACCCGGGCGGGGCAGCCGGTCGACGAGACCGCCGCGGACGCCGCGGACAGCACCGGGCCGGTCGCGGGCGGCGACGAGCCGGTGACCGTGGCCGAGC